>JANNKC010000321.1:0-22584 GCA_031396105.1 Anaeromyxobacter sp.
CGCCTACCTGGGCTTCGGCGCCGGCTTGCCCTTCTCGAACGCCACGTTGTCGCCGTACTTGGCGACGACGGCCTTCTTGGTCTTCAGGCCGGTCGTCTCGATGACGAAGGTGGGGACGCGGCGCGCCCGCTTGTCGGCCACCCAGCGGGTCAGCTCGGCGCGGGGGCGGACAGCTCGCCCCTTGGAGCTGCGGCCGCGAGCGGACTTGCCCACGCCCTTCTTGAGCTCGGCCTCGAGGCGGGCCGCCACCATGTCGGCGATGGTCCTGGCGATGACGGAGGCGGTGCGCTTGACGACTCCCTCCATGGCGTTCTTCACGATGTCGTCGAGCGAGGCGGCGGGGCGGGGCATGCGGACTCCGGGGGGGGGTATTGATTCGAGATTGAGGTGACGGGCTAAACCAAGCGTGAATCACTTTACTCGATTTCCGGCTGCGTCAATCGGCAAACTTTGTTATCATCCCTGGCGTTCGGCGCTGCGGGCCCTCTGGCGGAACGGTAGACGCGCTCGACTCAAAATCGAGTGGGGCAACCCCCCGTCCCGGTTCGAGCCCGGGGAGGGCCATCCGCGCCGCACCCTTTTCCCTTGCGAGGGGGGCGAGCGCGCGTGTATTGCTCCGCGCTGATTCCCCTGGAGCCCCCATGTACAACCTCCTCCTCAGCCTCGCCGTGGGCGTGGTCGTCGCGCTGGCCATCGCCTTCGGCCTCGGCTACGGCTGGGTGGCCGCGGTCTTCCCCGGCCTCGTCGCCACCACGGCCCTCTACGTCTTCGTCGCCTTCCGGGTCCGCAAGCGGCTCGACGCGGTGAACGAAGTGGTCCAGAAGGAGCTCATGGCCCGCCGGGTGGAGAAGGCCATCCAGGCCCTGCAAGGCGGCTTCTCCCTCGCGCCGTGGCAGTTCCTGGTGGGCGCGCAGCTCCACGCCAACATCGGCATGCTGCGCTACCTGGTCGACGACCTCGACGCCGCGCTGCCCGACCTCGAGGCGGGGCTGCCCCGCGGCTGGCTGGCCCGCCTGGCCTACCGCGACTGGATGGGCCGGGCGATCCTGGCGGCGGCGCGCTACCGCAAGCGCGACCTGGCCGGCGCCCTGTCGCTGCTCGAGGACGCGGTCAAGGTCGGCGAGAAGGAAGGGCTGGCCTGGTCCGTCTACGCCTGGATCCTGGAGAAGGAGGGGCGGCACGAGGAGGCCATCCGCGTGCTCGGCCGCGGCGCCGCCGCGCTCCCCAAGGACGAGAAGGTGAAGGAGTCGCTGCAGGCGCTGCAGAACGGCAAGAAGCTCAAGCTGTGGAAGCTCTATGACCAGCAGTGGTACCAGTTCAGGCTGGAGCCGCCCCCGGCCCAGATGGACCCCGCGGCGAACCGCAGCCGGCGCCAGCTGTTCCGCCGCCGCTGATCCGCGCCGGCCGCACCTGCTCCCGTGGCCCTCGACCGAGGGCCGTCAGACCCTTCAAGATCCCCCGAAGCCGGTGCAGCTGCGCCCCCGCTCCACGATGAGCGGCACCTGCCGCTCGCCGCCCGAGAGCTCGAGGAAGCGGCGCATCGCCTCGGCGTCTCGCGTCACGTCGAAGTAGGTGACGGGCACGCCGCGCGCCGCGCAGTCCTCTCGCGCGGCCGCCGTGTAGGGGCACGAATCCTTCCCGTAGATCACCACCGGCTCGAGCATGGTCGGTTCTCCCCGTCTCGGCGGAAGGATACCGCCGCCTGCGCGCCCGCGCCGCACCCTGGCCCCCGTCGGTCCCTTCGGGGTCTCGACCCTCGGTCCCGGTCCGCCCGGTTCCCTCCCGCCGACCGCCTCCGTAGACTGTCGAAGGGGGGTGCAGCATGCCGAGCCGGGACGGACGCCGGGGTGCTCGGCCCACGGGCCGCGGGCGCGTCGTGCCGATGTCGACCAGCCGGCGTGAGGCCGGTCGGCGCCGCGCCGTCCTGGCGGTGACGGCGCTCGGGCCGCTCCTCGACGCGCTGGACGACGCCGCCGAGCTCCCGCCGATCGCGGCCTCGCGCCGCGTGCGGGCCGCCGTGGCCACCGTGCTGGGCTGGCGCGCCCGGCTGGTCCCCTCCCCCTCCCCGCTGGCCACCGAGGACCACGCCCGGGTCGAGGCGGGCGTCGCCCTCATCCCCATCGCACCTGGCGCGGGGGCGCTGCGGCTCGCGGGAGGCAGCGAGTCGGCGCTTCGGCGCGTGGCGGGGCTCTGCTCGCACGCCTTCGCGCGGGCTCGCGCCCACCCGCTCGAGCCTGGGCGGCGCCTGGTCGCCCGGGCGCCGCCGCGGGTCCTGGTGGCCGGGCCGGATGCTGCGCTCCGCGCCGCCCTGGCGGACCTCCTCGGCCCGGACTTCGTGGCCGTGCAGGTGGACGGGCCGGCCGCCGCCGTCGAGGCCGGGCGCCTCGAGCCGCTCGACGCCGCCCTGCTCGACCTGGAGGCCGATCCCGACGGGCTGGCCTCGCTGGAGGCGCTCCGCTCCGACCCGGCCTGCGCCGAGCTGCCCGCCGTGGTGCTGGGCGAGCGGAGCGAGGAGGCCTCGCGCCTCCGGGCGCTGGCGCTGGGGGCCGACGTCCTCGGGTCGCCCTTCTCGGCCGCGGAGCTGCGGGCCCACCTGCACCACGCCATCGGGCAGGCCCGCGCCATGCGAGCCCTGCGCGACGAGGCCCTCACCGACCCGCTCACCGGCCTGCCCAACCGGCGGGCCCTGGAGGCCCGGCTCCACGAGGAGCTGCGCCGGGCGCGCCGGTACCGAACGCCGCTCTCCTGCATCATGGCGGACCTCGACCACCTGAAGTCCATCAACGACACGCTGGGGCACGCCAGCGGCGACCAGGCGCTGCAGGGCATGGCGGCGGTCCTTCACCGCGAGCTGCGCGCCACCGACTTCGCGGCCCGCGCCGGCGGCGACGAGTTCCTCTTCCTCATGCCGCACACCGGCGCCGCCGAGGCGCTCGTGCTGGGAGAGCGCGTGCTGCGCCGCCTGGCCACGCTCCGGCTCGGCCAGGGGCCGGCCGCCCGCGCCGTGGGGGCCTCCTTCGGCGTGGCACAGCTCGGCCCCGACGGCGATGGCCAGGCCATGGTGGATGCGGCCGACCGGGCGCTCTTCCAGGCCAAGCGCGACGGGCGGGGGCTGGTGCGCCTGGCGCACCGGCCGGACGGGGCCGCCGCCGTGGCCCAGCCGGCCTCGCCCGGCTAGCTCCCGGGCCGGCCGCCGCCCGGGCCGGGCTCGCCGGCGCGGCTGCGGGCCTCGGCGGCGTAGCGGTTCAGCTTGTTGTAGAGCGTCTTCTCGCTGATGCCGAGCACCTCCGCGGTGCGGGCCTTGTTGCCGGCGTTCCGCTGCAGCGACGCCAGGATGTAGTCCCGCTCCACCTGCTCGAGGGGCTGGCCGAGCGGGAGGCGCAGCGCCGCCGCCTCGGGGCCGCCGGGCTTCATCTCGGGCGGCAGGTGCTCCTCGGTGAGCACCTCGCCGTCGGCCAGGATCATGGCCCGCTCCACGGTGTTGCGCAGCTCGCGGATGTTGCCCGGCCAGGCGTAGCCCTGCAGCACGCTCATGGCCGCCGGCGTCACCTCCTGCACTCGCTTCCCCGTCTCGGCGTTGAACTTCTCGATGAAGTGGTGGACCAGGATCGGGATGTCCTCCCGCCGCTCCTTGAGCGGAGGCAGCCAGATGCCGAAGACCCCGAGGCGGAAGAACAGGTCCTCGCGGAAGCGCCCCCTCCGGATCTCGTCCTTGAGGTCCCGGTTGCTGGCGCACAGCACCCGCACGTCCACCTCCACCTCGGTGCGCCCGCCCAGGCGGCGGAACTTCCGCTCCTCGAGGACCCGCAGGAACTTGGCCTGCAGCTCGGAGGGCAGCTCCCCGATCTCGTCGAGGAAGAGGGTGCCGTTGTGCGCCAGCTCGAAGCAGCCCATGCGGCGCTGGTCGGCGCCCGTGAAGGCGCCGCGCTCCGCGCCGAAGAGCTCCGACTCGATGAGCGTGGCCGGGATGGCGGAGCAGTTGAGCGCCACGAAGGGCTTGTCGCGGCGAGGCGAGAGGCCGTGGATGGCGCGCGCCACCACCTCCTTGCCCGTGCCGCTCTCGCCGCTGATGACCACGCTGGCGTTGGAGGCGGCCACGCGCTTGACCAGCTCGAAGACCTTCTGCATGGCCGGTCCGGCGCCGACCATGTCGGTGCCGGGGGCCAGCGCCGCCACGCGCCGCCGCAGCAGCTGGACCTCCCGCATGGTCTCCTTCTTCTCCAGCGCCCGCTCCACCACGATGCGGAGGCGCGAGACCTCGATCGGCTTCTCGATGAAGTCCCAGGCCCCCTCCTTGATGGCCTGGACCGCGATCTGGATGGAGCCGCGCCCGGTCAGCAGCACCACCGGGCAGTCGGGCAGCTCGGCCCGCAGGGCGCGCAGCAGCCAGAGACCGTCCATGTTGGGCATGACCAGGTCGCTCAGGATGATGTCGGGGTGCCACTCGATGGCGCGCCGCAGCGCCTCCGTGCCGTCGGCCGCGGTCTGGACGTCGTAGCCCCAGCGGCCGGTCAGCTCGGCGAGCGCTTCGCGCCCGTCCGCCTCGTCGTCCACGATGAGGACCCGGTACTTCATGCGTGGTGGCCCTTCGGCAGCTGCAGCGTCACGCGCTCCCGTCCGTCCTCGTTGGCCCTGGTCAGCCGGCCGCCCAGCTCGACGGCGGCCTCGGCCGCCACCAGGGAGTAATACCCGAGGAGCGGCGGCGGGGCACCCGTCGAGTGGAGCACCGTCAGCGTGGCCCAGCCGTCGGCTCCCGCCACGCTGACCGAAAGGGCGCCCCCGGCGGGCGTGGCCATCACCGCCTGGGTGAGCACCCCCAGCACGAGCCGGACCACCCGCTCGGCCGGCGCCCCGGTGCGGGCCACTCCGGCCGGCGCCTCGAGCACGAGCTGGATCTCCCGCTGGTGCAGCTCGTGGATGAAGGGCTGCACCAGGTCGCTGGCCAGCCCGGCGAGGTCGAGGTCACCGGACGGCAGGTTCGGCTCGGCCACCTCGCGGAAGCGGCTCACCACCCGGTGAATGCGGGCGATCTGCTCGCGCAGCGCGCCGAGGTGGCTGGCCGCCGGCCCCGCCCCCGGGCCGCCCTCCAGCTTCTCGGCGAGCAGCGCCAGCTGCAGGGACATGGTGTTGAGCAGGCCGTTCACGTCATGGGCCAGGCCCCCGGTCAGCAGCGCCAGACCCTGGGAGCGGACGGCGTGCTCCAGCCGCTCCGGATCGGCCGGGGCGCGCAGCAGGAGCAGCAGCCCCACCGGTCCAGCGAGCCGCTGCAGCGAGAGCGGCTCGCCGCTGGCCCCCACCAGCGCCAGCGCGGCCGGTCCCAGGCCCCGGAGCAGCGCCCCCAGCCCGGGCTCCCGCTCGCCACGCGCCCGCAGCACGGCCGCGGCCTCCTCCACGGGCAGCCCGAGCTCACGGAGGAACCCCGGGTCGGCCGTGACCAGGTCGCCGGAGGCGTCGACGAAGGCGGCGCCGCGAGAGAGGATCGACATGGGTTCGGTGCCGGCGCTCCGGGCGCGGGGCTGGTCCGCCCGCCGGGGCTCCCGCTGGCTCAGCGCCGCCCCGCCCGCGGCCGTCGGGGAACGGGTCGAGGCGCGGCCGACCGCGGCCCGGTCACGGCGTGCGGCGCCCCGGTGTCCTTGGGCTGCAGGTCTGGCCTGGCCGGCACGTCGAGCGAGACCAGCTCGATGCCGATCTGCTGCGCGTACTCGAAGATGCGGCTGTCCCGGTAGAACTCGCCGAAGACGATGCGGGCGCAGCCGGAGTTGGCGATCACCTTGAAGCAGGGCCAGCAGGGGGAGGCGGTGGTGTAGATGGTGGCCCCCTCGATGGCCACGCCGTTCTTGGCGGCCTGGATGATGGCGTTGGCCTCGGCGTGGACCGTGCGGACGCAGTGGCCGTCCTCCATCATGTGGCCCGCCTCCGAGCAGTGGGGCAGCCCGCGGATGGAGCCGTTGTAGCCGGTGGAGAGGATGGTCTTGTGGCGGACCAGGACCGCGCCGACGTGCTTTCGGTCACAGGTGGCCCGGGTGGCCGCCACGCGGGCGATGTTCATGAAGTACTCGTCCCAGCTGACGCGGCCGTCCATCGGTCCTCCTCGAGCAGGTCCTGGAGAGAGCGGCCATCGTACCTCATGGGGCTGGCCGACGGCGGGCGGCCACGGCTACCATGTGCCCATGCGCCCCTGGTTCGCCCTCGCCATGCCGTGGCTCGCCCTCGCCACGTCGGTCGCGGCGGAGCCCGGGAGCGCCGCGCCGGCCCCCCCACCGCCCCTGGTGGCCGAGGTGACCGGGCCGGTGCTGAGCGTGGACCTGCAGCGCCACCGGCTCACGGTGGAGACGGCGGCCGGCGCGGTCGAGCTCGGCTGGGACCGGAACACGCTCATCTACCAGCCAGGCGGCGCCACCACCTCGGGCGCCCTCCGGCCCGGCGCACTCATCAAGGCCGGCCTGGACCCAGGCCGGACCGCCTACTGGATCCAGCTCCGCCCGGTGCCGCCGGCGGTGGCTCCGGTCGCGCCGATCGCTCCGATCGCTCCGGTCGCTCCGGTCGCTCCGATCGCTCCGGTCGCTCCGGCCGCTCCGGTCGCTCCGGCCGCGCCGATCGCTCCGGTCGCGCCGAGCGCTCCCCAGCCTCCGGCCACCGGGCGGTGACGTCGGGGGCCCACCGCGACGGCCCTTTGGCGCCTGGCGTCGTCGCGGGAGATCCACACCGGTGCCGCCCCTCGTAGTACGCTCCGTCCCGACATGGAGAAGCTCCCCCCCGACACCATCATCGGGATCGACCTCGGCACCACCAACTCCTGCGCGGCCATCGCCTTCGGCGACGGGCAGGTGAAGCTCGTCCCCTACAAGGGCGGCGACTACATCATCCCGTCGATCTTCGCCATCGACGACAAGGGGAACGAGCTCATCGGCCACGAGGCCAAGCGACAGTGGCAGCTCAACCCACGCAACACGCTCTACGCCACCAAGCGGCTCATCGGCCGCGCGCCCCGGGACGAGGTGGTGGAGAGCGTGCAACGGTCGGTGCAGTACCAGGTCCACCCGGGCAGCGAGAACGACGTGGAGGTGGACTGCCATGGCAAGGCGTTCCACGTGCACGAGGTGAGCGCCAAGATCCTCGGCAAGATCCGAGACGTGGCCTCGGACCACCTGAACTTCAAGGTGGCTCGCGCGGTGGTCACGGTGCCGGCCTACTTCACCGACCGGCAGCGCCAGGCCGTCAAGGAGGCCGGCAAGCTCATCGACCTCGAGGTGGTCCGCATCATCAACGAGCCGACGGCCGCCGCCATGGCCTACGGCATCGGCAAGAAGCTGGACCAGCGGGTGCTGGTCTATGACCTGGGCGGCGGCACCTTCGACGTCTCCATCATCGAGATCCGCGATCGGGTCTTCGAGGTGAAGGCCACCGGCGGCGACATCTTCCTGGGGGGCATCGACTTCGACAACGCGATGATCCGCCACGCCCTGGAGGGCTTCCAGAAGAAGCACGGCATCGACCTCTCCACCGACCCGGTGGCGATGCAGCGCATCAAGGACCTGGCGGAGCGCACCAAGATCGATCTCTCGGCCCGCGCCGAGGCGCCCTTCTCCATCCCCTTCATCACCATGACGCCGCAGGGCCAGCCCCTGAACCTGGAGGTGAAGTTCGACCGCAAGCTGCTGGAGAAGCTGACCCAGCCGCTGGTCGACCGCACCCTCAAGATCCTGGGGGCGGTCATGGTCGACGCCAGCATCTCCGCCAGCGACATCGACGAGGTCATGCTGGTGGGGGGCCAGACCCGCATGCCCGCCATCCAGGAGCGGCTCACCCGCTTCTTCGGCAAGCCGCCCTCCAAGGGCGTCCACCCGGACGAGGCGGTGGCCATCGGCGCCGCGCTCTACGGCAGGTCCCTGCAGGACAACAGCGACCTGAAGCTCCAGCTGCTGGACGTCATCCCCATGGCCATCGGCCTGGAGCAGGCCGGCGGGGCCATGCACGTCGTCTTCCCGCGCAACGCCCCCATCCCCAACGCCCGGGCCGTGCGCGCCACCAACTCGGTGGACCAGCAGACCGAGCTGGTGGTCCGCATCTTCCAGGGCGACCAGCCCTCCACCGTGAACAACGAGCTGCTCGGCGAGTTCACCTTCAGCGGGGTGCGTCCCGCCGGCGCGGGCGCCACCCAGCTCGAGATCCTCTTCGAGGTGAACGTGGAGGGGATCCTCACCATGAGCGCGCGCGACCTCGACACCGGGCGGCAGATGAAGACCACGGTGCGCGTCACCGCCTGAACGGCCGAAGGCGCCGCCTGGCCACCAGGCGCGGAACGGGGCGCCCACCTGGGCGCCCCATGTCGATCAACCGCTCCGCCGCTGCTCCTTCAGCGCCGCCGGTCGCCGCCATCGCCGCGACCGCCGCCGTCGCCGCGGCCGGCACGTCCACCACCGCCGCCGCCATCGCCGCGGCCGGCGCGTCCACCACCGCCACCGTCACCGCGGCCGCCGTCATCGCTCCGGCCGCGCGCCTCCCCCCGGCCGCGCTCGGGCGCGGAAGGTGGCTCGGGGGCCTGGCGCGACGGCGCCGGCTGGACCATCGGGGCGCGCTCCACCGGCGCCGACCGGTCCATGTCACGGCCCTGGTGAGCGCCGCGCGCCGGCGGCTCGAAGACGGGGCGCCCGCCGCCGCGGTCACGGCGCTCGAGGCCCGGGGCCGGCACAGGACCCACGGAGCGCCCGCGCGCCCAGGCGCGGTCGTCGTCCAGGCCGCGCCCCTGGCCTGGCGGATTCGCGGCGCCCGGGCCGCGGCCGCGCGGCTCGACGACGCCACGCTCACCGCCGTGGCGTTCACGGCCGCGCTCCCAGCCGGCCGGCGGGCGGGCACCTGGGCCACGCCCATCGTCACGACCACCGGCCGGCGGGCGGACACCTGGGCCACGCCCATCGTCACGACCACCGGCCGGCGGGCGGGCACCTGGGCCACGCCCATCGTCACGACCACCGGCCGGCGGGCGGGCACCTGGGCCACGCCCATCTTCACGGCCACCGGCCGCCGGGGGGCGGGGCCTGGCCTCCGGACGGAACACGCCGATCTCGCCTGGGCGAGCCCGGCCGCTGCCGGGCGCCGACGACGGGACGATGCGGGCCGGGCGGATCGGCCGGCCGGCCCGCTCCTCGACGAAGCGGGAGGCCGGTCCGCCCCAGGCCGGCGGAGCCGCGCGGCCGGGGCCGGGCCTGGCGCCGCCGCGATAGGCTGGGCGCGGCGGCGCGGGCCGGGTCGAGTCGTACCAGCGGCGGGTGTGGCCGGGGGCGTAGGCGATGCCGTGGACTCGCGCGCCGCAGAAGCGCCCGGTCGGCACGAAGGTCCACCAGGAGTCGACGAAGGCGAAGTTGGTGACGTAGAGCGAGAGCCCAGGCGCCAGCGGCGCCCAGCCGACCACGTCGCCGCTGTAGCGCCAGCTCACCCAGGCCGGTGCCCACTGGTAGCCGGGCACCCAGAGCCACCCGAAGCCGCGGTCGAGGGTCCAGCGCCCGTAGTGGTAGGTGGCCCAGCCGAAGGGCTCGTCCGACACCCAGAGCCAGCCTTCGGTGGTCCATTCCCAGCGCCCGTAATAGTAGGGGCGCCACCCCGCGGGCACGCGAGGACGCCAGGCCCTCCCGTGGGCCCCGGCCGACACCCAGTCGCCATAGCCGCCCAGCGGCTCCTCGAAGGTGGAGAAGGTGACCGGCGCGCCGCCCTCGAGATCGACCGAGACGTCGTAATCGCCGCCTTCGGGGCCAACCGGCTCGGCCGGGTAGACCTCGTAGGGATCGTCGTTCTGTCGGTCCTGCGCGGCGGCCCCCAGGGGGAGCGCGAGCGCGGCGAGCAGGAGCACGGTGCTGGTCTGGAGCTTCATGGCGCCTCCGGCCGGACGGCCGCCTCCCACGCGGGAGGCGCGCCGACGGGCATCAGCCGGTGCAAAAGCAAGCGGGATGCCGAAAGATCGGGCCGTGGTTCCAAGGCCTTGCAAAGAATGGCCGGGTGCAGCAGCGGCACGGTGTGCCCCCCGGGGACGCCGCCCGCGGGCGGGCGGGCGGGCCGGAGCCCGTGAGGGGACTCCTTGACGGGCTCTCAGGCCAGCTTCTTCTCCTTCTCGAAGGAGAGGAGCGGCGGCTCGCGGTTCAGGATCACGCCGTCCGTGATCTTGCACTCCTTCACGCCCTCCCGGTACGGCACGTCGTACATGATGTCGAGCATGGCGTTCTCCAGGATGGCGCGCAGCCCGCGCGCTCCCGACTTGCGCCGCATGGCCTCCCGAGCCGTGGCCCGCAGCGCCTCGCGGGTGAAGGAGAGCTTCACCTTCTCCAGGTCGAAGAGCTTCTGGTACTGCTTCACCAGCGCGTTCTTGGGCTGGGTGAGGATGGTGACGAGGTCGTCCTCCGAGAGGTCGGAGAGCGTGGCGATGACCGGCAAGCGGCCCACGAACTCCGGGATCATCCCGAACTTGGTCAGGTCCTGCGGCTCGACCCGTGCCAGGAGCTGGCCGAGGCTGGCCTCCTCCTTCTGCTCGATCTTGGCCCCGAAGCCGAGCCCCTTCACGCCCACCCGGCGCTTGATCACCTGCTCCAGCCCGCAGAAGGCGCCGCCCACGATGAAGAGGACGTTGGAGGTGTCGACCTGGATGTACTCCTGCTGGTTGTACTTCTTGCCGCCGCGCGGGGTGACGTTGGCGCGGGTGCCCTCGATGATCTTGAGGAGCGCCTGCTGCACCCCCTCGCCGCCCACGTCGCGGGTGGTGCTGGGCGAGTCACCCTTGCGCGCGATCTTGTCGATCTCGTCGATGTAGACGATGCCCCGCCCCGCCTTCTCCACGTCGTAGTCGGCGTTGTGGAGCAGGTTCTGGATGATGTTCTCGACGTCCTCGCCCACGTAGCCGGCCTCGGTGAGCGAGGTGGCGTCGGCGATGGTGAAGGGGACGTTGAGGAAGCGGGCCAGCGACTGGGCCAGCAGCGTCTTGCCGGAGCCGGTGGGGCCGATGAGCAGGATGTTCGACTTCTGGAGCTCGACGTCCTCGCTGGTGGAGCGGGCCTGGCCGGGGCGCGGCGGGCGCGGCGCCTTGCGCGAGTAGACGCGCTTGTAGTGGTTGTAGACGGCGACCGCGAGCACCTTCTTGGCGCGGTCCTGGCCGACCACGTAGTCGTCGAGGAAGCTCTTGATCTCGGCCGGCGTCGGCAAGGAGACGCTGGGGCGCCCCTCCTCCCGGTCGGCCTCCTCCGCGATGATGTCGTTGCAGAGCCGGATGCACTCGTCGCAGATGTAGACGGTGGGCCCGGCGATGAGCTTGCGCACCTCGCGCTGGCCCTTGCCGCAGAACGAGCAGGAGAGGTTTCCGTGGTGGTGCTCTTTGCGGCTCAAGCGTGGTCCCTCGACCGGAGGATGGTAGCAGAATCGGACGGCTGTCGGAATCCGGAGGTCCGGGCACTTTCATAGCAGCGCCGGTGGCCAGGCGCCCGGTGGCGTGCCACCCATCGGCGGGGTGTCAGGAGCCGTCCGCCAGGGCCGCCAGCTCCTCGGCCAGGGCCTCGGCGTGGGCGAGCACCGGCTTCGGCAGGGCCGGCCCCTCCCCGGCGCAGGCCTCGGCCAGCCGCCGGGCCGCGGCGGCGAGGCGGCCGAGCCGCTCCTGCCTGGCAGGGCGGGGCGGCGCGGGTGCCGGCCCGAACCGCTCGGTCAGGGTCCGGTTCAGGGCGGCGGGCGTGGGCGGCCGCTCCATCACCTCGTCCCTGAGCTCGCGCCAGCCCGCGGCGGAGAGGCGGCCGGCCGCCTCGGCGCGGGACAGCACCTCGATGACCTCGAAGGGCGGCGCGGCCCCGTCGCCGCGTCCCTCGGCGAGCCTCGGCTCGTGGCGCTCCAGGAAGCCAAAGCTGGCGGTGAGCTTCTCGGCGGTGGCCCTCTTGATGAAGAGCTCGCCCGAGCAGTACCGATCGAAGCTCGGGTAACCCCATTCACGCCACAGCTCGTCGCGCCGGACCTCGGCGAGCAGCCGGGCGAACTCCACCCAGGCGGCCTTGAAGCGCTTGGCCCCCTCCAGCACCTTGCGCCGGGTGGAGCCCGCGGGCAGCTCCTCGGCGCGCGCCGCCAGCCGATCGGCGGTGCCGGTCACTGGCCCACCCGAAAGACCAGGGAGACGGTGGGGCGCTGGCCGGGGAAGCGGTCGAAGCTCCAGGCCGAGAGGACCTGCTCGAAGCAGTCACGCAGCGCCCCCTGCCGCAGGCGCGGATCGGTCACCGCCACCCGCACCACCCGCCCCTCGTTGCCGACGGTGAACTCGAGCGGGACCTCACCGGAGAAGTCGGGATCCCTGGCGGACTGCTCACGCAGGCAGCGGGCCAGCGTCCGCTGCTGGGCGCCCACCACCGCCTGGATCCGTCCGGCGTCGAACTGGCTGTCGACGAGGTCGCCGCCCTCCACGGCGCCGGCCGTCCGGCCGCCGGGCGCGGGGTCGAGGGGTGACGGGGCACCAGGTCGGGTGGCGGCCGCCGCGCCGGGTGGGCGGGTCGAGGCGGCGGCGAGCTCCACCTCGACCTCGTCGACGGCGACCCCGCGGGCCACCGCCACGCGGGCCGGGACCGCGATGGTGATGCCCGCGCCGAAGTCCTCGAGGAGCGGGCTGCGGCCCGCACCGCCCCGGCCCAGCAGGAAGGCCACGCCCGCCGCACCGGCCACCAGCAGCAGCGCCCCCACCACCAGGCTGGCGCTGCGGGTGCGCGCCCGGCGCGCCAGGAGCAGCCGCGCGCCGGTCACCTCCTGCTCCACCCGGAGCACCGCCTCGGCCTTGCCGACGTGGACCAGGAACGGGCCCACCTGGACCAGCGGCCTCCAGGCGCCGTCGCCGGATGACACCAGCGTCGCGGCCGAGACCTCGCCCCGGTAGAGCAGCGCGGCGAGCCGGCGCCCCTCCACCGGGCCGTAGACCTGCCCGTCCCTCTGGAAGAGCCAGTCGCCGCCGTCGAGGGCGGGATCGTCGACCTCGATGGATGCTTCGGCCGTGGAGGACATGGTGGGGGAGCCCGGGGGCGGCTCGCGCCCGCCCTCGAAGCGTGGTGAAGTTACCATGACGTGGAACGGCGCCGCTACGCACTCCGACTGCTCTACGACGGGCGCGCCTTTCGCGGGTTCCAGCGGCAGCCCGGGCTCCCCACGGTGCAGGAGGCGGTGGAGTCGGCGCTCCAGCGGGCCGGCATCACGGCGGCCTTGCAGGTGGCGGCACGCACCGACGCCGGGGTGAGCGCGCTCGACCAGGTCGTGAGCTTCGTGGCGCGGGAGGACCTCGACCTGACGGCGCTGCGGCGCACGGTCAACGAGGCCTCGCCCGAAGGGCTCATCTGCCTGGGCGCGGCCCGTGCACCCAGGGACTTCCACGCCCGGGCCTCGGCGCTGGGGCGACGCTACGTCTACCTGGTCGGCGCGCCGCCGCCGGACACGGTGGCGCCGTGGTGCTGGTCGCTGCCGGACGAGCGGGCCTTCCCCGGGCTCACCGCGCCGCGGCTCGACGCCGGACTGGTGCGGGCGGCGCTGTCGCACGCCGTCGGGGAGCATGACTTCATCGGCTTCGCCCGCCCCGGCGATCAGCGCGTGACCATCCGGACCGTGACCCGCGCGGAGGTGCTGGAGGCGGAAGGGCTGCCTCTCCTTGCCGTGGTGATGGAGGGGCGTGGCTTCCTCCGGGCCATGGTGAGGAACCTGGTCGGCACGGCCGTCGCGGCGGGGCTCGGCCTGGCGCCGCCGACGGAGCTCCGCGACCTGCTTCAGGGGCGCGCCCGGTACCGCGGCGTTCGCGCCCCCGGCTGGGGGCTCACGCTGGCACGCGTGAGCTACCCGCCGGGGACGCTGACCTGGACCTGAGCCCCCCCCCCTCTTCGGGACGGCCCCTTCAGTGAGCGCTGGGGCTCTCGTCGGCCATGGGCAGGTGACCGTACTTGGCGAGGAGGTCGGCCACGGCCTCTCGAAGGTAGTCGGACTGCCGGACCCTGGTCTTCTTGGCCAGGCTGCGGAGCTCCGCGGCGAAGGCGGGTGGAAGCCTGACCAGCATGGGCTCCAGGCGGGTCTGGTTGTCGGCGGTGGGGCTCTGGCTGTTCTCGAACTCGGTGGTCATGTAGGCTCCTGGAGGCAAATGATTACGTTTGCCTACACGCTACCACCCGATAGCAGCCTGGCAAAAAAAAGTGCCCCGATGCCGGGAACTTGACAACTCTAGCCCCTACGGGGGACACGAAGCTTGACCTATTCGAAGCGGAGCTGAGCGCCCACGGATCCACCCAGGCTCGCGATTCGTGCGTCGCCGAAGGCGGTTCCGAAGTGGAGGGAGGCGAAGGCCCCCCAGGTCCGGTTCGGGTCATACCCCACGCCGATGCCGACCGACGGCCCCACCGCGATCCGGCTCTTCAGCTCGGCCCAGAGCCCGACCTCGAAGAAGGTCTTCAGCTCCTCGGTCCCGAAGTAGCCGCGATAGCGCGCATCGAGCCCGAGGAGGTAGCGCTGCCCCTGCGGGTCGCGCCAGTCGCCGAGCTGCACCGAGCCGCCCAGGATCAGCTCGTCACCCTCCCCGGAGAGGTCGTAGCCCCAGCCCGCCCGGAGTCGAGGACGGGTCTCGGTGAGCGTCGGCTTGCCGGTGACCGCCACCGACTCGCGCCAGGTCTCGAGCGCGATCAGGGCGCCACGCTGGTCGCGGTGATCGTAGCGGGGCTCGAGCGCGGCGGCGGCCAGCGGGAGGGCGATGGTGAGCGAGGCGGCGGCGAGGCGAAGGGAGGCGGTCATGGCAGCACGGGCAGCGAGACGCCGGCCAGCTCGTTGAGCCGGCCGGAGCGGAATGGCTCGAGGTCCAGGGCCGCGGCCTTGAAGCCGGCCAGCTTGACGGCCCGGGCCAGCTCGACGCGCCGGGCGAAGGCGGCGGGCAGCTCCTCCTCCGCCACCTCGAGCCGGCCCACCTCGCCGTGGTGGCGAACGCGGAAGCTGCGCAGGCCGAGCGCCCGCACCGCGTCCTCGGCCCGCTCCACCTGGGCGAGCCGCTCGGGCGTGACGGGCGTGCCGTAGGGGAGCCTGGAGGCGAGGCAGGCGAGCTGCGGCTTGTCCCAGGTGGCGAGCCCGAGCTCCTGGCTCCAGGCGCGCACCTCGGCCTTGCCGAGGCCAGCCTCGGCGAGGGGCGAGCGGACGCCGGCCTCCCCGGCGGCGCGGTGACCCGGGCGGTGGTCGCGACGGTCGTCGGCATTGAAGCCGTCGAGGACCGCGGCCAGGCCCTGGGCGGCGGCCGCCTCGCGGCAGAGCCGGTAGAGCTCGCGCTTGCAGAAGTAGCAGCGCTGGTCGGAGTTCTCGACGTAGCGCGGGTCGTCCCCCTCCAGGCTGGCCACCTCGAGGTGGCGCGCGCCGAGCCGGTTGGCCAGCGCGCGCGCCTCGACGCGCTCGGCCTCCGGCACGCTGGGTGAGAGGGCCGTGAGCGCGACGACCCGGTCGCCCAGCACCTGCCGCGCCACCGCGAGCAGGAAGGTGGAGTCCACACCGCCGGAGAAGGCCACCAGCGCGCTGCCGCACCCGCGCAGCGCCTGGCGCAGCGCCGCGAGCCTGGGCTCGGAGGCCCGCCTCAGGTCGGCGAGGGTGCTGTCCATCACGTCGGGCTTATAGTCCCGCGGGCTCGTCGGGCGCCAGCCAGGCTGGCGTCCGGGGCGGAGTCGGCCAGGCGCCATGCGCTGGACCGACCGGGCCGGCTCAGCGTCGGGCGGTGCGGGCCGCGGCCTTCTTGGGCGCCTTGCGGGCCACGGCGGCCGGCTTGGCGCGCGCCACCACCCTGGCCGGCCTGGACCTGGCCGCCCTGGCCGCCTTGATCACCTTGGGAGGCGCCACGGCCTTGCCCGGCTTCGCCGCCTTGGCCGACCGGCGCTTCGGCTTGAGGCCGCCGGTGAGGTGGCCGAACTCGGTCGGGCCGACGTACTTTCCGTCCACCAGCACCTGGAAGATGCGGGTCAGGCAGGCCTCCACCGGCTCCTGCTCGGTGTGCACCACGAGCTCGGCGTGGGCCGGCGGCTCGTAGGGCAGGTCGACGCCCGCCACGCCCTGGATCTCGCTGGCGAGGGCCCGACGGTAGAGCGCCTCCTTGCCGTCGCGCTGCAGCAGCGTCTCCATGGGCGCGTCGATGAACAGCTCCACGAAGCGGCGGACGTCCTTGCGCAGCGCCTCGCGGGCGTCCCGGTACGGGGAGAGCGCGGCGCAGACGGCCACGCCGCCGGACCTGGCGATGGCGCGGGCCACGAAGCCGAAGCGCTTCACCACCGCGGCGTGATCGTCCTTGCTGCCGCCGAGCCCCTGGAGCAAGAACTTGGCCTCGCCGTCCTCGTCGAGGAGCTGGGTGGGGCGTCCCGCCAGGGCCAGCCGCTGGGCCAGCTGGGTCGCGAGGGTGGTCTTTCCGGCCTTCTTCATGCCGGTGAGCCAGATGACGAAACCAGGGCTCTGCTGCAATTCCATGCCGACCTCGCGCGCGGGTGAACGGAAAGTATACTCGCCCGGAGAGGTCTTGCCAATTCGACGCACGCGCAGGGTCCACGCTTTTCGGCGTGTTCGCGGCGGCTTAGAGGAACGGCCGCCCCGGGCCGGTCACGACACGGGCGTCCAGAGGTCACCCCCGACGTATCGGGCACCGCGCCAGCGGTGCGCCCGGACCAGCACCGCGTGCCCGTGCTCCAGGGCCACCACGACCTGGGCGACGCCCCCCAGGAGGGGGGTCCCGTCAACCAGGGCGCTGGCGAGGTCCTGCTGGCTCAGCTCGGCGCCGCCGGCCAGGTGGGAGTGGTAGACGGCCAGGAGCACCCTCCCCTCGGCGTCGAGCCGACGCAGGGCCGCGAGGAGCTCCGGCGGCCCCAGCAGGTAGGCGCGCCGGGGGTCGGCCGCCCGGTTCGGCAGCGGCCAGGGCTCGACCTCGCCCCCCGCAGGCCCATCCACCACGAGACCGCAGGCCTCCTGGTCCGGGTCGGCCTCGGCCATCGCCGCGAGCCATGGCGCGGCCGCCACGAGCGGATCCTCAGCCCTCGGCGTCAACGGTCGTGGGCTCCGCGCCGGGGGCCGCCGGCGGGTGGCAGGCGCAGCCCGGCAAGCGGGCCGACGGACGGACGCTCGAGACGCCGCGGATCAGCTCGAGGCGCCGCCCGGCGATGGCGGCCGGGTCGGCGATGAGGAGCAGGAGCTCCTGCGCGGCGAGCGCGGCCAGCGCCGCGGCCCCGGGCGCCGGGGGCCGGCCCGAGCCCGTGGCGAGACGGGCGCAGGCGTAGCACGGGGCGCCGACCGGGACGGAGACCACGGAGCCCCCATCGCCGTCGGCCTCCAGCACCACGTGCGGAATGCGAGCGCGCCGCGCCGCCTCGGCCGCGCCGAGGGCCTGGGCCGACGAGCTGGCCACCACCAGCGTGGCGGTGGGGACGCCGCCGACTGGATAGGGTTCGACCGAGACGAAGCGGGAGAAGGGCGCGAGCGCGGCGACGGCGGCCGCGGCGCGCGGCTGGCCGGCGGCCTCCGGCCCGAGCAGCCAGCCGCCCATGTCGGCCGGTCCGGCCAGCTCCGGGTCGTCGATCCAGAGCGTTCCGACACCGGCCTGCGCCAGGTAGACGAGCGCCGGCGCGGCCACGGCGTCGGCCCCGACCACGCGCACCCGCGAGGCCATGAGCCGTTCCTGGCCACCGGCGCCGAAGCCCGGCACCAGGAGCTGCCGAGCCCACCGCGCGATGCGCTCCTCGTCGAGCTCCGGGGCGCCGCCGGCGATGGCGGGCACCAGGGTGAGCTGGTCCCCGTCCTTCACGGGCGCCTCCAGGCCCGCGGGCCCCAGGAGGTGCTCGTCGTTGAGGAAGAGGCCGAGGTGGCGACGCGGCGCGCCAGCCCCGTCCAGCAGCCGCTCGCGCAGGCCCGGGTGGGCGAGCGCCAGCCCCTCCAGCACCTGGCGCACCGTGGCGCCGCTGGCCGACACCTCGCTCCGGTGGCCGGTGAGGCTCCTGAGCGGCGCGGGGATGCGGACGGTGACGGGCATGGGCCTCACTCCCCTACGGCAGCGCCGGCGGCGGCGTGCCCTTCTGCAGCAGCAGGCGGTAGGCCTGGTCCGGGCCGCCCGCCAGCGGCTCCAGCGCCACCAGCCGGTGGCCGTCCTCCTCGGCGGAGCGGGGCACGCTCTCGACCGGCTCCCCGGCGCGGAGCCAGACCTCCAGCAGATCACCCACGGCGAGCCGATCGAGCGCCACCTTGGTCTTCACCCAGGTGAGCGGGCACGCCACGTCGCGCACGTCGAGAGTGGTGACCGGCGTCACGCGGTGCCCCCGGCCGGCGGAGCCGCTCCCGGCGCGGACGCCGTGGCGCAGGCGGTCGGCTCGGCGTCGGCGAAGGGCTGCGTGCCGGCGCAGGCCGGGCAGCCGGTGCGGCGGCGCACCAGCACCAGCCGGGAGCGGCCGGAGCGCGCCTCGAAGACCAGCAGCCGGCCGGCGTAGGCGCCCCGCTCCCCCTGGAGCAGGCGCAGCGCCTCGGCGCCCATGAGCGCGCCGGCGTGGCCCGCCAGCGCCCCCACGATGCCGGCCTCGGCGCAGGACGGCACCTGGCCGGGCGGCGGCGGGGCCTCGAAGAGGCAGCGCAGGCAGCCGGACACCCCGGGCACCACGGTGAGCAGCTGGGCGGTGGTGCGGAGCACGCCGCCGTGGACCAACGTCTTGCCGCAGCGGGTGGCGGCGTCGCTGGCCAGGAACTTGGTGGCGAAGTTGTCCGAGCCGTCCACCACCACGTCCACCGAGCGCACCAGCGCCTCGGCGCCGGCGGCGTCGAAGCGGCGGTCCAGCGCCTCCACCACGAGGCCGGGGTGGAGCGCCGTGAGCCTGGCCGCGGCGGCGGCGGCCTTGCGCTGCCCCAGCACCCGCTCGGTGAAGAGCGGCTGCCGGTTCAAGTTGGAGCTCTCGACCGCGTCGTCATCGACCAGCACCAGCCGCCCCACGCCGCCCGCGGCGAGGACGAGGAGCGAAGGGCCGCCGAGGCCGCCGGCGCCGATGACGAGGGCGCTCTTCTGCGCGAGGTCCATGAGGTGCCAGGGCGTATAGCCCGCGCCCGCCACCCCGGCAAGGCGCGGCGCCTCGCTAGAAGGCCAGGCTGCGGCCGGTCTGGGCCAGGCGCCACAGGGTCGGCAGCGGCTCGAGCCCGTCGAGGGCGGCGCGGGCCGCCTCCGGCTCCAGGCCGGCCAGCCGCACCGCCGTCTCGCAGGCCACCACGCGGAGGCCGAGGTCGCGCCGGGCCTCCGCCAGGGTCAGGGAGAGCGGCGGCACGCGGGCCGCCTCGGCCGTGGCCGGCGCCCCCTCGTCGAAGCGGCCGGCCACCAGGGCCAGCAGCGGCTCGAAGGAGACGACCAGCGTCACGGCGTCGCCCAGCGCCGCGGCGGTGACGCCCAGCATGACGGCCTGGTAACGCGCCTCCCAGCCCGCGCCGGAGAGGAAGACCACCAGCGGCCGCTTCATGGCCTCTTCCCGAAGAGCCGCTGGAGGAGGCCGGGCTTGCCGGCGCGCGCCGTCGGCTCGATGGGGCGCGCCCCCTTGGGCGCCGTGGCCGGCTCGGAGAGTCCCAGCGTGGCGCGGGCGGCCTCGGCCGTATCGCGGGTGGCCAGCTCGGCCGCCGTGACCTGGCCGGTGGCCTGGTTGCGGGCGGTCACCGAGAGGATCCCCTCCGGGCCCAGCGCGAACTCCACCGCCACCCGCACCGCGCCCTTGGGGCCCGGCGGCAGGCCGGACACCTTGACCGTGCCCAGGAACTCGCACTCGGCGACGCGCGGGGCGTCGCCCTGGAAGACCTGCAGCTCGAGCTCGGCCTGCCCATCGTGCGTGGTGGTGAGCTCATAGGCCTTGCGGGCCGGCAGCCGGGTGTTTCGAGGCAGCACCGGCACCAGGCGCCCGCCGGGCAGCCCCACCCCGATGCCGATGGCCAGCGCGTCGATGAGCACCACCGAGTCGATGCGCCCGGCCGAGTCCGCCAGCAGCGCCGCGCCGATGGCCACCGCCTCGTCGGGGTGGACGCCGCGCGAGGGCTCGCGCCCGAAGCGCTGGCGCACCTGGCTCCAGACCAGCGGCATGCGGCTCTGCCCGCCCACCAGCAGCACCTCCTGCAGGTCGGCGGGGGTGAGGCCGCGGGCCGTCAGCACCTCCATGCAGACGTCCATGCTCCGCGCCACCAGCCGCCCGGTCAGCGCCTCCAGCTCGGCCCGGGTCACCTCCACCTCGAGCCCGAGCTCCCCGCCGGCGGCGGAGCGGGCCAGGAAGGGCACGCGGACCACGGCGCGCTCGCGCTCCGAGAGGGCCACCTTGACCTCCTCGGCGGCGTCGCGGAGCCGCTGCCAGGCCACCCGGTCCTCCGGGAGCCCCACGCCGTGCTGCTCCATGAAGGCCCAGGCCAGGTGGTCCAGCAGCTGCGCGTCGAAGTCCACGCCGCCCAGGAAGGTGTCGCCGCCGGTGGAGACCACCTCGTAGACGTCCCCCTCGATCTCCAGCACCGAGGCGTCGAAGGTGCCGCCGCCCAGGTCGTAGACCAGCACCCGCTCGCTCAGCCCCTTGCCGTAGCCGAAGGCCAGCGCCGCGGCGGTCGGCTCGTTGACGATCCGCTCGATGGCCAGCCCGGCCAGCAGCCCGGCCTCGCGCACCGCATTGCGCTGGTGGTCGTTGTAGTACGCCGGCACGGTGACCACCGCCCGCTCCACCAGCTCGCCGAGCGCGTGGCTGGCGGTGTCGCGAATCTCGGTGAGGATGAGCGCCGCGATCTGCTGCAGCGAGAACTCCCGCCCGGCGAAGCGCACCGCCGCCGTCCCGCCCACCCCCTCCACGATCTCGTAGTGGAAGCGGTCGCGGCAGGCCTGCACGGTCGGGCTCTTGAAGGGACGGCCCACCAGCCGCTTCGAGCCGTACACGGTGTGGCGCGGGTTGACCACCATCTGGGCCTTGGCGGGGTGGCCCACCAGGAGACGCCCCTGCGGATCGAAGGCCACCACCGAGGGGATGGTCCGGTAGCCGAGCCGGGAGGCCAGCACCTGGGCCCGGCCGTTGCGCGCCACCGCCACGCACGAGTTGGTGGTGCCGAGGTCGATGCCCACCATGCGGGTCGAGGAGGGGCGGATGACGGCCGGCGCCTGCGGGCCGCGCGCCGCCGAGGCCGCGGGCTGGGTCGCCACCTTGGCGACCGGCACCGGCATGAGGGCCGGTCCGGGAGACGTGGCAGGCGCGGGCGCCTCGTCGTCGAACTCGAGGAGGACCTCCTCGCCCTGGACCTCCTCGCCGGGGGGGCGCGGCGGCCCCTCCGCGTCCGGGCCGCCGCCCAGCCGCCCCACGTACCGATCGAGGAGCGCCTGGCTGGCGGGATCGAGGTCGAGGAAGCGGACGCCCATGCCCGGGGCGCGGAAGGACTCGCCCGGCGCGGAGGGGGGCGTGGTCCAGACCACCTCGCCCGCGGCGAGCACCGTGCCGTACCCGCCGGTCAGGGCGAGCTCCAGGCTGAGCCGGGTACCCGGCGGGAGCGGCTCCAGCGTGCGGACGAAGACGCCGCCGCGGGAGAGGTCGAGGGTGGTGCGCTCGGCGAGCGCCACGGGCTGGCCCGACGCCAGCCGGACCTCGAGCTCGGCGGCGACACGGGGCGCGCGCTGGGGCGGGACGGCCATCGGTGGATACTACCGCCGGGCCGGGGCACCGCCATTCCGCGGACCGGGCGCGCGCCCGTGCTTGCAGCCGACCCGCCCCTCTGCTACATACCGACCCCGCAAAACGCCCAGGTGGTGGAACTGGTAGACACACCATCTTGAGGGGGTGGCGCCGTAAGGCGTGCGAGTTCGAATCTCGCCCTGGGCACTCCTCGATGACGAAGGGCTCCAGCCTCACGGCTGGAGCCCTTTCTCTTGGCGCGGACCGCTCCGCGCCTCGCCGCGCCGCGCCTACGTCTGCGGCGCGGGGGCCGGAGCGCTCGCCGGGGCCGGCGCCGAGATCGGGCCGGAGGCGGGGAGCGGGGCCGGCGCGGGCGCGCCCGCCGGGACCGGCGGCGCCAGCGGCGACCCTGGCGCGGCGGGGACCAGCGGGACCGGCGCCTCCACCTGGTCGATGACCGACTGCGAATGGGACGAGTTGTAGGCCAGGGTGAGCGACGTGAGCATGAAGATGGCCGCGCTCACGCTGGTCACCTTGCCGAGGAAGGTCTGCGCGCCGCGCCCGCCGAAGACGGTCTGGGAGCCGCCGCCGCCGAGGGCCGAGCCCATGCCGCCGCCCTTACCGGCCTGCAGCAGGATGACGAGGATGAGGAAGACGCAGACGAAGACGTGGATGACGGTGATGAGGGTGATCAACGGAGTGCACCTTTCACGATGGCGATGAAGTCCTTCGCCTTGAGGCTGGCCCCGCCGACGAGCGCGCCGTCGACGTCGGGCTGGTTGAGCAGCTCTGCGGCGTTCTCGGGCTTCACCGAGCCGCCGTACTGGATGCGGATGGAGTCGGCCACCGCCCCGCCGAGCTCGCGGAGGATGGCGCGGATGGCGGCGTGGACCTCCTGGGCCTGCGCCGTGCTGGCGGTCTTGCCGGTGCCGATGGCCCAGACCGGCTCGTA
>JANNKC010000334.1:0-7390 GCA_031396105.1 Anaeromyxobacter sp.
CTGCAGGGGGCGCCGGGCAGCGCCACCCGCTACACCGATCCCAACCCGCTCGACTTCGGACGCATGGTCCACCGCATCCACCGCGGCAAGACCCTGCCCACCCTCTACCTCTCCTCCAGCATCGCGCCGGCGCCGCCGCTCCCCTCGGCCACGGCGCTGCCGCTGCCCTTCCTCACCGGCCGCAACGCCGCCGCGCCGGGCACCCGGTACTCCATCGTGGGCTTCCGCGCCACCGACTTCCTGGTGGGCCGGGTGGTGTCGCGCACCGACAACTTCCAGCCGGCCAAGGTGCTGGCCGAGGGGATCGGCTACCCCCGCGACCTGCGCGACTGCGATGCCTGCCACCGGGGCGCCCCGCAGGAGGGCGAGGTGGTGAGCGCCATCTCCCGCCGCACCTGCCAGGGCTGCCACCCGGACGTCTGGTACGGCTCGACGCCCATCACCGACCTGGTCCACTTCTCCCACCCGGGCGGGCCGCAGGCCGACGACACCAGGTGCGCCGGGTGCCACGTGCCCGCGCCGCCGGCGCGGCCCACGGTGATCGTGCCCCACGCCGCCGCGCACCTGCCGCCGCTCCTCAGCCCCCACTACAACCAGCTCGTGGTGGTGGTGACGGGCGTGCGCGACTTCCTGCCCGGCCAGAAGCCCACCGTCACCTTCCGCATCTCCGATCGGGTGGGGGTCATCACCTCGCTGGCCGCCCCCGTGCCGGCGACCGAGGTGGCCACGGGGCTCAACCCGCTGCCGAGCCCGGTGCCGCGCGCCCTGGCCCGCGTCTCCATCGTGGTGGCGGGTCCCAGCCTCGACTACCTCACCGGCAACGCGCCGCTCTCGCAGTCGGTGCCGCTCGCCACCACGCTGGCCGACCCGATCACCGGCGACTTCAGCCACACCTTCACCACCGCGCTGCCTGACGCCGCGGCCGGGACCTGGGGGCTGGGGATGGAGGTGCGTCGCGCCTCCGCCGTGGGGCTCTACGACACGGCCAGCGACACCTTCCGCTGGCCCTACACCGGGGAGTCGGTCACCGAGTACGCCGACAACCCGGTCTACTACGTGGACACGGCGTTCGGCTCCTGGCCGGGCGGTGCGCCCGCGCCGCGCCGCAACCCCATCGAGCGCCAGAACTGCCGCTCCTGCCACCTGGAGATCTCGCTCCACGGCAACCTGCGCCACAACCCGGAGTACTGCGTGCTGTGCCACACGCCGGACGCCACCGACTGGTCCCGCCGCTCCAAGGGCCCGGACGGCAACGTCAACCTGGGGACCGTCTACTCCGACACCAAGTTCGGCACCTACGACAACATCGAGGAGCGCTCCATCCACTTCAAGGTGATGGTCCACCGCATCCACACCGGCGAGGGGCAGGGGACGGCCCGCATCGAGGTGGGCGCGCCGCACGTCATCTCCGGCGTCTTCCTCGACGACATTCGCTTCCCCAACCGCCTGGCCGACTGCACGCTCTGCCACGAGGGGAGCACCTGGCTGCTCGACGGCCAGCCCGCCAACGCGGCGCCCACCACCGCCAACGAGACGGCCTCCATCAGGCACTCCGCCAGCGCCACCCACGGTGCGAGCGACGGCACGCTCCTCCCCATCACCGCCACCTGCGTCTCCTGCCACGGCACCGTCTTCGCCTACGACCACGCGGCGCGCTACACGGTGGACGGCGTGGAGGCGTGCGCCCAGTGCCACACCAAGGGCGCGCTGGGCGTGCCGGCGGCCCACGGACTGGCCACCCCCACGGCCACGCCGTAGCGGCGGACCCGCCGGCCCCTCGACGTCGGCTCGCCGGCGCGCCCGGGGCGACCGGGGCGTTTCCGATTCGTGCCCGGTCGTCTAGATTGGGCCGGCGCCATGCTCCGGCTCACCTTCCTCGGCACCTCGGCGGCCCAGCCCACCATCGGGCGCAACCTGACCGGCCTGGCGGTGCGGCGGGAGCGGGAGCTCTTCCTGGTGGACTGCGGGGAGGGGACGCAGCGGCAGATGATCCGCTATGGCACCGGCTTCGACGTGGCCGCCATCTGCTTCACCCATTTCCACGCCGACCACTACCTGGGCGCCATCGGTTTCCTGCGCACCCTCTCCATGCAGGGGCGGGCCGAGCCCATCGACGTGTACGGCCCGAAGCCGGCCAGGAAGCTCCTGGAGGTGATGCTCTTCACCGGCACCGAGAGGCTGGCCTTCGAGGTGCGCATCCACGAGGTCCGGCCCGGCGAGGCGGTGCGGCGCGACGGCTGCTCGCTGGTGCCCTTCGCCACCCAGCACAAGATCGCCTCCTGCGGCTGGGCGCTGGTGGAGGACGCGCGCCCCGGGCGCTTCCACCCCGAGAAGGCGGCGGCCCTGGGCGTGCCCTACGGGCCGGCCTACGGCGAGCTGCAGCGCGGCCGGCCCGTCACGCTGGTGGGTGGCCGGGTGGTCGCGCCAGCCGACGTGCTGGAGGCCCCGCGGCGCGGGCGCACCGTGGTGGTCAGCGGCGACACCCGCCCCTGCGCCGCCACCGTGGAGGCGGCCCGCGGGGCGGACCTCCTGGTGCATGACTCGACCTTCGGCGACGCCGAGGCGGCGCGCGCCGTCGAGACCATGCACGCCACGGCGCGCGAGGCGGCGCGGGTGGCGCGGGAGGCGGGCGTGGGGAAGCTCGTGCTCACCCACCTGTCCACGCGCTACGACCGCGACCCGGCCCCGCTGCTCGAGCAGGCGCGGCAGGAGTTCGCGCGGGTGGAGGTGGCCGCCGACGGGCTGACGCTGGAGCTGCCGCTGCCGGAGTAGCGCCCCTCGACCCCGGGCCCGCCCGGCGGGCCCTCCGCTCGGGACGACCGGCCGGGCGGCCGGCCGGCGTCACCTGGCGACGCGCTTGAAGCGCAGCGCCGCCCAGATGCTGTCCAGCGTGACCGAGCCGCTCGGCTCGAGGCCGAAGGGGCCGGCCAGCGCGCGGATCTTCTCGCGCGAGAGGTCGGAGCCGGCGCCCGAGTCGGCCTTGGGATAGCTGACCCAGACCACCGCGTCGTCGGTGAGCCTGGGCGACACCTCGCGGAGGCGCGACGAGAGCGCCGCGCCGTCACGCGCGAAGAGGTGCACGAAGGCCGCCTCGGCCGGCACCACGTTGACGAGCCGCGCGCCCTCCGGGAGCGGCCCCAGCTTCTGCCGGTAGCCGGCGGGAGCGCCCAGCACCACGATGGTGGTGCCCGGCGTCACGTTGAGCTTCACGGTGAGTGGGGCGTTGGCCGCCGGAGGAACGGCTGGCGCCTTCTCGGCGGCCTTCTCGGGAGCGGGCTTCTTCGCGGCGCTCTTCTTCGCCGTGGTCTTCGACATGCCCGGAATCAGACCACGATCCCGGGATTCGGGCCAGTTTACACTTCGCCCCCCGTCGGCGGCCCCTCGGCGGCGGGGCGCGTCACGCCCCCGCGGCGGGCCGCGCCCGACCCTCCCGAGCTTCCAGGTCCATCGGGTGCTGGCCCCCTCAGGGGCCGTCATCCCCGAAGGGCGTGCCGCCGCGAGCGCCGATGGTCAGATCACGGACTCCGGTTGGGGAGCACCGGCCGGGTCAGGGAGCGCATGCACGAGTACCGGTACCTGATCGTCGGGGGCGGGATGACGGGCCACTCGGCCGCGGCCGCCATCCGCGAGCTCGATCCGTCGGGCGCGCTCGGCATGATCGGCGAGGAGACCAGGCCGCCCTACGCGCGCCCGTCGCTCTCCGGCGCGCTCTGGTCCGGGGTCGAGCGGCGCCAGGTCTTCCTGCCGGCGCTTCAGGGACTGGTGCACCACGCCGGGCGCCGGGCCGTGGCGCTCGACGTGAAGGGCCACACCGTGGAGGACGACTTCGGCGAGCGGTACCGCTACGAGCGCCTGCTGCTCGCCACCGGCGGCGCGCCGCGCCGGCTGGCCATCGGCGGCGACCGGGTCATCCACCTGCGCACCATCGACGACTACGACCGGCTGCGCGGCCACGCCGGCCACTGCGTGGTGGTGGTGGGGGGCGGCTACGTGGGCACCGAGATCGCGGCCTCGCTGGCCGGCGAGGGTCGCGACGTCACCATGGTCTTCCCGGAGTCGGGCATCGGAGCGCGCCTCTGGCCCGCCGAGCTCTCGGGCCACGTGACCCGCGCCTTCGAGGAGCACGGCGTGCGGCTGCTGCGCGGCCACGCGGTGGTCCGCGTGGAGGCCTTCGGCGACCGGGTGCTGGTGCGCACCAACGGCGGCGCCGAGGTGCTGGCGGAGGTGGTGGTGGCCGGCCTCGGCAACCTCCCGCAGACCGCCCTGGCCGAGTCGGCCGGGCTGGCGGTGGCGGACGGCATCGAGGTGGACGAGGCGATGCGCACCAGCGCCGCGGACGTCTGGGCCGCCGGCGACGTGGCCCGCGTCTGGTCGCCGGCGCTGGGCGAGCGGATCCGGCTGGAGCACGCCGACAACGCGCTGTCCATGGGGCGCGAGGCGGGCCGATCCATGGCGGGAGCGCCGGGGCGCTGGAGCCACCTGCCGAGCTGGGGAGCCTCCTTCTTCGGCCTCCGCTACGAGGCGGTGGGCAAGCTCGACGCGCGCATGGAGATGGTGGCGGCCTGGCAGCGCCCGTACCAGGAGGGCGCCGTCTACTACCTGGAGCACGGCCGGGTGAAGGGCGTGCTCCTGTGGGGGCTGGCGGACCAGCTCGAGGCGGCCCGCGAGCTCATCCGGCGGCAGCGGCTCATGGCGGCGGACGAGCTGCGGTACGCGCTGGAGCGGTAGGGCGGCCGCCGGCCGGTGCTACAACCTCTCCGTGCGCACCCCCGCCTCGGACCTGGCCGCCTGGATCCCGCGCCTGCTCACCGTCTGGCGCGCGGCCCGCCGCGGCGCGCGCCGTGCCGGCCCCCGGCCCCCGCCGGACGCGCTGCTGCCGGACGAGCTCCGAGAGGTGGCCGCCGCGGTGACCCGCCTCTCCACCGGCCTGACCCGCCAGCGGGAGCTGGCCGGAGCGCGCTACCTCGACGACGAGCGGCTGCTGGGCGCCTACCTGCTCTTCTACTGGCCCATCTCCTACCTGCAGGCCCGCGGCGTCCTCTCGGAGCTGCCGCGGCGGCCGCACACCGTGCTCGACCTCGGCAGCGGCCCCGGGCCGCTCGCCTTCGCCGCGCTCGACGCCGGCGCCACGGCGGTCACCGCCGGCGACCGGGCCAGGCAGGCGCTCGCCGCGGCGCGCGAGCTGTCGCGACTGGCCGGCGCGCCGCTCTCCACGCGCGAGTGGAACCCGGCGCACGCCACGCCGCTGGCCGACCTCGTCGGCGCCGGAGTGCCGCCCGACACCATCCTCATGGGCCATGTGCTCAACGAGCTCTGGAAGGGGGAGGGGCAGGCCGAGAAGCGGGCCGCGCTCCTGGAGCAGGCGCGCGGGCTGCTGGCGCCCGGCGGCTCCCTGGTGGTCATCGAGCCGGCGCTGCGCGACACCTCGCGGGCGCTCCTCGAGGTGCGCGACCTCATGGTGGCCCGCGGCGCGGCGGTGCGCGCGCCCTGCCTCTTCCGCGGCGCCTGCCCGGCGCTGCTGAAGCCCAGCGACTGGTGCCACGCCGAGCGCCCCATCGAGCCGCCGCCGCTGGTGGCGCAGATCGGCAAGGCGGCGGGCCTGCGCAAGGAGGCGGTCAAGATGAGCTACCTGGTCCTGGCGCCGCCGGGCGAAGGCTGGGCCGAAGCGCCGCCCGGGCGAGTCTTCCGCATCGTCTCCGAGCCGCTGGCCGGCAAGGGGCGGCTCCGCTACATGGGCTGCGGGCCGGAGGGGCGCATGGGGCTGGCGCTCCAGGAGAAGCACGTGGGCGACGGCAACCGGCGCTTCGAGGAGCTGCTGCGCGGGGACGTGGTGCGGCTCGAGGGCGCCGAGCCGAAGGGCGACGGGATCGCGCTCGGCGCCGGCTCCACGGTGACGGTCATCGCGGCGGCCGGGCGGCCGGTGCCGGGGCCGGGCGTGTGAACCCTGGAATCAACGGCCCGGCCGGCGCGTCGCCGGGTCTTCATGTCTCGGCATGGGACAGGCGCCGCGAGGAGGGCTGACGGATGGCAACACGTTCTGAGCGGGCCGAGGCGGTGCGTGCGCTGGTGCGGGAGGCGAAGCACGGCCTCCTCTCGACGAACGGCCTCGAGCCGGCCGGCTTCCCCCACGGCTCGCTCGTGCCGGTGGAGGCCCGGTACGTGGGCGGCTTCGGGGCGGCCGCCTGGGTGTCCGGCTCGGAGCTGACGGGGCGCTGAGGCCGGCTCGGCACCGGCAGGAAGATGCCCACGGTGAGACCGCCACGTCCTACTCGCCCCCCTCCTTCCAGCGCCGCTCCAGCTCCTGATAGCTGGCCGGATACTCGGCCGTGAAGCGCTGGTAGTGCGGGATGGGGTAGCGGATGCCACCCGCGTGGGTGCCTTCCAGCCCCTTCACGATCCGCTCCGCCTGCGCGAACGGGAAGGTGAAGGCCATCTCGTCGTCGGCCGCCAGGCCGAAGATCCGGTCGCCGTAGCAGGGCAGGATGAGCTGCGGCTCCCTCGACTGCCGGGTGCGGATGATGATGTCGGCGCAGTCGCCACGGCCGGTGAACTCGGTCTTGAAGCTGCCGCCCTTCTCGAAGAGGGCGGCGTTGACGAGGCGCAGCACCTGGGCCGAGTTGCCGTAGACCACCACCGTCTCCGGCTCGTAGCTGATTCGGCTGAGTGGACCGGCCACGATGGCCGCCACCTCGCCGCGGCCGAAGCGGGGCAGGGCGTCCTCGAAGGCCTTGCCGGCCTCGGCGCAGGAGGCGTACATGCCCTCGGCCAGCGAGCCCTTGGCGTAGTAGTCGATCCGGTCGGCGAAGCCGAAGGCCGCCTTGGCGATGGGGCATGAGAGGTCCTCGGCGCCGAACGCCAGCGTCCAGCCGTGGCGGCGCGCGAAGCTGATGGCCTGGCAGATGGCCACCTGCACGTGGAGGTCCTTCTGCGGGCGCTTGGCCTTCGGCGGGATGGGCTGACCCGGCGCGAGGGGGAGGATGCCGACCGGGAAGGTGGCGACGCGCAGGTGCTGCTCGAGGTGTTTGGCGAGGATGGCGGATTCCATGGCGGCCCTCCGGCGGCGCTGGGGAGCCGGGATCATGGCGGGCGGCCGCCGCGCGCGCATGACTCCGGGGCGGGAGGGGAGCCGCGTGAGCCGCCGGGCGCGGGCGGGTGACCAGCCTGCGGGCGTCGCCGCCTGGCATTGCCCGTGCATTCATACGGCGGTATGAATGAGCTCATGAAGCCCCGCGGACGCACCCCGACCCGTCGCGTGACGGCCAACCTCCCCGTCGAGCTGCTGGAGCGGGCCCGGCGTGCCTCCGGCAAGGGGATCACCGGGACCTTGGTGGAGGGGCTCGAGCTGGTCCGCCGCTCGTCCGCGGCGGCCAAGGCGCGGGCCCTCCGGGGG
>JANNKC010000378.1:0-18710 GCA_031396105.1 Anaeromyxobacter sp.
TGCCTCCCCGCGCCGCCTCTTCGGCACCGACGGCGTGCGCGGTGTGGCCAACGTGCACCCCATGACCGCCGAGATGGCGCTCCTGCTGGGGCGCGCGCTGGCCTACGTCATGCGGGCCGGGCCGCACCGCCACCGCATCGTCATCGGCAAGGACACCCGCCTCTCCGGCTACATGCTGGAGCAGGCCATCGCCTCCGGCATCTGCTCCATGGGCGTGGACGTCATGCTGAGCGGCCCCCTGCCCACGCCCGGCATCGCCTTCCTGACCCACTCCATGCGCGCCGACGCCGGGGTGGTCATCAGCGCCAGCCACAACCCGTACCAGGACAATGGCATCAAGTTCTTCGCCCGCGACGGCTTCAAGCTGCCGGACGAGACCGAGCTCCACATCGAGCGATTGGTGCTGGACGGCGCGGGCAGCGGCGCCGGGGCCAGGGAGTTCCACGCCCTGCGCCCCACCGCCACGCGCATCGGCAAGGCCAAGCGAGTGGACGACGCCATCGGCCGCTACGTGGTCTTCCTGAAGTCGCTCTTCCCCAGGGAGCTGACGCTGGACGGGATCACCGTGGTGGTGGACTGCGGCCACGGCGCCGCCTACCACGTGGCCCCGGCGGTGCTGGAGGAGCTGGGCGCCAAGGTGGTGGCGCTCAACGTGAAGCCGGACGGCAAGAACATCAACCGCGGCTGCGGCGCGGTCCACCCGGAGGGCATGGCCAAGGCCATCAAGCGGCACGGCGCCCAGCTCGGCATGGCGCTCGACGGCGACGCCGACCGGGTCATCCTGGCCGACGAGCGCGGCCGCATCGTGGACGGCGACGCCATCATGGCGCTGGTGGGGCGCGCCCTGCTGGCTCGCGGCGAGCTGGCCAGGAAGACGGTGGTGGCCACCGTCATGTCCAACCTGGGGCTGGAGCGGGCCCTGGCGTCGGCGGGCGGCAAGGTGGTGCGCACCGCGGTGGGCGACCGCGCCGTGGTGGACGCCATGCGCACCCGCGGCTTCAACTTCGGCGGCGAGCAGTCGGGGCACCTCATCTTCCTGGACCACGTCACCACCGGCGACGGGGTGGCGGCGGCCCTCAACGTGCTGGCGGTCATGGTGCGCGAGGGGCGGCCGCTCTCCGAGCTGGCCACCTGCTTCGAGCCCGTGCCGCAGACCCTGGTCAACGTGCCGGTGCGGGAGAAGCGGCCACTCGGCGAGCTGCCCGCGGTGGGCCGGGCCATCGCCGCGGTGGAGAAGGCGCTGGGGGCGGAGGGGCGGGTGCTGGTGCGTGCCTCCGGCACCGAGAACAAGCTGCGCGTGCTGGTGGAGGGGCCGGACGCGCGCCGGGTGAAGGCGCACGCCGAGGCCATCGCCGCCGAGATCCGCAAGGCGATCGGGTAGACTGGCGACATGTCCGCTCGCCTCGGAGTCAACGTCGATCACGTGGCCACGCTTCGCCAGGTGCGCCGCGCCGCCTACCCGGACCCGGTGGCCGCGGCGATCATGGCCGAGCTGGCCGGCGCCGACCAGATCACCATCCACCTCCGCGAGGACCGGCGGCACATCCAGGACCGCGACCTCCAGGTGCTGCGCAAGACGGTCACCACCCGGCTCAACCTGGAGATGGCGGTGGCGCAGGAGATGCTGCGCATCGCCTACGAGGTGAAGCCGGACATGGTCACGCTGGTGCCGGAGCGGCGCGAGGAGCTGACCACCGAGGGCGGGCTCGACGTGGTGAGCGGCCGCGAGGCCGTGCGCAAGGCGGTCAGGACGCTGCACGACGCCGAGATCGAGGTCTCGCTCTTCATCGACGCGGACCTGGACCAGGTCAAGGCGGCCCACCGGGCCGAGGCCCACGCGGTGGAGCTGCACACCGGCCGCTACTGCGACGCCCGGCTGGCGGCGGACCGGCGGCGCGAGCTCAACCGGATCCTCGACGCGTGCAAGGCGGCCGCCAAGCTGGGGCTCAAGGTGGCGGCCGGCCACGGGCTCAACTACCAGAACGTGCTGCCGGTGGCGGCCATCGGCGAGATCGAGGAGCTCAACATCGGCCACGCCATCGTGGCCCACGCCCTGGTCGTCGGCATGGAGCGGGCGGTCCGCGAGATGAAGGCGCTGCTGCGCCAGGCCCGCCCGTGATCCTGGGGCTCGGCATGGACATGGTCGAGATCGGGCGCATCGCCCGCATCCTCGACGGCCCGCCGGGCCTGGCCGAGCGCTTCCTGGCGCGGGTCTTCACCCCGGCCGAGCGCGCCGCCTGCGATCCCCGCCGCGACCGGGCCGCCGCCTACGCGGCGCGCTTCGCCGCCAAGGAGGCCGGCTACAAGGCGCTGGCGGTGGTGCCCGGCGCCCGCTGGCAGGACTTCGAGGTGAACCGGCCGCAGGGCTCGGCGCCGGTGCTCTCGCTCCGCGGCGCGGCCGGCCAGGCCGCCGAGGTGCGCGGCGTCAGCCGGGTGCACCTCACGCTCACCCACGACGGCGGCATCGCCGCGGCCACGGTGGTGCTGGAGGGCATGAGCGGGGGCGGCGCGTGAGCGCCCGTGGAGCGCGTCCCGCCCGGCCCGGTCCGGGGACTCCTTCACGGGCTCCGACCCGGGAGGTCGCATGAGGCTGGTGGGCGCCGCCGAGATGCGGGCCATCGACCGGGCCGCCATCGACGGCCTGGGCGTGCCCTCGCTGCAGCTCATGACCCGCGCCGGCGAGGCGGTGGTCGAGGCGGCGGCCGCGCTGGCCGGCCACGACGGCCGCTTCGTGGTGCTCACCGGCGCCGGAAGCAACGGCGGCGACGGCTGGGTGGCGGCCCGCCTGCTCCGGGACGCCGGGCGCGAGGTGCGGGTGGTGGCGCTGGTGGACCCGGCCGACCTCTCGGGGGACGCGGCCGCGGTGGCGGCGCGGGCGCTGGATGGCGGCGTGGCCTGGGCCCTCTTCCACCCCGACGCGCCCTGGCCGGCCGGGCCGGGCGACGTGGTGGTGGACGCGCTCCTCGGCACCGGCCTGGCCCGCGCGCCCGCGGACGCCTTCGCCGCCGCCATCGGCCGCATCGCCGCGGCGCGCGCCCTGGGCGCCAAGGTGCTGGCGGTGGACGTCCCCTCCGGCCTCTCGGCCGACACCGGCCGGCCGCTCGGCCCCTGCGTGGTGGCGGACGCCACCGTGACCTTCGCCTTCCAGAAGCGCGGGCTGGTGCTCCACCCCGGCCCGGCGCACGCCGGCGCGGTGCGGGTGGCCGACATCGGCATCCCGGCGGCGGCGGCGGCGCGGGTGGCGGCGAGCTGCGAGCTCCTCACCGAGGCGGAGGCTCGGGCCCTCGTCCCGGCGCGCGACCCCGAGGCCCACAAGGGCGACGCCGGACGGCTCCTGGTGGTGGCGGGCTCGCCCGGCAAGGCGGGCGCGGCCCACCTGGCGGTGCTCGGCGCGCTGCGCGGCGGAGCCGGGCTGGTGACCCTGGCGGCCCGGCCCGAGGTGCTGGGTGACGCGCTGGCTGGGCGGCCGGAGGCCATGAGCGCCGCGCTGCCGGGCGTGGGGCCGCTCGCCGACGGAGACCTCGAGCCGCTCCTCGACGCCTCCCGCGACGCCGACGCGCTGGTGATCGGGCCTGGCATCCCGCGTGGGGCCGCGACCGGCGCGCTGCTCCTGGCGCTGCTGCGGCAGCGGGCCATCCCGGCGGTGCTGGACGCCGACGCGCTCAACGCCCTGGCCGCCGATCCGGCGGCGCTGGCCGGGCTGGCCTCCCTGCCGGCCCCGCTGGTGCTGACGCCGCACCCCGGTGAGATGGCACGCCTGTGCGGGCTCTCGGTGGAGGCGGTCCAGGCCGACCGGATCGCGCTGGCCGCCGACCGGGCCCGGGCCTGGCGCGCCGTGGTGATCCTGAAGGGGGCGCGCACCGTGGTGGCTTCCCCGGTGGGCGTGCCCACCGTGGTGCCCACCGGCAACGCCGGCATGGCCAGCGGCGGGACCGGCGACGTGCTGGCCGGACTGTGCGGCGCCCTGCTCGCCGGCGGCCTCCCCGCCGAGGACGCGGCCCGGGTGGCCGCCTGGGTGCACGGCGCTGCGGGCGACCTGGCGGCGGCGCGGTTCGGGCAGCGGGGGCTCCTGGCCGGCGACGTCGGCGATGCGATGGGTGAGGTCTGGGCACGATGGAACAGGTAGGCGGTGGCAGGATGCCGTTGGCCGGCGACGTCGGCGCCGGGATCGGGCTGGTCCGGGCCGGGTGGGGCCGGTGAGGAAGGCCGCCGCGAAGGTGCGCGCTCCGGCGCCCCGCGCGCTCGTCACCCGCTCCGCCGCGGCCACCACCCGGCTCGGCCGGCGGCTGGGGGCGCTGCTCAGGCCCGGCCACGTGGTGGCGCTGGTGGGAGACCTGGGCGCCGGCAAGACGCAACTCACCCGCGGCGCCTGCCAAGGGGCGGGCGTCGCGCCCGGCGACGTCACCTCGCCCACCTTCGCCATCATCCAGACCTACCGGGGGCGGCTGCCCGTCCACCACGCCGACCTCTACCGGCTGGGCGACCTGGACGAGCTGTACGCCACCGGCTTCATGGACCTGCTGGGGGGCGACGGGGCGCTGCTGGTGGAGTGGGCCGACCGGATCGGCGGCTGGCTGCCGCCGGACCACCTGCTGGTGCGGCTCGCCGAGGTGCCGGGCCACCCGGACTGGCGGCGCGTCGAGCTTCAGCCGGCGGGACGGCGGCACGGCGCGCTGGCGACGGGGCTGCTTGCGTCGCTGGCGGGGTCGAAGGCGAAGGCGCCTCCCCGACTCAGGGTGCGGCCAGGCGGCGCTCCTTCTCGACGTGGCGCCAGGCCACGAGCAGGACGTACACGAGGAGGAGTGGGCTGAGCACGATGGCGGCGAGCCACATTCCCCCGACGAGCGGGGTGGCCAGCACGATCACGAAGGGGATGGCCACGCCGGCGAGGAGCACGCTCAGGTAGCGCATGACTCGGGTGGCGGCCCCGGCGGCGTGGAGCTCGACCACGGGGAGTGGCTGGAGTTGGCGGTTCATGGGGGGTTCCCGACTGCATGCGCCAGGCCGCATGCGTCATTCGAGTGAACGCGGGCGCTTACGCCGTCGGCGGGGGGTCCCGGCTCCTTCAAACTGGAGCACCAGCTCCCTCAGTACGGAGGTGCCAGGGAGGTAGATCGATTCCAGCCCTCGTGCGTAGATCCCCCCAACCTCGGGAGGTCCACCGCATGCGCCCAGCTCGCTCCGTCGTCCTCACCCTCACCCTCGCCCTCGCCGCCGCGCTCCTGGCGCTCCCCACCCCGACCCTGGGCGCCGACCTGAAGGCGCCCTCCCGCGTCGACGCCGTCACCGTCTACCGCTCCGCCGCCCGGGTCACCCGGCTGGCGCGGGTCGAGCTGCCGGCCGGCGACTCCCGGGTCCTCCTGGAGGGGCTGCCCGCCGAGCTCGACGACGACTCTCTCCGGGTGGAGGGGAAGGGCACGGCCCGGGCGCGCGTCTTCGGCGTGGCGGCGGAGCCCTTCACCCGCGCCGGGTCCGCCCTCCCGGAGGCGCGCGCCGCCGAGGAGCGGGTGGAGGCGCTGCAGGCCGAGGACCGCGCGCTCGACGACCGGATCGCGCAGGCCAAGGCGCGCGCCCGCTTCGCCGAGTCGCTCCGCTCCACCTACTCGGAGGAGCGGGCCAAGAACCTGGCGGTGCGAGGCGTGAGCGCCAGGGAGTGGGCCGAGCTCATGGCGTTCGTGGACGGGCAGCTCGCCGCCGCGGCCGCGGACGCGCGCAAGGCCGAGGGGCAGAAGCGCGAGCTGGCCCGACGCGTGGCGGCGGCCAAGGCGGAGCTGGAGAAGCTGGAGGCCAAGCGGAACGAGACCAGCAAGGTGGTGGCGGTCGAGGTGAGCGCGGAGCGCGGCGGCACGCTCGAGCTGGCCGTGAGCTACCTGGTGGGCAGCGCCTCCTGGCAGCCGGTGTGGGACGCGCGGCTGCTGCCGGAGACCAGCACGGTGGAGCTGACCTTCCTCGGCACGGTCAGCCAGCGCACCGGCGAGGACTGGGCGGACGCCCGGCTGGCGGTCTCCACGGCGGAACCCGGCCGTGGCCTGTGGGTGCCGCAGCTGGAGTCGCGCTGGCTGCAGCGGGCCCCGCCGCCCGTGCCCATGAGATCGCGCGCTCCCATGGCCATGTCGCCGCCGCCGCAGGCCATGCTCGAGCGGTCCGAGCCGAGCCGGGCCAGCAAGGCGGTGGCCTCCGACGGGCCCGCCGAGGAGGAGGCGCTCGAGGCGCCGCAGGCCGAGGCGGTCATGGGGCTGCTGGCCGCCACCTTCACGGCGCCGCGCCGCGAGACGGTGGACGGCGCCGGCCGGGCCCGCACCATCTCGCTGGCCCGCTACGCCCTCAAGGCCGTGGTCACCCGCACCACCGCGCCGCGGGCCGACCCGGCCGCCTACCTCACCGCCAAGGTCCAGAACGACACCGGCGTGCCGATGCTCCCCGGGCTGGCCCGCATCACCGTGGGTGACGAGTTCGTCGGGCGCGCCGCGCTCTCGGCCACGCCGCCGGGTGGCGAGCTCGAGCTGGCCTTCGGCGCCGACGGCCGCATCGAGGTGGAGCGGCGCGTCCTGGAGCGGCGCCACGAGACGGCCGGCCTGATCTCCAAGGACGACGTCATCCGCTACCGGGTGCGCACCACGGTGAAGAACCGCTACAGCGCGCCCACCACCGTGCGGCTGCTGGACCTGGTGCCGGTGAGCCGCGAGGAGGCCATCGTGGTGAAGGTGCTGGACGGGACCACGCCCGCCACCAGGGACGACCCGGAGCGCCCCGGGGTGCGCATCACCGAGCTCACGCTGCAGCCGCGCGAGGAAAAGGTGCTGGAGCTGCGCTACGAGGTCCGCTTCCCGCGCAACCTGCAGGTGCAGGGGCTGGAGTAGCCGGCGGCGACGGGGCCTACGGTGCGGGGAGCAGGCGGCCCCGCACCACGCGCGCCCCGTCGTCGGTGCCGATGAAGCCACCCTCCGGCACCGCGCGCCAGGACGCCCGTCCGATGGGCTCGCTGGCCACCACGAAGGCGTGCTGCGGGCCGAGGCCGGTGGCGAGGTGCAGGTCGCGCCCGCGCCGGCAGGCCGCCAGCAGGCGGCCGTCGGAGACCAGGAAGTTGAGCGAGGAGGGGCGCTCGGCGCCTCGATCCGCCAGCCGCACCAGCGTGGCGGTGGCGCCGGCCAGCGCGGCCCGCACGTCGCCGAGGGTGGCCCGGTCCAGCCGGCAGCGGGCCTTCAGGCGGGTGAGGAAGAGCAGGAAGCAGCGCTCGCTGTCGGTCTCGCCGCGCAGGGCGGCGCGCAGGGGCCGGTCGATCTCGGCCTCCACGGCGGCGCGCACCCGGGCCGAGCGGCGGAAGCGGGCCACCGTCCCGTTGTGCGCGAAGAGCCAGCGACCGTGGACGAAGGGGTGGGTGTTCTCCTCGGCCACCGGCCCCACGCTGGCGTCGCGCACGTGGGCGACCACGATGCGCGAGCGGGCCGCCCGCGCCGCCTCCACGAAGGCCTGGTCGGCGTGGGCCGGCAGGAGGCCGCGCCGCACCACCACGCGGCGGTCCTGGTACCAGCCGATGCCCCAGCCGTGCGGGTGCCTGTGGCTCTGGAAGCGGAGCGCGTTCTGGTCGCTGCAGAGCGCCTCGCAGCGGTCCAGGTCGGGAGGGGCGTGCTGGCCGAAGAGGCGGCACATGGTCGGCCGGACGATAGCAGGAGGGCTGGCTCGACGCGCAGCCTCTGGTAGGATGCGCGGCCCTCATGAACGACCGCCTCTTCATCTCCTGGCTGCGGCTCCTCCCCAAGAACGCGCTGTCGCGCCTGGTGGGCCGGCTCACCGACGCGCGCCTGCCGGGCGGGCCGCTCCGGGCGGCCATGCGCGGCTTCGCCCGGGCCTACCGCATCGACCTCACCGAGAGCCCGCCGCTCGAGAGCTACCCCACCTTCGGGACGTTCTTCGCCCGGCCGCTCCTGCCGGGCCGGCGCCCCATCACGCCGGGTGACGAGGTGGTGGTCTCCCCGGTCGACGCGGTGGTCTCCGAGACCGGCGTGGCCACGGCCGGCCGGCTCATCCAGGCCAAGGGGATCGACTACGGCGTCGGCGCCCTGCTGGGCGACGAGGCGCTGGGGCGCCCCTTCGAGGGTGGCGCCTGGGCCACGCTCTACCTCTCGCCGCAGGACTACCACCGCATCCACTTCCCGCTGGGTGGGCGGATCACCGGCTGGCGGTACGTGCCGGGGCAGCTCTGGCCGGTCAACGCCGCCTCGGTGCGCCACGTGCCAGGACTCTTCACCGTGAACGAGCGGCTGGTGACGCTGCTCGAGTCGCCCCTCGGCCCGGTGGCCGTGGTGTCGGTGGGCGCCACGGTGGTGGGGCGGGTGCGGGCCAGCTTCGACGCGGCCGTGCCCTGCACCGACCAGCCGGGCGCCCGCGGCGTGCAGGCCCACGACTACGCGGCGCCGCCGGCGGTGGAGAAGGGGGCCGAGCTGGGGGCGTTCGAGATGGGCTCCACGGTCGTCCTGGTCTTCGCCCCCGGGCGCGTGACGCTCGATCCCCGCCTGGTGCCCGGCGCGCGGGTGCGGGTCGGGCAGGCCATCGGCGGCCCGACCGGTGGAGGCGCCTTCCCTGGCCGCTAGGGCGGCCCTCCAGGAACGGACGAGGCGAGCGTGAGCGTCAGGATCAACGGCGTGAAGGGGATGAACGACGTGCTGCCGGCGCAGGTGGGCCGCTGGCACGAGCTGGAGGCGGTGGCCCGCGAGGTCTTCGCCCTCTACGGCTACCGCGAGGTGCGCACGCCGGTGGTGGAGCCGCACGCCCTCTTCGCCCGCGGCGTGGGCGAGGCCACCGACATCGTCTCCAAGGAGATGTACGTCTTCGAGGACAAGGGCGAGGAGGTGCTGGCGCTGCGCCCGGAGGGGACGGCCGGCACGGTGCGCGCCTTCATCGAGCACGGCGCCTACGTGGACGGGCCGCAGAAGTGGTTCTACATGGGCCCCATGTTCCGGCGCGAGCGGCCGCAGAAGGGACGCTACCGCCAGTTCCACCAGGTGGGCTGCGAGGCCTTCGGCATCGCCGAGCCGGCCATCGACGCCGAGCAGATCGCCCTGCTCGACGACTACCTGTCTCGCCTGGGCGTCACGGCCAGGCTCGAGCTCAACACGGTGGGCGATCCGGCCTGCCGCCCGGCCTACCTGGCCCTGCTGCGGGCCTGGCTGACGGAGCGCGCCGCCGCGCTCTGCCCCGACTGCCGGGAGCGCACCCAGAAGAATCCGCTGCGCGTCCTCGACTGCAAGGTGCCCAGCTGCCAGCCGGTGCTGGAGCAGGCGCCCCGCCTCGCCGAGCACCTCTGCCAGGGCTGCCGCGACCACTTCGAGGCGGTCAAGGCCGGCCTGGACGCGCTGGGCGTCCGCTACCAGGTGGAGCCGCGGCTGGTGCGCGGGCTCGACTACTACGTGCGCACCGCCTACGAGTTCACCTCCGACGCGCTGGGGGCCCAGTCGGCGGTGGCCGGCGGCGGGCGCTACGACGGGCTGGTGGAGACGCTGGGCGGGCCGCCCACGCCAGGCATCGGGTTCGCCCTCGGGGCGGAGCGGCTCACGCTCATCATGGAGGCCATGGGGCGCCCGGTGGCGTCGCGGCGGCCCGAGGTCTTCCTGGTGGGAGCCGACGAGGCGGGCGCCAGGGCCGCGCTCTCGCTGGCCGCCACGCTGCGCCGGGCCGGAGTGGCCTGCGACCTCGACGCCCGGTTCGGCAAGCTGAAGGCCCAGTTCAAGCAGGCCGAGCGGGTCGAGGCCAAGGCCGCCCTCGTGCTGGGCGGCGACGAGGTGGCCGCCGGCGAGGCCCGGCTGAAGGACATGGCCACCCGCGCCGAGACGCCGGTGAAGCTCGCCGACCTGGTGGCCGTCCTGTCGAAGGGACGCTAGCGGCCCGTCCCTGGGAATGGGGCTGCCCAGCGGGCCCGACCTTCTGGCACCATGGGAGCTCCATGCGCCACCTCGCCGCCGCCCTGCTGTTCCTCGCCGCCGCCGCCGCCGCCCCCGTCCTCGCCGACGACGAGCTGGGCGTCGGGCTCCCCGCGCCCGCCTTCTCGCTGAAGACCCTCAACGCCGGCGTCACCGGCTCGCCCTGGTTCAGGCTCGACCAGTTCGTGGGCGAGGAGCCCGACGATGCCCAGGCCCGGGTGGTGCTGCTCAGCTTCTTCGCCTCCTGGTGCGGCCCCTGCAAGAAGGAGCTGCCCTTCCTGGTGCAGCTCGACGGCATGTACCGGGACCAGGGGCTGCGGGTGGTCTCCATCAGCATCGACACGGAGGTCCCGGCCATCGAGGCGGCGCGCCGCATGGCCGTCGAGGCCTCCGTGAAGCACCCGGTCCTCTCCGACCGCTTCAACGTGCTGGCGCGGCGCTACCTGGGTGACACCTCCCCGCTGCCCTCGGTCTTCCTGGTCGGCCGGGACGGCAACGTCCTGCTCATCGAGAAGGGCTACGCCACGGACGCCAGCGCCTTCCTGCTGGCGGAGGTGCGGAAGGCCCTGGGGATCCAGCAGCGCGGCGCCACGGCGCCGTCGCCCGCCGCACCGCGGTGATCTCCCTCGTCGTCATCGCCGGCCCCACCGCCTCCGGCAAGAGCGCGCTGGGCGTGGAGCTGGCGCGCCGGGTGGGCGGCGAGATCGTGGGCGCCGACTCCCAGCAGCTCTACCGGTCGCTCGACGTGGGGACCGCCAAGCCGACCGCCGCCGAGCGGGCCGCCGTGCCGCACCACCTGGTGGACGTGGCCGAGCCCGGGGAGGGGATGGACGCGGCCCGCTTCGTGACGCTGGCGGACGCGGCCATCGCCGCCATCGCGGCCCGCGGCGCGCTGCCGGTGGTGGTGGGCGGCACGGGCCTGTACCTCCGGGCCCTGCTCCACGGGGTGGTGGAGGCGCCGGGGCGCGACCCGGCGCTGCGGGCGCGGCTCACCGCCGAGGCGGAGGCGCTGGGCCGGCCCGCCCTGCACGCCAGGCTGGCGAGCATCGACCCGGCGGCGGCGGCCCGCATCCGCCAGAACGACCTGGTGCGCGTCGTGCGGGCGCTGGAGATCGCGGCCGGCGGCCGGCGCCCCTCCGACCTGCACGCCGAGCACGCCTTCCTCCCGGACCGCTACCACGCCCTCTTCCTGGCGCTCGACCCCCCGCGACCGGCGCTGCGCTCGCGGATCGACGCGCGCGTGGAGGAGATGTTCCGGGCCGGCCTGCTGGACGAGGCGCGCCAGCTGCTGGATCGGCTCGGCGCGCCGCTGCCCGGCAAGCTCCCCATCGGCTACGCCGAGGCGGCCGCGGTGGTGCAGGGGGTGCTGCCGCTCGCGGAGGCGGTGCGGCGCGTCCAGGCGGCGCACCGGCAGTACGCGCGGCGCCAGGTGGTCTGGCTCCGGCGCGAGCCGGGCGTGGAGTGGCTGGCGCCCCCGCACGATCCGGAGTCGCTGGCGCGGCGCGTCATGGAGTGGCGCCGCGCTCCGTGAATTCGGCCGGGGGCCGTGCTATGAGCCCCAGCGTGCAAAAGCCCACGTTCGCGCTCGACTTCGAGCGTCCGCTGCTGGCCCTCGAGTCCAAGATCGCCGAGCTGAAGGAGCTGTCCGGCGGCGCCAAGGTCGACTTCTCCGACGAGATCACCAAGCTGGAGCGCAAGGCCAAGAAGCTGCAGGCCGAGATCTTCAGCGACCTGACGTCCTGGCAGACCGTGCAGATGGCGCGCCACCCGCAGCGCCCCTACACGCTCGACTACCTGAAGGCGCTCTTCACCGACTTCTTCGACGTCGAGGGCGATCGGCGCTTCGCCGCGGACCGCGCCATCGTGGGCGGCTTCGCCCGCTTCGACGGCCAGCCGGTGGTGGTGCTGGGCCACCAGAAGGGGCGCACCACCAAGGAGAACATGCTGCGCAACTTCGGCATGCCTCGCCCCGAGGGCTACCGCAAGGCGCGCCGCCTCTTCGACCTGGCCGACCGCTTCCGCATGCCGGTCATCATCTTCATCGACACGCCGGGCGCCTATCCGGGCATCGGCGCCGAGGAGCGCGGGCAGGCCGAGGCCATCGCGGTGAACCTGGAGGTCATGTCCTCCCTCGGCGTGCCCACCATCTCGGTGGTGATCGGCGAGGGGGCCTCGGGCGGCGCCCTGGGCGTGGGCGTGACCAGCCGCATCCTCATGCTGGAGTACAGCTGGTACAACGTCATCTCGCCGGAGAGCTGCAGCGCCATCCTCTACCGCGATCCGGGGCAGGCCAAGAAGTCGGCCGACGCCCTCAAGCTGACCGCCAAGGACCTGGCCGGCTTCGGCATCACCGACGAGATCGTGCAGGAGCCCCCGGGCGGCGCGCACCGCGACCCGGCCCTGGCCGCCAAGAACGTGGGCGACGCCATCCGGCGCCACCTGGCCCAGCTCAAGGCCATGTCGCCGGAGCAGCTGGTGGCCGACCGGTACCGGAAGTTCCGGGCCATCGGCGTCTACACCTCCGACGAGTAGGCGGCGCGCCGCCGCCCTCGCCCGGCCGTCGTGGGGCTGCGCCGCGAAGGCCTGCACGGCTCGCCGCGGCTGGCTCGGGGCGGGCGGCGGGTGTGGTATGCCAGGCCCGCCATGGCACTCGTCCCGCCCTACGTCGCCTCGCTCACGCCGTACGTCCCGGGGAAGCCCATCGAGGAGGTCGAGCGCGAGCTCGGCATCTCGGGGGTGGCCAAGCTCGCCTCCAACGAGAACGCGCTCGGCCCGTCGCCGCTGGCGCTGGCCGCCGCCCGCCAGGCCGCCGCCAAGGTGAACCTCTACCCGGACGGCTCGGCCTACCTGCTGCGCCACGCCCTGGCCGGCAAGCTCGGCGTGGCCTTCGAGGAGGTCTTCGTCGGCAACGGCTCCAACGAGCTCATCGAGCTCATGGTCCGCACCTTCGCCTGCGAAGGGGAGGAGGTCCTCACCTCGGCCCACTCCTTCGTGGCCTACCGGCTGGCGGCGCAGGCCCACGGGCGCGCCCTGGTGGAGGCGCCCATGAAGGCGCGCTTCCACTACGACCTGGATGCCCTGCGGGCCCGCCTCACGGCGCGCACCAAGCTGGTCTTCCTGGCCAATCCGGACAACCCCACCGGCACCTGGTTCACCGAGGCCGAGCTGGTGCCGTTCCTCGAGGCCGTGCCGCCCGGCGTGCTGGTGGTGCTCGACGAGGCCTACGTGGAGTTCGTGGACGCCCCCGGCTTCCCGGACTCGCTGGTCCTGCGGCGGCGCTTCCCGAACCTGGTCATCCTGCGCACCTTCTCCAAGATCCACGGCCTGGCCGGCCTGCGGCTCGGCTACGGCGTGGCCCGCGCCGAGCTCACCGGCTTCCTGGACCGGGTGCGCGCCCCCTTCAACACCAGCCTGGTGGCCCAGGCGGCCGGCGTGGCGGCGCTCGGCGACGAGGCGCACGTGGCCCGCAGCCGGGCCCTGGTGAGGGAGGAGCGCCCCGTCCTGATGGCCGGCCTGGCGGCGCTGGGCGCCACGGTGGTGCCGAGCCAGGGCAACTTCGTGCTGGCCGACTTCCCCGGTACCGACGGCAAGGCGGTCTTCGAGGCGCTCCTGCGCGAGGGGGTGGTGGTGCGGCCGGTGGCCGGGTATGGCTTCCCGACGTGCCAGCGCATCACGGTGGGGCTGCCCCGCGAGAACGAGAAGTGCCTGGCCGCCCTGAAGAAGGTGCTGGGCCGGTGAGCCAGCGCCCCTTCATCGTGGCCATCGACGGCCCGGCCGGCGCCGGCAAGTCGAGCGCCTCTCGCCTGCTGGCGGGCCGGCTCGGGTTCGCGCTGGTGGACACCGGCGCCATCTACCGGACGGTGGCGCTGGCGGCCAGCCGGCAGGGCATCGCCTTCGACGACGACGCCCGGCTCGGCCCCCTCATGCCGACCGTCTCCATCCGCTTCGCCCCCGCGGCCGTGCCCGGCGGCGCGCAGCAGGTCTTCCTGGGCGGCGAGGACGTCTCGGCCGACATCCGCACCCCACCCATGTCGCTGGGCGCCAGCGCCGTCTCGGCCCGGCCGGTGGTGCGCGCCGGGCTGCTCGAGCTGCAGCGCCGGCTGGCCGCCTCGCCGGAGAACCGCGGCGCGGTGCTGGAGGGGCGCGACATCGGCACGGTGGTCTTCCCCGACGCCGACCTCAAGGTCTACCTCACGGCCACCGAGGACTGCCGGGCGCGCCGACGCTTCGTGGAGCTGCAGGGCAAGGGCGATCCGCAGCGCTACGAGCAGGTGCTGGAGGACCAGCGGCGGCGCGACAGGAACGACAGCGAGCGAGCGCTGGCGCCGCTCAAGCCGGCCGCCGATGCGCGGATCTTCGACACCTCGGGCATCCCGCTCGACGAGGTGGTGGAGCAGCTGGCGCGCGAGGTCGAGGCCACGCTGGCCGCCCGCGGGGGCGGCCGGTGACCGAGCCCCGGTACGGCAGCCGCGAGTGCGGCAGCTGCCGGCTCTGGCGCGCCATCCTGGAGGACGAGCGCGGCCCCATCGGCCCGTGCCGCCTGCAGGTCCGTACCGGGGACTTCCCCGGCACCGCCCCGGTCTGCGAGCGCTACATGGCGCGCAGCGCCGCCATCCCCACGGCGCCGCCGCCCGAACCGGAGCGCCGCCGTCGCTCGCGCGACCTCCGGCCCGTGGTGGTCCATCGGGCCGGCGAGGCCACCTCCGTCACCACCTATGTCCTGGCCGCGCCGCGCCCGGCGGCCGCCGCCCTGCCACCCCTGCCCGAGGAGCTGACCGACATGACCCGCGAGGAGTTCGCCCAGGCCATCCGCGAGGCGCTGCGCGAGGAGCACACCGACATCCGGCTCGCCAACAAGTGGGAGGGCGGCTCCCTCGTGCTCAAGCCGGGCGACCCGGGCACCGCCCCCAAGGAGCTGCCGCTCGACGCGCTGCTGCACAAGGTGGTCATGATCCGCGACCGGCTGCGCGTGCTGGAGGCCAAGATCAACGCCCACGAGAAGCTGAGCGACGCCGAGAAGGTGGACTTCCAGCAGTACGTGACCCGCTGCTACGGCTCGCTCACCACCTTCAACGTCCTCTTCAAGGACGAGAAGGACAAGTTCGTGGGCGAGAAGGGGACCGGCGGGTAGCCCGCCGCGACGCCGGGCCCGCCCTCCACGGGGCGTCCCGGAACGTCCGTTGAATTGAACGGCGCCGCGCCGCCGTTATATGAGGGCGCGCGAGGTGCCAGGATGGACGTGAAGATCGCCCGCACCGCGGGCTTCTGCTGGGGCGTGCGCCGCACGGTGGACCAGGTCATGGCGGTGGCCGACCAGGCCCGCGGCCCGGTGGTCACCCTCGGCCCCATCATCCACAACCCACAGGCCGTGGCGCGCATGCGCGACAAGGGCGTGGGCACCGTCAACGCCATCGCGGAGGTCGAGGCCGGCACCACCGTGGTGGTGCGCACCCACGGCGCCGTGCAGAGCGAGCTCGAGGCGGCGCGGGCGCGGGGCCTCGAGGTGGTGGACGGCACCTGCCCCTACGTGAAGTACCCGCAGGCCATGGCGCAGCGGCTCTCCAGGGAGGGTTACCACCTGGTCATCGTGGGGGACGCCGACCACGCCGAGGTGAAGGGCGTGGTCTCCTATGCGGTGGGCCCCTTCACGGTGGTCAAGCCGGGCGGCCTCGTCCCGGACCTCAAGGACAAGAAGGTGGCGGTCATCGCCCAGACCACCTGCATCGGCGCCGACTTCGAGCGGATCGTGGGGGCGCTGGCCCTCCGCCACAAGGAGGTCCGGGCCGTCAACACCATCTGCGGCGACACCGAGGAGCGCCAGGCCGACGCCCGGGCCCTGGCGGCCGAGGTGGACGCGGTGGTGGTGGTGGGCGGGAAGAACTCCGCCAACACCCGCCACCTGGCCGAGATCTGCCGGGCCATCCAGCCGCGGACCTGGCACGTCGAGACCGAGGAGGAGCTGCAGGCGGGCTGGTTCGAGGGCTGCCGCCTGGTGGGGCTCTCGGCGGGCGCCTCCACCCCGGACTGGGTGGTGGAGGGCGTGGCCGGCTGGCTCCGGCAGCGGGGCTGAGGCGGCCGCTCCGGGGTGTTTCCCCTGCGGTGTCGCGCCATTGACGCCTCATTTTCTGGCGTGTAGGGTGCGCCTTCCATTTTGCAGGACTTCGCCGGGATGAGCCCGGCGAGCGGCGCGCGCCTCGATCCCCGGGCCGCGACGCGAACCTGAACCAGGGGCAACACGTGGCGACGCCGGCAGCGCAGGTCCCTTCCGCCGACGGCCACCAGAAAGCACAGAGTCCACCCGAATGGAGAATCAGATTCCCGTCACGGCCGAGGCCGAGGTCGAAGACTTTGCCGCCATGTTCGCCGCCAGCGAGCTCTCGCAGGGCCCGGTCGAGGAAGGCAAGGTCGTCCACGGCACCGTCATCCAGCTGACCAAGGACTACGCGGTCATCGACATCGGCTACAAGTCCGAGGGTCAGGTGCCGATGAACGAGTTCGCCCCGGGTCCCGGTGGCGAGCCCGGCGTCAAGGTCGGTGACAAGGTGGAGGTCCTCGTCGAGTCCCGCGAGAACGACACCGGCATGGTCGTCCTCTCCAAGGAGAAGGCCGACAAGATGCGCATCTGGGACGAGATCTCGGCCGCCTGTGAGCGGGACGAGCTCGTCGAGGGCGTCATCGTCGGTCGCGTCAAGGGCGGCCTCTCGGTGGACATCGGCGTGAAGGCGTTCCTCCCCGGCAGCCAGGTCGACATCCGGCCCGTCCGCAACCTGGACAAGCTGATCGGCGAGAAGTTCAAGTTCAAGGTCATCAAGTTCAACAAGAAGCGGGGCAACATCGTCCTGTCCCGCCGCGTCCTCCTCGAGAAGGAGCGCGAGGAGCTCAAGAAGGAGACCCTCAAGAACCTCAAGGAGGGGGCCATCCTCAAGGGCGTGGTCAAGAACCTCACCGACTACGGCGCCTTCATCGACCTGGGCGGCATCGACGGCCTGCTCCACGTCACCGACATGTCCTGGGGCCGCATCGGCCACCCCTCGGAGATGTTCGAGGTGGGCCAGGAGGTCCGCGTCGTCGTCCTCAAGTTCGACCCGGCCAGCGAGCGCGTCAGCCTGGGCCTCAAGCAGATCCAGGAGGACCCGTGGCACCGCGCCGACGAGAAGTACCCGGTCGGCACCCGCGTCAAGGGCAAGGTGGTCAGCCTGACCGACTACGGCGCCTTCATCGAGCTGGAGCAGGGCGTCGAGGGCCTGGTCCACGTGTCCGAGATGAGCTGGACCAAGCGGGTCAAGCACCCGTCCAAGCTGGTCAACCAGGGTGACGCCGTCGAGGCGGTGGTGCTCGACATCGACCCCAAGGCCAAGCGCATCAGCCTCGGCATGAAGCAGATCGAGGCCAACCCGTGGACGCTGCTGGAGGACAAGTACCCCATCGGCACCACCATCCGCGGCGAGGTCCGCAACGTCACCGACTTCGGCATCTTCGTCGGCGTCGAGGAGGGCATCGACGGCCTGGTGCACGTCTCCGACATCTCCTGGACCGAGCGCATCAAGCACCCGGGCGAGAAGTTCAAGAAGGGTGACGTGGTCGAGGCGGTGGTGCTCAACATCGACGTCGAGAACGAGCGCTTCAGCCTGGGCGTCAAGCAGGCCAACCCGGATCCGTGGACCACGCTGGCCGAGCGGCACCCGGTCGGCTCCAAGGCCAAGGGCAAGGTCACCAAGGTCACCGACTTCGGCGCCTTCGTGGAGCTCGAGCCGGGCATCGAGGGGCTGGTGCACGTCTCCGAGATGAAGGACGAGCGCGTCGAGAACCCCCGCGACGTGGTCAAGGAAGGCGACGAGATCGACGTCAAGGTCATCGACATGGACCTGCAGGAGCGCAAGGTGGCGCTCTCGATCAAGGCGCTCAACCGCGACGGCGGCGAGGACGACTACCGCGAGTACCTGCGCAAGCAGGGCGACGGCCGCGCCCGCCTCGGCGACCTGATGGAGAAGTTCAACCGGCGCAAGTAGCCCTGGTCCCGCGCCCGACACGGGCGCGCGGCGTGACACCACGGCGGGCGGTTCGCGAAGGCGGGCCGCCCGCCGTTCCATTGGGGGCGACGGAGGATCCCGGCCTGCTTGCGACCCCGCCCCCCGCGTGGTTACCTCGACGCCGCCATGACCCCGAACGATCCGAACGAGCCCCTGCACACCACCCCGGTGGAGCCCGCCGCCGCCGCGCCGCCGCCGACCTGGGGCGCCCCGCCGCCGCCGGGCTGGGGAAGCCCGCCGTCCTGGGGTGGTCCGCCGCCGGTCATCCCGCCTCCGGTGGCGCCCAGGCGCGACCGGCTGGCGCTCGGCATCGTGGCCTTCATCTTCGGCGGCCTGTTCCTGGTCTTCTTCGGCTTCCTGGTGCTGGCCTACTCGGTGGTGAAGGGCGAGTCCCCCAGCCTGTCCTCCGGGCCGCGCATCGGCGTGGTGGAGGTGAAGGGGGCCATCGGGGTGGGAGGCAGCGCCGGCGTGGAGTCGGAGCCGGTCATGAAGCACCTGCGCCGCTTCCACGACGACGACGCCATCAAGGCGGTCCGTGGGCTTTTCCGCCCGTGGCGGCTCGCAGGTCTCATCACACACCCGCTCCACCTCCACTTCCTCTTCCATGCCATTACTCTTGAAGAAATAACGGTCGTACAGCCGGTGATAGGCCGTCCAGCGGGATGTGCTGGCGCTCTCCTTGGCGATATGGGCGCGGATGCCGTTGATCTTGGAATCCATGTCATCCAGGTAGTTGAGGATCGTGGCCTCGATCGTCTTGGGA
>JANNKC010000404.1:0-5966 GCA_031396105.1 Anaeromyxobacter sp.
TGCGGATTCCGGCCATGCCGATCGGCCATTCCGGCCGAAGCCGATCACCCGTACCGGCAAGGCGATCACCCGGGGCGTGAGGCCGCTGGGTAGGTCTACTTCGCCGGCTTCTGGTTCAGGGTCAAGGCCCCTCTCACCTTCCTGATCGATTCGCCGTTGAGTCTCACCTTGTGGGCGTTGTGGATGAGCCGGTCGCAGACGGAGTCGGCGATGGTCTCCTCGCCGACGATCGAGTGCCAGTTCTTCGGGTCGAGCTGGCTGGTGATGATGGTGGACGAGGTGCCGTAGCGGTCCTCCAGCACCTCCAGGAAATCCCGGCGCTGAGCGGTGGTCAGCACCTCGAGGCCGAAGTCGTCCACCACGAGGACGGTGGTCTTGGCGAGGCGCCGGAGCAGCAGGAAGTAGGCGCCGTCGGCGCGCGCCTGGGCCAGCTCGTCGTAGAGGCGGGTGGCGCGGCGGTAGACGACGGAGTGGCCCTCGCGGCACGCCTTCTGGCCGAGGGCGCAGGCGAGGTAGCTCTTCCCCACGCCGGTCTGCCCGCTGAAGATGACGTTCTGCTTCGCCTCTACCCAGCGGCACGCGGCCAGATCGAGCATGGTCGCCTTCTGGAGGCCGCGGGGGTGCTGGTAGTCGATGTCCTCGACGCAGGCGTCCTGGCGGAAGCGAGCGGTGCGCAACCGGGCGGTGAGCTTCCGCTGCTGCCGGTGGCTCCACTCGGCGTCGACGAGGAGGCCGATGAGGTCGAGCGGCGTCATCGTCTTCTCCTTCGGGCTCTCCATCCAGCGCCGCAGCTCCTCGGCCATCCCCTTCAGCTGCATCGACACGACCTTCTCCATCGTCTGCTCCACGAGCATGTGCTTCTCCTTGGCCTCGATGAGATCGGCGGGCGGGCGTGGTGCCCAGCGCCGGGGGCGCCGCGAGGCCGCGTCGGCGCGGTCTCGGGTCAGTGGTAGTAGCTGCCGCCGCGGATGTTCTCGTGGAGCGGGAGCGCCTGCTGCGGCTCGTCGCCGGGCAGCGGCAGGTTGTCCAGGTTGTTTCGGAGGATCGAGGCGACGCTCCCGGAGTTGAGCATGCCGAAGTGCAGTGCCCGAGCGGCGGCCCGCTCGACCCGCTCGGCCGGGTACTCCTTGGCCCGCCGCAGGATCCCGAGGCACGCCTTGAAGCCCTGCTGCGGGTGCGCCTTCGAGGCCATGATCGCCTCGAGCAGGGCCACGGTCCGCGGCCCCGTCTTCTTCGCCCAGTCAGTGAGCCGCTCCGGCGTCCACTCCACCTGGTCGATGTGGGCGCGCGGCATGTGGTGCTTCAGCGTGGTGTACTTCCCCTTCAGGTAGCTGCGCTGGTAGCTCTCGATCCGCGTGCCCCGCCGGAAGATCTCGACGGTGGTCTCGGTCGCGCGCAGGTCGAGCTGCTCGCCGATGAGGCCGAAGTGGACGCTGTAGAAGTGGTCGTCGTGCTCGACGTGGTAGCTGAGATCCACCCTCGGCAAGGCCCACTCGCCGTACTCGTAGGGACGCACTGGCAGTGGCTTCAGGGCCGAGCGCTCGATCTCCTCGAAGAGCTGCCGCCGCGACCTCTTCAGGCGCCGCATCTGCTTGTGGTTCAGCTTCTCCAGCTCCGCCGCCACCGCGACCCGCATCTCCTCCAGGGAGGAGAAGGTGCGGTTCCGCAGCACCGCCAGGATCCAGCGGGAGGCGATCTGCACCGCCACCTCGACCTTGGCCTTGTCACGCGGCTTGTACGGCCGGGCCGGGATGATCGCCGACCCGTAGTGCACCGACAGGTCGTCGTAGGTCCGGTTGAGCACGGGCTCGTACTTGTCCGCCTTGGTGATGCCGACCCGCGGATTGTCCGGCACCCAGATCTCCGTGGTGCCCCCGAAGTACTCGAAGGCGCGGACGTGGCAGCCCACCCACGTCGGCAGGTCCTGGTGCAGCACCGGCTCGGCGTAGGTCAGGTTCGACGCGCCCAGCACCGCCAGGAAGAGCACGGCCTTCTGGCACACGCCGGTCAGCGGGTGCACCACGTCGAGGCTGCTCCCGCTGAAGTCGATGAAGCTCTTCTCGCCGGCGTGGTGCGCCTGCCGCATCGTCGCCGACAGCGGCCGCGCCCAGGCGAGGTAGTGCGCGCAGAACTGGCTGTACTGGAGCCCGGCCGGCGTCGCCTCCTTGTACTCCTGCCAGAGCAGCTGCTTCGTCACGTGGCGCCGCTGCAGCTCGCGGTGCATGTAGATCCAGTCGGGCTCCGGCCGGTTCGACACCGGGTGGCGCTCGTCGGGGAAGAGCCGCCGCTCCAGCGCCTCGTCGTCGTCCAGCTCCGGCGGCAGCGGCCAGGTCAGCTTCGCCAGCGCGATGCGGCCGAGGTAGGTGCCGATCGTGCTCGGCGACAGCCCACAACTCCGCGCGATGGCGCGGCCCGACCAGCCGGCCTGCAGCTTCAGCCGAACGACCTCTCGCAGCTTCCTCATGGGTAGCCTCTCTGCCGCCATCACCACCTCCGTTAGGGAGGCGGCATGTGCGGCGGACTACCCAGCGGCGTCAACGCTCCCGGGTGACCGCCTTGAGGCCGGCTACCGGGTCATGCGTTCAGCGATCGGCTTGCTCCGGAATCGGTGATCGGCTTCCGCCGGAATGGGTGATCGGCTTGCTCCGGAATCACTGATCGGCATGGGCCGGTACCCGCAACTTGGTCAGGATGCACGACGCCATGCTCCGCGGAAAGGATGAGCCACGGCCAGCCCGCGGCCTCCACGTGGGCGCGCGCCTTCAAGAACCACTGCGAGACATAGAGATCCCGTGCGGGCGACGGCGATGCTCGCTTCATCGACACGCAGGAGACCAGGTACAGGCTTGCGCCCTCTTCGTTCCCGAGCTTGCTGCCGTCGATGGGCACCTCGACCTCCCCCTTCTTCGAGCCGGCACCGGTAGTGGCGGCACGGTGGGCCTCAGGGTAGCAGGCCGGCGGACACTGCTGCTGGCGCAAGCCACTTGGGACACCGCATCGTAACTTTCGCTTGGCGTCCACGCCCTCGGAGCAACCTCAGCCCCAGAACGGGTTGGGGGTGGCCTGGTTCCAAGCCGGCAGTCGAGTAGGCTCCTACAAATGCGCGCTATCCTAGGAATCGACGCCGCCTGAATACCCATTCTGCCGGGAGCGGCGTCGCCCTGGCCGTGGAGAGGGTCGGCCGCTGGCGCTGCGTGGGCCTCGCGCCGACCTACACCAAGTTCTTGTCCCTTGCCCAGGGTCGCGCCGTTGGCTGGGACGAGCGCCCGGAGTCGGTGGGCACGCTCGACGCGGCTCGGCTAGGGGCCGCGGCCCATTCGCTGGCTCCGGGCATGGAATTCTCTGTAGTCGCGGTGGACATGCCCTTGTCCCGCGAGCCCATCACGGGTCGGCGGCCAGGCGACGACGAGGTGTCACGCGTGTTTGGCGCTCGCGGCTGCGGGACCCACACCCCGTCGACCCGTCGCCCGGGACCGATGGCCGCTGCACTGCGCGATGTCTTCGCTGCTCAGGGGGTGCCGCTGCGCACAAACGAAGGCGGGGGACCACGCACTCCGTCGCTGATCGAGGTGTACCCGCACACGGCTCTGTTGGCGCTGACGGGAGGCGTCCAAGACCCGCACGTACTGGCCCGAGCAGTCCCTCCAGGCCCGTCAGCGTCCCCTGGACGAGGAGTGGCGTAAGTGCTCGCCAGGCTCAATGTGCACCTCGAGACGGACTTCGCCCTTCCTGGCCCACGGCCGTTCGCACGCCTGAAGCGCTACGAGGACGCGCTCGACGCGCTGGTCCGCGCCTGGGTGGGCATCGAGTATCTCGCCGGCAGGACGCGGGCGTTCGGGGATGCCGACGCGGCCATATGGACGCCAGGGGGGTGACCGAGTCACGCTGGCTGGACAGCATACTTCGCCGATTCCACTGGAGTTTCGACGAAAGGTAACTCGATGGCCCCTCTCTCAAGCCGCGAGTCGCGAAGTCCATCCAGGTCGCCGTCGTCGGCGGTGGGCCCGCTTGGGGAGTGCCGCGCCCTAGTGTTGCGTCGAACGTTAGTCGTTAGGTATACGTACAGACATATACACCGCAAATGGCGAGCGTCGCCTGAGTAGGCGGATGCTGGCAGGTGGTCGTAGCCGTGCAGACCTTCAGCGCCGAAGCCACAGACGAGATCCGCGGGCGCCCAGAGGAGCCCCTCGACGGCGCCGCGCGGGAGAAGTCGTCGGCGCTGATCCGTGGCCTGGGCGCCCGCTGGTCCTGCCCGACCAGCCACCTCGACCAGCTCGTGGCCGGGGTTGAGGCCCACTGCGTCGACCAGACGGCCTGCGAAACGCTATTGCCGGGGGGCCGGCGATGACCCTCGAGCAGACACTTTCCGCCGCAGTCGAGCAGGCCGTCCGGCGAGCAGTCGAGCCGCTCCGCCAGGAGCTCGAGAAGCTTCGGGCCGAACAGCACGCCGAGGCCGTCTCGGTGACGGAGGCGGCGCGGCGCCTGGGCGTATCGTCGCGCACCATCCAGCGGATGATCCGGCGCGGAGACCTCCCGTCGGTCCGAGTTGGGGGAGCGCGCCGGGTCCAGATCCAGTCTCTCCTCTCTTCCTCCACCGAGGTTCCGGGTCTGGCTGACCGATCGCGGGAGGAGTAGTTTTCAGGGCCATGGCCAGTCGACGGACCAGAGGCACAGGCGAGGTCTTCCAGGAAAACGGGACGTGGTCGGTCCGCTGGAGGGAAGGCGGTGCTCGTCGCTACCGCGGCGGGTTCGAGTCGAAGGCGCTCGCCGAGCGCGTCCTGGCCCGTGTCCGCGGCGAGCTCGCCATCCAGCGAGCCGGCCTGCCGCCAAACCCGAAGTCGGTGCCCACCCTCGGCGAGCTCGCCCCCGACTGGCTCGACCGGCGCCTGCTCACAAACCGCGCCGCCAAGGAGGACCGCTACCGCTGGGACAAGCACCTCAAGCCCTGGTTCGGCGCGCGCCGACCGGGCGAGGTGGACGCCGCCCGGGTGCGCGCGTTCGTCGAGGCGAAGCTGGCCGAAGAGCTCGCCAGCGGAACCGTGCGCGTGCTGGTCTCCATCCTCTCAAGCCTCTACGTAGACCTGGTGGAGCGCGGCCTCGCCGGCGCGAACCCGGCGCGCGGCCTGCCGAGGGGCACCCGACGCCTGGTGAAGTCGAGTCACGACCCTCGAACCACCCCCTTCCTTGAAAAGCTCGCAGACGTCCGGCGGGTCTTCCTGGCGCTGGAGGAGCCTCTCAACATCGGCTTCGCCCTGGGCGCGCTGGCTGGCCTTCGCCCGGGCGAGGCTTTCGCCTTGAAGTGGCCCCACGTCGACCTGGAGAACCGGCGCATCCACGTCCGGGAGAGCGTCACCGGCCCCCTGAAGGACAAGGACTCGCGCGTGGTGCCGATCCTGGACGCGCTGGCGCCCGTCCTGAAGGCCTGGAAGCTGAAGACCGGAGGGGAGGGCCTGCTCTGCCCTCCGCTGCGCTCGGATGGCGCCAAGGTGGACAAGGGCACCCGCGGCGAGGCGCTGCGCGAGGTGCTCGACCAGCTCCGTCTGCAGCGTCCGGAACTCGGCTGGTACGAATGCACCCGCCACACCTTCGCCAGCCAGTGGGTGATGGCGGGGCGGAGCATCGAGGAGCTGAAGGAGATCCTGGGCCACTACTCGGTCGTGGTCACCGAGCGGTACGCGCACCTGCGGCCCGACCTCTTCGCCGAGGGCGCGCACGCCGCGCTCAAGGTCGACCTGATGCCAGGCGGCGACGTGCGGGCGCTGGAGAATGGCCAGTCATCGGCCAGTAAGCCAGGCGCCGCACGTAGAAGCCACCGTAAACACTAACAAAATGCCGGAGCCGTCCTGTAAGCCGGGTTCTGTCCCGCGTCGCCTCACGGCTTCGCGGCGGCAAACATTCATCTCGAACGCGCGTTGCCGCGCGCCTTCAGCGAGCCGTACCCGGAGGCTAGGGCGGGCCGCCCGACA
>JANNKC010000419.1:0-2354 GCA_031396105.1 Anaeromyxobacter sp.
AGGTTCCTCGACAAAGAACGCCAGGCCCTGAGCACGTTCGTCCTGCCACCGACACGACCTCACCGCTCCTACCCGCGTGCGGTGAAAATCAAGATGAGCCACTATGATCGCAAGCGGCCCCTCACTAAGTGAACGGCATTGGCCCTACGCTCGGGATGCGCGGCGGTACTGCTCGCGGTGCTGGTAGATGTCGGGGTCGGGGGCGGGGTCGTATTTCACTTGGGGTGACTGCCATGACCTCGACCGCGCCGCGGCTGACGGCACTCACTGACCACCTCGCCGAGGAGGCGCCGGGCCGCCTCCCGGTTGTGAATCCTGCAGGTGACCAGAAGATTGCTGGCGGTGGAGGGGCCGCCGAGCGCCACGGGGACGACGTGGTCGAGCTCGAGCCGAATGGTCGAGCCGCACACGCCGCCCGAGTCGAGCGGGTGCTGGCAGCGGCTGCCGTCTCGGAGCCAGACCTCGCGCCTCACGGCGGCCGGGATGTAGCGAGGCGCAGGATCCCCATGTGGCTGAGCGGAGCGCGGCCGATTCACGAGTCCCCTTCGCTGAGCCTGCTTCTCGAGGAGCAGGTCGAGCGCCGCTTCGAGCACCTGCTCGGTGGTGGCGCCAGGGACCGCGTGGGAGAGGCCGTCCCTTGCGACGCCCACTTTCTCGAGGAAGCGGCGAGAGACCGTGACGTGCAGACGGCGCAGTTCGGCGGTGAGCGGCTCGACGTCGTCGCGGAGCGGGGCCCGGGTGGGGTGGGTCGGTGGCGGTTCAGTCGACTGAACCGCCGCGCCGCAGGCATCGGGCTCGGGCAAGGAGGCGGGCACAGCTGGCCTGGAAGCGACGGGCGCCGGCAGGGGAGCAATGGAGGCTGGCCTTGGCTCGGCCGCCGGCCCGGCCTGCTGGACCCACGGCAGCGGCGGGCTGGCGCTGTGGTCGGCCGGCGCAAGCCGGCTCGGCAGCGTGGTCACCACCTCCCGTCGCGGCGGCGACTCCCGCGGCGCGAGTTTGGCGGAGACCTCCTTGGCCTCCCGCGCCGAGCAGCCGAAGAAGCGGGGCAGCACCTCGGTCAGGTTCTCCGGGGTGAGCACCCGGGCCACCTCGACGACCGTGGTGATGCAGAGCCGGCCGGTGCGGAGCGGATCGATGACCTCCGGAAAGCGCTGGACCAGCCTGGCGGCGGTGAGCCGGAAGAAGGCGCCGCCCTTCGACAGCCCCAGCTCCCGGTGGAGGAAGGCGAAGAGGCTGGCATGGCCCAGCGCGGCCCAGCCGCGGCGGCGGTCGAAGTCGGCCAGGGCCAAGAGGAAGTCGGCGGCCGCGGTGCGCTCCCTGGCGAGGAGGCGGGCCAGGTCGTCGCGGAGCTCGCGGGCGGTGGTGAGGGAGGCGGGCGGGGCCAGCTCGTCGAAGGCGTGGGCTGAGGTGTCCATTCACCGATGGTCTCACGAGTCCTCGGGGCCTCCTGGAACGCACGCATTCACGCGAGGTGAGGCGCCAGGGCCTCCGGGCCTCGCGGACCCGCCAGCGCCGCCCAGCGGCCGCGGGCGAGCGGCTGGGGCTGCGAGAGAGGCCATACCGGCGCGAGCGCGTGGCCGAACGCGAATCCTGGCCGGATGGTGTCAAGGGGCGGAAGCAAGAAAACCCAAGAGGGATGCCGAAACCAGTTCATTCAGCGGGGTCGGGGTCGGGGTCTCCCTCGACTCCGCGCCTTCGGCGCTACGCTCGGGATGGGCGGCCACGCTGCTGGAGCTGGACGCAGAGGTCGCGGTCGAACGCTCGCCGGACGTCGGGTGAACGCGGCACGAAGGCGGCCCGGTGACGGCGCGCCGGGCCCCGGACGCGCCAATGGCGCCGCCCCGGTGGGAGCGACGCCATCGTGGTGCCGGCTGTCGCGACAGCGCGGCTACAGGCAGAGCGACTGCGCCGGGGGCACCAGGTTGATGGTGACGGGGAAGCCCGTGTGGCGCACGGTCTGGAGGCACTGCTCGTTGAACGACAGCCCCCCGGACGTGAGCGCGTAGATGTCGATGCCGTAATTGAACCCGGTCGGCTGGTCCTCGGTGACCGTGAAGCCCGTGCTGACCGGATCGCAGGTGACCTGGTTGTTCGACTCGATGAGCGCGCCGCCCGCGGTGAAGAGGTCGAAGCGGATCCGTGGCGTGCCGCTGCACGTCGAGACCCCGCCCTGCGTGAAGTAGACCGAGAGAGGCACGGTCCCCAGCACAGGGAGCGTGGCGTCGATCTGCGTGGTGGCGTTGGCATCGACGAAGAAGGAGCCACCGTCCTCGAACACCGGCGCGTCGGTGCGGAACGCGGTGGCCAGGAAGGAGTAGGACCCTGCCCTGAGGCCGCTGACGAAGGCGCGCGGC
>JANNKC010000423.1:0-11205 GCA_031396105.1 Anaeromyxobacter sp.
CTGCCACAACCCCCACGGCTCGGACAACCCGGACTTCTTCTACTTCGGCAGCACGGCCATGGAGTCCTGCGACGGCTGCCACGGCGACAAGACCGGCAAGCACCCCGAGCTGAAGAACATCGTCTCGCGGGCCAAGCGCGCGGCGCCCGCCGGTGGCGAGAGCGGCGCGGCGGGCGCGGGCGGAGGCGGTGGTGCGGGCGCAGGCGGAGCGGGTTCGGGTGGTTCGGGCGGCGCGGGATCTGGCGGTCCGGGCGGCGCCGGGTCGGGCGCAGGCGGCGGCGCGGGTGGTGGATCCGGCTCGGGGGCCGGCGGTGGGGACGACGGGGCCGGCAAGTGACCTGGCTGCACCTCCTCCTCCCGACCCTGCTGCTCACGTCGCCCTCGATCGAGGTGGCGCGCGTGGGCACGGCCGTCGTCACCCGGGCCGACGTCGAGGCGCGCCTGGAGTTCATGCGCTCCACGGGCGACCGCGGCGGCGTGCTCGATGCGGTCAACGGGCTCGTCGGGGAGCTGCTCCTGGAAGGCGAGGCGCGCCGGCTCGGGCTGGCCGCATCACCGGCGGTGAAGGCCAAGGTGGAGCAGGAGATGCGGCGGCTGGCGAGCGTGCTGTTCGAGGAGCGGGAGCTCCTGGCCGGCCTCGGGCCCGCCGACGCCGAGCTCCGCACCCTCTACCACTCCACGGCGGACAGCGTCCGGCTCGACCTGCTCGTCTTCGAGAGCCAGCCGGTGGCCGCGGCCGCGGCCGCCCGCGCGGCGAAGGGCGGCGACCTGGCGGCGGAGGCGGCGCTGGCGGTGGTCCGGCCCGTGGGCGCGCTGACCATCCGCGCCCAGCTCGACCCGAAGCTCGTGGACCTGGCCTTCAAGGCGACCATCGGCGCCGTCCAGGGTCCGGTGGAGGCCAGCGTCGGCTGGGCCGTCTTCAAGGTGGTGGAGCGCCACGTCGGGGACGACGCTGGCTTCCAGGCGCAGCGCGCAGCGCTGGTCCGTCACGCCACCAAGGGGGCCCTGGCCCGGGCGCGCGCCCATCTCGTCAAGCAACTGCGCGCCCAGCAGGGCGTCAAGCTCGACGAGGCCTTCCTCGACGCCCTCCCCAAGGGGACCGAGACCACGGCCGCGCAGCAGGCCAGGGTCATCGCCGTGGTGGGCGGCCGCCCCCTCACCTACGGCGAGGTCCTCCCCTCCGTGAAGCAGCTCGCCAGCGCGAGCGGTCACAACGCGAGCGGCACCGTCAAGAAGCAGGTGGCCTGGCAGGAGATCGAGGCCCGACTGGTCCAGGACGCCGCGGTGCAGCGTGGCTACGCCGACGACCCGCTGGTCAAGGCCAAGCTCCAGGCCATCGAATCCGCCGCGCTGGCGCAGGCGCTCGCCGGGCAGCTCGCCGCCACGGCCGCCCGCCCCAGCGAGCAGGAGGTGGCGGCCTTCTACGGGCGCCGGCAGGGCGAGATCGGCCAGCCGCTCGAGCAAGCCCGCCCCGCCATCGTGTCGCACCTCGCCGCGCAGAAGCGCGCCGAGGCCATCCTCGCCAAGGTGCGCGAGCTTCGCGGCAAGACCTCCGTGGAGGTCAAACAGGCCGCCGTCAACGCCATCGAGAGGGGCCGGTAGCATGCGCCCCAGTCCGCGCCGCACCCAGCGCATCCAACTTTGACGCCCGGACCCCGACGGATGAACCAGCGAACTTCGGCACACGAGATCAGAGGCCCTGGCGGCACGCTGCCGCTTCGTCCCAAGGACGAGGCCGCCCTCGACTTCGTCATGCTCATCGAGGGCGAGACCAGCGGTGTGGCCCTCGACGACGTCCTCCGCAAGTTCGGACGCTCCCGCAGCACCTACTACGAAAAGCTCCGCCGCTTCCGAGAGAGCGGCTTCGAAGGGCTGCTCTCCCGGCCCCCGGGGCCGCGCAGCCCCTGGCGCCGCCCCATCGAGGTGGTGCGCTTCATCGTGACCACGCGGCTGCGGCACCCGGACCGCAGCGCGGCCGAGATCGTGGCCGACCTGACGCGCCTGGGCCACACCGTCAGCGTTCGCAGCGTGGAGCGCACGCTCAGCCAGTTCGGCCTGACCCGCAGCGGCGGCAAGCCGGCCGCCCGGCTGGAGCAGGTCGCCCCCGTCACCGCCGTGCCGGCGGCCCCGGGCACGGACTCACGCCCCCACCAAGGACGCCCGTGAGAGCGCTGCTCGTTGCCGCCCTGGCCGGCCTCGCGCTCGCTGGTCCAGCCGCCGCGCTCCCCATGCCCACCCGCTCCGGTGAGAGCGGCCTGCTGGACGTGCCCGACGCAGAGGTCCAGGGCCTGGGCGGTGGCCTGCTCGGCGCCGAGCTCCGCGTGGACCGCATCTCCGGCCTCCCCACCCGCTCCGGTCCGCTGCCGCTGTCGGCGGTGGGCGGCCTCACCAACCGCCTCGACATCGGCCTCTGGATGCGCCAGTGGGGCCAGCCCGGGGACCCGACCTCCGAGCAGGTCCTCTTCGGCGCCGCCGCCAAGCTCCAGCTCATCCGGCCGGCCGGCTTCCTCCCCGGCCTGGCCCTCGATGCCACGCTCGACCGGCTCAACGCCGATCCGGCGCTCGGCTCCCGGCTCATCCTCTCCACCGGCCAGGGCAAGGCCCTTCGCCTGGCCGGCTTCCTGGGCGGCGAGACCTCCTTCGGCGTGACGAGGGCCGGGCTCACCTACGGCGCCGCGCTGGCGTTCTCTCCCGCCAAGGCCATCGAGGCCGTCCTCGAGGGGCTCGACGGCCCCCGCGGCTCGAGCATCGGCGGCGCGCTCCGCTGGGCCGCCACACCCACGGTCGGCCTGCAGCTCTCGCTCACCTACCTGCCCAAGGACGACGGCTTCCGGCTCGCCCTGGGCGTGGGCTTCGGCCCCAGGCCGCGCGCCCCCGAGGCCGCGCCCGCCGTGACGATCGAGAAGCCCGAAGCCCCCGAGGCCCCGACCTCCGCGGTCGCGGCCTACGAGGACCGCCCGCGCTTCAGGCTCAGGCTCCACACCTTCGAGCCCTCCACGCTGGGCCAGCCGCGTCACCTGCAGAACGCCCCCTACGCCCCGCCCGCCGTCGCCGGCGCTCCGCCTCGCCTGCCGGCCCCGCCGCGCGCGAGCGGCCCCGCAGCGGGCGACGTGCTCGAGGCCCAGCTGAAGGACCAGGAGCTCCAGGCCGCCGCCCGCGTCAAGCGGCTGCGTGGCTCCGAGGACGACCTGGCCGCCCGGGAGGCGGCCGCCCAGGCCGAGGCCCGCCGTCTCGCCGAGCGCGCCGAGCAGCTGGCCGCCCGCGATCAGCAGCTCGACGCCCGCGAGAAGCGCGTCCAGCTCCGTGGCGCGCCGACGACGCAGCAGCGAGCGCTCGAGTCGCAGGAGGCCCAGCTGGCCGCCACGGAGCGGCAGCTGGCCGCCACCGAGCGAGGCTACGTCCCCGGCATCGACGCCGCCCTCGGCTCCGAGCGCGACGCCGCCGGTCGGGAGCAGGCCGAGCGCTCCGAGCGCGAGCGGCTCTCGGCCCTGGCCGGCCTGGAGAAGGTGAAGGCCAAGCAGCTCGACCTGCGCCGCCAGGCCGTGGCGGCCACCCAGCGGCTCCTGGCCGCCCTGGAGGCCCGCCTGGTCGCCAAGGGCGAGCGGCTCGACGCCGTCGAGAAGCAGCTGCGCACCCGCGGCGAGCGGCTCGACGCCACGCAGCGCCGCCTCGACGCCCGCGCCGAGCGGCTCGACCTGATGGAGAAGCGCGCCCTGGATCAGCAGCGCGGCCTCGAAGGCGACCGCCCGGCTCCGACGCCGGCCCCGGCCCAGCCCAAGGACAAGGCGGTCTTCGTGATGGTGGTGAAGTCGCCGACCGCCATCATGAAGGAGCCGGCCGCGAAGGACGCCGTCGCCGGCGGCCGCCGCGAGGCGGTCCACCCTGGCGTGGCCGTCGAGAAGGCGGTCGCCGCCGCCACGGTGGTGACCTTCAGCTCGCCCACCAGCCGCCTCTCCGAGCTGGACCGCGAGTCCATCGACGGCATCGCCCGCCTGGCCGCGCGCGAGGGCTGCGAGGTGCTCATCTGGGCCCGCGCCAAGGATCCGAGCCTCATGAACGAGGCCATCCGGCGGTCCGAGGAGATCAAGGGCTACGTCATCAACACGGCCTCCCTCTCGCCCAGGCAGGTGGTCACCCGCATCACCACCCGCCCCGGCGCCCAGGGCGTCGACGTGGTGGTCTCGGCCCTCCGCGAGTCGGGCCGGGCCGGCCAGCCGGCCCCCGCGCCGGCCCCCGCGGGGACCACGCAGGCCCGTCCGGCCGACAAGCTGGCGGGCGGCGAGACGACCCGGCGGCAGATCCGCGACGCCGTCATCGCCGTGCAGCCCTCCATCGAGCGCTGCGTCGGCGAGCAGATGCTCCGCCGCGGCCTCTCCCGCGCCGAGGGCAGCCTGAAGCTCACCGTCAACCCGCAGGGCCGGGTCACCGGGGCCGCCACCGGCACCGGCCAGCTGGCCGGACCGGAGCTCGAGGAGTGCCTCAAGGCCGCCTCGGCCGCCTGGCTCTTCCCGCCGGCCGACACCGAGTACGTCGTCGACGTGCCGATCACGGTGGTGCGCGGAGGCGCCGCGCGATGAGGACCCCCGTCATGATGAGGACCGTCGCCGTCGCCATCGCCTTGGTCCTGCCCTCGGCCGCGCCCGCCTTCGACTGGGGGGGGCGTCTCGGGCTCGACTACTCGCGCGAGGACCGCTGGCTCACCGGGGGCGGGCACACCACCCTGCCCCGCCTCGAGCTCAACCTGGGGCTCGACGCGGCCGGCTTCCTCTACTCGCCAGCCGCGGCGCAGTGGCTGGCCTCCGTGGAGTGGCGGCGGCTCACCGAGTCGAACGGCGCCATCGACACCACTCGCGCCTCGCTCATCTACCGGCTGCGCTCGGTGCTCTTCCAGGATCCCCGCAGCCCGGTGACGCTGCAGCTCCAGGCCACCCGGATCGACGAGGACATCAAGGTGGACGGCACGGCCGGGTCGACCCGGGCCGACACCTCCACCTACGGGGCCGATCTGCGCCTCGCCCCGCCCGGCCGGCCCTACCTCAACCTGGGCTACCAGTACCTGGACCGGCAGGAGACCGGGCCGCTGCTGCGGGGCGCCGATCGCTCGGTCCACTCCCTCTCGGCCTCGACCGGCCACGGCGCCGGCACCTACAGCTACGCGGCGCGCTATGCCGGCCGCTTCAGCAGCGGCACCTTCGACGCCGACAACTACGACGACCACCGCGTCGACGTGGACGTGCAGGCGGTCTTGGCCCAGGACGTCACCGCGCGGATCAACGAGATCTACTTCCGGCGCATCCCCGACAACCGCGCCCCGTCCAACCAGTCCCAGGAGCTCAACTCGCTCTCCACCGTGGTGACGGGCAAGAGCGACGCCCGGGGGCAGCAGCAGGTCGGCTACGTCTACGTCCACGCGCTCAGCAGCGCCCCCGGCACCCAGGACCAGGAGCGCGCCGAGCAGCGGCTCACCTACGGCATGCATCACCTCTTCAAGGACTCGCCCTGGCAGCTCCGCGCCCTGGCCGACCTGTCGCTCTCCGAGATCCGCTCCGGCACGGTGGTGGACCGCGCCACCGGCCAGCTGGTCTCCGCCCAGGCCGCCTGGCGGCGCCAGGACGGGCAGGACCTCCTCGAGCTCCGCGGCGGGCCCAAGCTGGGCGCCCGCGAGCCGCAGTCCGGCCCCGTCGAGCTCGGCTACGGGGCGACCGCGGGCGGCACCGCGCAGCACCGCTGGACCGAGCTGGTGGGGACCGCCTCCTACGACCTCACCTTCGAGTCCGATCTCTACGCCGCCAGCGGCTGGAACCTGCGCCAGGAGGCGCTCGCCAGCTTGACCTCCCCCTTCGGCCCGGGCCGGGCCTCGGCCCAGCTCCAGGCCTCCGCCCTGCGGCGCGACGGCGGCCTCCTCGGCGCTGGCGCCAGCCGCTCTCTCACCGCCCTGGCCGGCTACCAGTGGTACCGCTACAGCGTGCAGGCCAGCGGCGGCCTCCAGAGCGGCGTCAGCGGCGCCCTGGGGGAGCCCATCCGCGGCGATGGCCTCTTCATCCCCGCCCCCTTCGACACCGAGTCCCGCTACGCCACCTTGAGCGCCACGGCCGGCCTGCTCGAGTATCTCTGGGCCACGGCGCGGGCCCGCTACAGCTCCATGTCGGCGCCCGACCGGGCCGACCAGCAGGAGACCGAGCTCTTCGGGGCTCTCACCTGGGGCTACGCCGGCATCAACCTGAGCCTGGAGGACCGCTACCTCGTGTCGAGCGTGGGCGGCCTGACCATCCGGGAGAACCGGTTCCTCTTCCGCATCCACCGCAGCTTCGGCTCGTACCGGTAGGCCATGCCGCCGCTCCGCCGACACCTGCTGGCCGTGGCGCTGATCGCCGGCGCAGCCGCCTGCGCCCACGCGCCGGCGGCCCCGCCCCTGCCGGCGGTGACCTGGCCGGAGCCACCGGCCGCGCCGGCCCTCAGGCTGGCCGCCCTCTGGTCGAGCGCCACGCTCAAGCCGGCCGCCCAGGGGACGCTGCGCCGGCTGGCCGGCCTGGTGGTCGGCGAGGCCGCGCCCGACGTGGCGCCGGCGCCGCTGGTCCGCCCATTCGGCGTGGCGGCCGGGGCCGGCGGCGTGATCTACCTGGCCGACCCCGACGCCCAGCTCGTGCTCCGCATCGCGGCCGACGGCGAGGTGGCGCGGCTGCGCTGCGCGGCCACGGCCTGGGCGGCGCCCATGGCCGTGGCCCTGGGCCCCGAGGGCGCGCTCTACGTGGCCGACGCCGGCCTCGGCGAGGTGCTGCGGCTCGGCCCCGGCTCGACCTGCCGCTCCATGGCCCCGGGCAGCTTCGAGCGACCCACCGGCCTGCTCGCCCTGGCGGACCTCCTGCTGGTGGCCGACCCCGCGCTCCACCGCGTGGTGGCCGTGCCCCACGACGGGGGGCCAGCCCGCGCATGGGGCGCCGCCGAGGCGGGCGCCCCCTTCCACTTCCCCGTCAGCCTGGCCGCCGCGGCCGACGGCTCGGTCCTGCTGGTGGACGCCCTGAACTTCCGCGTGGCGCGGCTCGCCGCCGATGGCCGCTGGCTGGGCGCCTTCACGGCCCCCGCCGAGGCGGGCGGCCTGCCCCGCCCCAAGGGCATCGCCGTGGACGCGGCAGGCCGGATCTACGTGAGCGACGTGGAGCGGGACCAGGTGCTCCGCTTCGGTGCCGACGGCGCCTTCGAGGTCGCCCTCGGCGTCAGCGGGGAGGCCCCCGGGCACTTCACCGCTCCCTCCGGGCTCGCCATCGCCGATGGCCGCCTCTACGTCGCCGACAGCCAGAACCAGCGCATCCAGGTCTTCGAGATCCTGGGAGACAGATCATGACGAGCATGTTGATGGCCGTGCTGCTCACCGCCGCCTCGACCGGGGCCGGAGGCGGCCAGGTTCGCGGCTCTCCGCACGATCTCTCCCGCCCCTCCGCGGACTCGGCTCGCGCCAGCGGTGGCGAGGCGGGAGGCCCCTGCGCCTTCTGCCACGCCTCGCACGGCGCGGGCGCGGGCCTGTCCAGCCGGCCCGACGGCGGGACCCAGCACCTCCCTTACGCCAGCGGCACCATGGCCGCGCGCCCCGGGACGCCCACCGGCGCCACCCGCGCCTGCCTCTCCTGCCACGACGGCACCATCGCCCTGGGCCAGACGCGGGCCACCGTGCGCGGCGCCTCGGCCGCCTCCGCCGGCGCGCCGATGGCCGCCGCCCGGCCCGCCAACCTCGGCACCGATCTGCGCCGCGGCCACCCCGTCTCGTTCAGGCCGGCGCCGGCCACCGGCACCCACCCCCCGCAGCCAGCCGACCAGGTCCGGCTCGATCCCGCCGGTCAGGTCCAGTGCACCTCCTGCCATGACCCACACCGCCAGTTCGGCGGCGACCCGGCCGGCCGGTTCCTGGTGAAGTCCACCCGCCGCTCCGCCCTCTGCCTGAGCTGCCACGACGCGAGCGCCGTGGCGGCCGCGGGGAGCTCCCACGCCAGCTCCACCAAGGCGTTCGGGCCCGCCGAGGGGAACACCGACAACGCCGCGTCGGTGGCCGACGCCGGCTGCGGCGCCTGCCACGTCTCCCACGGCGGCCAGCCTGGCGGCCGCCTGGTGCGCCGCCAGCCCGGCGAGGACGACGACGCCCCTTGCCTTCGCTGCCACGCCTCGGCCACGGTCGGCGTCCCCATGGGGCAGGAGTTCAACCGGCCCTACGCCCACGCCCGCCTGGGCAGCGGCGTCCACGACGCCGGCGAGGGGCGCCTCGCCTCCGGCCGGCCGCTCCCCGAGGCCTCCTCGGCGTCGCCGCGCCACGTCACCTGCGTCGACTGCCATGACCCGCACGCCGCCAGCGATCGGCCCGCCCTCGCCGGGTCGGTGGGCGGCGCGCTGGCCGGCGTCTGGGGCATCAGCCTGACCGGCCAGCGCGTGGAGCAGGTCCGCTTCGAGTACGAGGTCTGCTTCAAGTGCCACGGCGACAGCGCCAACAAGCCCCAGTCGCTGGGCCGGGGCAATCCGCAGGCCCCGCGCCGCGCCGTGACCGACGCCAACCTGCGCCGGGTCTTCGATCCGGGCGCCATCTCCTTCCACCCGGTGGTCGCGCCCGGGCGCGGCGCCGAGGTGCCCAGCCTGAAGGCGCCGCTCACCACCTCGTCGCAGATCGCCTGCTCCGACTGCCACGCCTCGGACCGCGGCCCCGGCGCCGGCGGCGCGGGCCCGCGCGGGCCGCACGGCTCCATCTACCCAGGGCTGCTGGAGCGGAGCTACCTGACGGCCGACTTCACGGTGGAGGGACCGGCCGCCTACGCCCTCTGCTACAAGTGCCACGACCGCGAGAGGCTGCTCCGTTCGGTCGGCTCCCCCTTCAAGACCGTCAGCGGGAAGCCGCTCCACCAGGTCCACGTGGTGGACCGGGCCACGCCCTGCTCGGCCTGCCACGCGGCGCACGGCGTCTCCAGCCAGGCCGGCGTCCGGGGCGAGAACGACCACCTCATCGACTTCGACCGGAACGTGGTCCGCCCCGGTCCGGACGGCCGGGCGGTGTACAAGAGCCTGGGCCCGGGCCACGGCAGCTGCGCCGTGAGCTGTCATGGCACCACGACCCACACCCCGGCCACCTACTAGCTCCACCGCTCCCCCGCAGGAGAAGCCGATGCTCCCTTCCGCCCCACGCCGCCACCTCGCGCCCCTCGGGGCCACCGCCCTCCTCGCGCTCTGCTCGCTGACCGGCTGCGCCACGGTGGGCGCGGTCGCCGAGACCCGCTGGCCACTGCCGCCCGAGGTGGCGCGCGTCCGGTACGTGCGCACCTTCGCCAGCGAGTACGATCTGGACGTCTCCTGGGGGCGGAAGCTCCTGCGCATCTTCGTGCCGCCGGACCCGGCGGCGGTGGTCGGGAACACCACCGGCCTGGCGCTCTCACCGGACGAGACGGCGCTCTACGTCGCCTGCGCCTCCACCGGCAGCGTGCTGCGCTTCGACCTCAAGGCCGGCAAGGCGGAGCGGGTGGCCAAGGAGGAGGGGCGCAAGCCCGCCAGCCCCTTCGCGGTGGCGCTCGACGCCGAGGAGAACCTCTACATCTCGGACCGCGCCGGCGAGGTCCTGGTCTACTCCCGCGAGGGCAAGTTCCTGCGCCGCTTCGGTGGCGACCACCTGGACCGCCCCACCGGGCTGGCCCTCGACCGGACCCGGCAGCTCCTCTACGTGGTGGACGGCTCGCAGGTGAAGTCGCAGAACCACCGGGTGGAGGTCTTCTCCTTGAAGGGCGAGCACCTCCGCACCCTCGGCACGCGCGGCGGCGCCCCGGGCCAGTTCAACTTCCCCACCAACGTCACGGTCGCGCCGGACGGCCGGCTCTTCGTGGTGGACATGCTCAACTTCCGGGTCCAGGTCTTCGACGCCGAAGGCGGGCTGCTCGGGATGTTCGGCTCCATCGGCGCGGGGGGCCCCGGCACCTTCGACAAGGCCAAGGCGCTCGCCTTCGACACCTTCGGCAACATCTACGTGGTGGACAGCCAGCAGGGGTTCGTGCAGCTCTTCAACCCCCGCTTCGAGCCGCTCATGGCCTTCGGCGGCCACGCCGAGCTGCCCGGCTACATGTCGGTGCCCAACGCCATCGTCATCGACTCGAGGAACACCATCTATGTGGGGGACTTCGCCCGCCGCTCGGTGAGCCAGTACCAGCTCGTCAACACCGCCGCGGATGACAACCTCGCCCCGCCGCGAACTGGCCAGGAGCAGCCCGCCACGCCTCCTCCGGCTGGGGGGCGCTGAGCCCACCCGGGTCAAAAGGCTCAAGTTGGGGGAAAAGGCGCAGTGGTCTGTCCTTTTTTCCCAGTCGTCACGGCATGTTGAGATGTTCGGACGCGGTATGTCCTTTGCACAGAAGTCGTCACGTCGGTTTCCCAGGGCCCCCCTGGTCCCGTTCAACAGTGAAAGGACGCACCTCAATGAAGAAGCTCCTCGTCGCCGTCGCCCTCGTCTTCGCGGCCACCACCGCCTCCGCCGCCGTCATTGGCGGCTCTCACGACCTGTCCATCCCCTCCAACCAGGCGAAGTACGGCGCGCCGGAACTCTCCTCCTGCCAGTTCTGCCACGCCCCCCACTTCGGAACGGTGGCGCCGCCCGCCGGCGGCCCGCTCTGGAACCGCAGCGTGCCGGCCCCGGTCGGCGGCTACACGCTCTACAGCTCCGGCACGCTCTCCCTCGTCGCCTCCGCGGGGAAGGCGCTCGGCACCAACTCCTTCACCTGCCTCTCCTGCCATGACGGCGTGAGCGACATGGGCGCCACGCTGGTCGGTTCGCGCGGCTTCACGGCCGCCACCACCATGACCGGCTTCGCGCTCGTCGGCACGGTCCTGACCAACGACCACCCGGTCGGCATCACCTACAACACGGGCGACACCACGCTGGTCAACGGCCCGCCTCCGGGCGTCCCGACCGCCACCACCGTCGGCCTCTACGGCGGCAAGGTGGAGTGCGGCTCGTGCCACGACCCGCACGCCACGTCGAACCAGGCCACCGGCGGCGCCAGCTTCCTCCGGCAGTCGTCCGCCACGATCTGCACCTCCTGCCACAACAAGTAGCCAGCGACGCTCCGCGCGCCCGGTGACGGGCGCCGGGAGGGGTACGACGGGGACCGGGCAACCGGTCCCCGTTCCCTTTTCTGGGGGTGGCCGCCTCGGGCGCGTGGGCCGCGGCTGGGCGCCAGCGGCCCCGCC
>JANNKC010000425.1:0-4427 GCA_031396105.1 Anaeromyxobacter sp.
GCCCAGGAGGGCGATCGGCCGCGCGACCAGCACGGCAACCCGCTGGACCTCGAGGCCTACCTCGACAAGCTCGAGTCGCCGGAGCGGGCCGCCTGGCAGAAGCCGGACGAGCTCGTGTCCGCGCTGCGCCTTCCCCCCGGCGCGGTGGCCGCCGACGTGGGCGCCGGCCCCGGCTACTTCACGCTCCGCCTGGCGCGGGCCGTGGGCCCTGCCGGCACGGTCTTCGGCCTCGACGTGGAGCCGCGCATGACCGAGCTCCTCTCGCGCCGCGCCCAGCAGGCCGGGCTCGCCAACGTGGTCCCGGTGCTCGCGCCCGGTGGCGATGGCCTCCCGCCGCGCCCCTGCGACCTCATCCTCATCGTCAACGCCTTCCACCACTTCCCGGACGGCCCGGGCTACCTCGCCCGGCTGGCCAGCGCGCTCGCGCCGGGCGGGCGGATCGCCCTCGTCGAGTTCCACGAGGGGGAGCTGCCGGTGGGGCCACCGCCTGGCCACAAGGTGACCCGGGCCCAGCTCGACGCGGCGGTGGCGGCGGCCGGCCTCTCGGTGCAGGAGGAGCTCCTCTTCCTGCCGTACCAGCGCGCGCTGCTGCTGGCCAGGCGCTGAGCGCCCCACTTCTCACGCATCGTCGCCCGTCACCGCCGCGAGCAGCGGCTCTCGCCGCGCCCCGAGGAGCCGCCCCACCCGCGGCAGCGTGACCCGATAGGCGACGAGCCCCCCGGCCCCCAGCAGGCCCCAGGCCGCGGGCAGCACCCAGCCCTCGTCGAGCCGGAGCGCCAGGAGCACCGGCAGGGCGAAGAGCCCGGCCACGCTGGAGACGATGGCCATGCCCACCAGGCCGGAGAGGGCCGGCAGGTTGCCACTCCGCTGCAGGGTCCTGGAGGAGGCGCGCGGGTTCATGACCGAGACCAGGTTGCCGAGGCCATAGAGCCACGGCGCCACGCCGGCATGGAGCGCCACCCCGGCCACCAGCGCCCAGGCCGGCGGCGCGCCGGCCAGGGCCAGCGCCAGCGCCGCCGACGCCAGGTAGAGCGTCCCGGAGAGCGCGTAGGTGGCGCCGTTCTTGGCGGCCAGCACCTCCTCGAGGTCGAGCGGCGCGAGGAAGAGCAGCCGCGCCCCGCCGCGATCCCAGCCGAAGGCGTTGAGCCAGAAGACCTGCGTCGCGAGGTGGGTGTAGAGCGCGAAGCCGAGCAGCGGCAGCGCCCGCAGCACCTCCCCCGCCTCGGCGGGGATGAGGGGCGTGGCCTTCCAGGCGGCGAAGCCGGCCAGCCCCGGGATGACCAGCAGGAGCACGCCCGGCAGCGGGTGGCGCAGGAGCTGCTTCGCCTCCCGCTCCAGCAGCGGCCCGAGCCGGCCTGGCAGCGCACCGGTGGCCCAGCCCGCGCCGCCTGGTGCGCCGCGCGCCACCGTCCCCCCGTCGCCGGAGCGCGCCGCCGCCAGCGTGAGCCGGTAACCGGCCCAGCCCGACCCCGCCACCGCGGCCGCCAGCCCCGCCAGCCAGGGGAGCGCGGCCACCCCGTCGCCCGCGAAGAGCGGCCGCATGGCGCCGGCGGCCAGCGCCGCCGGCCAGGCCACCCACTGCACCCAGGCCAGCACCGCCTGGAGCCGGTGCAGGTCGACGTGGCGCCGGCCACCCGCCAGCGCCGCGCCGCCGAAGGCGAGCCCGATGTAGAGCGCCGCGATGGCCACCTCGCGCGTCCGCTTCCCCCTGAGCAGGCGACCCATGACCTCCTGGAACAGCACGATGTAGCAGGCGGTGGCCGCGATGAAGAGCGCCAGCACCAGCGCCAGCGGCAGGAGCCAGGCGCCGAAGCGCCCCGCCGCCGCGCCGGCGAAGGCACCGCCCAGCAGCACGCACCAGAAGAGCGAGAAGGGGTCGCCGATCACCGAGGCGACGAGGCCGTAGACGTAGAGCCGCCCGGCCGGCAGCGGGTAGAGCAGGAAGCGCTTGAGGTCGACCCCCTCCCGCTCCTGCAGCGACATGGCCACCGCGGTCCAGGCCTGCCAGATCCCGAAGAGCATGGCGGACACCGGCAGGTCCACCTGCACGCCGCGTCCCGCCTGCGCCGCCCGGTACGTCCCCGCCCCCATCAGGCCGGCGAAGATCACGGCCGCTGGCAGGAGGACCAGGTAGCTCAGGATGCGGGCCACCAGCTCCGGCACGCCGCCCCGCCCGCGCAGCCGGCGCAGCCCGAGCCGGAGCCGCAGCTCCACGAAGGCGGCCAGCGGCGTGTCGCGCAGGGCTGACACCGGTCAGCCCTCGACCGCGGGCGCGGCCAGCCAGGAGAGCCGCGCCGCGGCCCGCTCCTCGCCCACGGTGCGGATGAAGACCTCCTCCAGCGTGCCGGCGCCGCGCACCTCTTCCAGTGTGCCCTGCGCCGCCAGCCGCCCGGCCCGGATGATCCCCACGTGCGTCACCAGCCGCTCCACCACCTCGAGCACGTGGCTGGTGAGGAAGATGGTCATCCGCCCGCCCGCCACCAGCCCCTGCAGCATGCGGCGGATGCCGTTCACCGCCACGGCGTCGATCCCCTCGAACGGCTCGTCCAGGAAGAGGAGGCGCGGGCCGTGGATGAGGGCGCAGCCGAGCGCCAGCTTCTTCTTCATGCCGTGGCTGTAATCGCCCACCAGCTTGCCGGCGTCGGCGGTGAGCTCCATGGCCTCGAGGAGCTCCTCGGCCCGGCGCCCCGCCTCCACGCGGGCCAGGCCGTAGAGCTGTCCGTGGAGCCGCAGCTGCTCGGCGCCGGAGAGCCGCTCGAAGAGGGCCAGCCCGTCGGGCACCACGCCCACCAGCCGCCGCACCTCCAGCGAGTCCTCGCCGAGGTCGTGACCGAGCACCCGCGCCCGCCCGGCGCTCGGCGCCAGGAGCCCGGTGAGGAGCTTCATGGTGGTGGACTTGCCGGCGCCGTTCGGCCCCAGGAAGCCGTAGAAGGCCCCCTCCGGCACCGAGAGCGAGAGGTCCTGCACCGCGGGCTTCCCGTCGAAGAGCCGGGTCAGCCCGTGGGTCTCGATGGCCAGCATGAAGGCTCATCGGGTACCATGCCGGGGCGCGCCGCGCCACCTGACCGGGTGGCCCGCCTGCGAATCCGATGGCGCCGCCGCCCGGCCGTCGAGGCGGCGGGAGAGGGCCGCTCCACGGCCTCTCAGTGTATGGAGGCGCCTCGCGATTCGTCCGCCGCCTCGAAGTAGAGGAAGCGGAGCCCCAGGCCGCGCACGCCGACCGGGCCGTGAGAGGCGGAGGCCGGGCGGCCGGTCAGGGCGCAGACGTACCGGACCTCGCCGATGGCCGACATCTCCCCGCCGCCGGCGGAGAAGGTGACCTTCACCTTGGAGCCGATCGGGTGGGTGACGGGGGTCTCCACGAAGAGCCCACCCGGCGAGATGTTGCGGGCCACGCCGTGCGAGCCGCCCCGGTCGCCATCGAGCCAGACCGGGAAGGCCTTGTCGAGCCGGCAGCTCTCGCGCCGTTCCCCCCCCTCAGCCTTTTCGACACCCTTCCACGGCCAGAGCATGTCGGCCTCCCCTGCGAATGGAGGCACCTTAAGCTGGTAGGCGTATGTAGGCAATTTACCGACCATCACCTACCCGATAGCGGGAGCGGCCCGACGGGCGCCCCGCCTCGGGAGTCCATGGTCCTACTGCCGCCCCCCAACCGGGATGGTCAGGTAGAAGGCCCGTTCGCCTCGCCTGACCCTGAGCAGCAGGAGGTCGCCGTCCTTGAGCGCCTTCATGGCGTCCGAGAGGTCGGAGGGGTGCGTCACCGGCTTCCGGTTGGCCTCCAGGATCAGGTCGCCCCGGATCAGCCCCTCGCGCGAAGCCGGGCCGCCCTCGGTCACGTCGGCCACCAGCACGCCCTGGTCGCCCTCCAGCCCCAGCTGCTTGGCCAGGTCGGGCGTGAGGACCTGGAGCCGCACGCCCAGCTTCGGGCTCTTGCCGGCGTCGGCGCCCGGCTCGTCGGGCTCGCCACCCTCGGCCGCGGCGAGCTCGTCGGGGCGCTGGGCCACCGGGAAGGTCAGGCTCTTCTCGGTGCCGCGTCGCAGCAGCACCAGCGTCACCTTGTCGCCTGGGGGGATGAGCGAGACCGCCCGGGTCAGCGCGCCGGAGGTGTCGATCGGCTTGCCGTTCACGCTCAAGACCACGTCGCCCGGCTCGAGGCCCGCCTTGGCGGCGGGCTGCTTCGGCACCACCTGCTGCACCAGCGCGCCCCTCAGCCCCGCCGGCAGGCCGAAGGCCTTGGCGAGGTCGGGGCTGAGGTCGCCCACCGAGACACCCAGGTAGCCGCGGGTGACGCGCCCCTTGGCCTGCAGCTGCGGCAGGAGCGCCTTGGCCATGTTGATGGGGACGGCGAAGCCGATGCCCGAGCCGATCTGCGGAGAGACGATGGCGGTGTTGATGCCGACGACCTCACCGCGCAGGTTGAAGAGCGG
>JANNKC010000427.1:0-1846 GCA_031396105.1 Anaeromyxobacter sp.
GTCGGGCCACTCGAGCTGCAGCCGATCCGCGCCACCGAACAGGATGGACGGTGGCACCAACAGAGCGTCGATGGCGTATCGTGACGCGGTGGGTGGAGGCCAGGCAAGACGCAGCGCGTTTCACCCGAAGGAGGCTGCACCAGGGCGCGTCCGCGGCCCTGGCGATCAGCTCACGGTCCGCTCGCCGCGGCCGGCGGGCGGCCTAGGACGAGAGCCGGCTCGACGCCGCCGGGCGCGGGGCCGCCGCGCCGCCGGCGACGTCGAAGAGGAAGCCGGCCACCACCAGGGCGCACAGGCCGACCACGAGGAGGTCGCGGACGATGGCCAGGCGGGAGCGGCGGGGGGTGAACTGGGGGGCGGTCGGCGTCATGGCGGGCTCCTGGGTGGTGGGTCTCGGGCGCGGCCCTCTTCGATCGCACCCTCCGACCTGCTGACAGGACACCCACGGAAACCTGACCGGCCGGTGCGCCGATCCTCACGCGCCGCTGTCGTCGCCCGGATCGCCAGGCCCGGCCGGCTTGCCGGGGCCGGGCCGCTCGTCGTCGAGCAGGCCGCGGTCGCGCGCCAGCTTCCCGAGCTTGGTCTTGATCCGCTCGAACCGCTTCATGAGGGTCGCGGGCGCGACCGGCGCTCCCCCCTCGGCCAGGACCCCGGCGACCTCGTCCCAGGAGAGCCCCTGGTCCAGGCGGAGCACCAGCAGGCAGCGCTCCTCCTCGTCGAGCGCCGCGCGGAGCTCTTCGAGCGCCTGGCGCTGCCGCTCCACCACGAGCGCCGACCTGGTCCGGAGCGACTCGGCCAGCGCGGAGGCCTGGCCGGTGGCGAGCCGCTGCCCGAGGCGCCGCCAGGCCTCGTTGCGGAGGTTCTGCGCCGCGTTCCAGGCGAGCCGATAGCCCCAGGTCTTGAGGGAGGCCCCGAAGCGGAAGTCGGGCAGCCCGTGCCAGACGTTCTCGGCCCACTGGGAGAAGGCGTCGCCGGCGTCGTCCTCCTCGCGCAGCATCGACCGCAGGTAGCGCAGGATGGCGGGTCCGAGCGCCGCGATGACGGCGCTGGCGGCCCCGTTCTGGTCGCCGGCCTGGAGCAGCGCCTGGACGCGCCTCTCGAGCGTCATGCGGGGAGGCTACCCGGACCGGCAGCGGGCTGCCAATCGGGCCTGGCCGTCGCGCCGCCGGCGGCCGGATGGGTCATGCCCGGGAGGAGGCCTCGTTCGAGGTGGGCGCGAAAGGCCCCTGCGCCGCGTCGCGCAGGTGGTAGCTGAGGCCGCCGGCCAGCAGGGCGCAGAGCGCCAAGATGAGGCCCCGCCGGAGCACGGCCAGCTGGCGCAGGGTCATGCGAGGCCTCGGCAGGCGGAGCGGCGCCGGGGCGGGCCGGTGGACCGGGTGGCAGTGGCGGATGGAGTGGCTCCAGCTCCGGTGGGTCATGGTGAGCCCCTCCAAGGCGGTGGGCGGGCCCCGGCGGCGCCGGACCGGCCCTTCACCAGGTAGACAAGGCGCGGGCGGTGACCTGACCGCTTCCCGCCTCGCCCTCAGTACCTCGGCACCGACGGATCGAGCTCGAGCGACCAGCGGTCGATGCCGCCGGCCAGGCGCTGGAGCCTGGTGAGGCCGGCCGCCTGGAGCCGCCGCAGGGCGGTCAGGCTCCGCACGCCGTATGGGGGCGCCAGCCTACTGCGGAGGCCGGTGAGGCGCCGAGGACCAGTCCGCTAAAGCGGACAAAGTTCCGTCCGAGTTGACACCCGGCGAATCCGCTATATAGGATGCGTGTCCGTTACGGTTGGAGCCGCCGCAGGGGGCGGAGGCCCGGCCTTGCCAGCGAGGATGCCGTGCCGACGACCACCGTCACCCGAGCC
>JANNKC010000447.1:0-8724 GCA_031396105.1 Anaeromyxobacter sp.
CCTACTTCTTGGTGGTGGTCTTCTTGGCCGCAGCCTGGCGCTTCTTGCGCGCCTTCCACTGGCGGCGGCGAACCGACTTCATGCGGTTGTGCTTGCTCTTCGAGTTGGCCATCGTTCCTCCGTGAGGTGCTCGTCCTGGAATCCGGGGGGCCAGTCCTAGCACGTTGGCCCACCCGGGCTCCACCCGTTCCTGGGCCGGCCCGGTCAGCGCCCGTCCGGCGCGATCGACGGGAGCCCCACCAGCACCTTGGCGTCCACCACCTGCGTCTCGGCGATCCGGTCGCCCAGCCGCCGCCCCAGCGCCTCGTCCCAGACCTGCCAGGCCTCGTAGCCGATGACCGGCAGCCCCACCAGGAAGAAGACCGGCCAGAGGATGGGGAGCGCCCAGAACAGCGTGACCACGGCGAAGGGTGCGTTGCGCAGCAGCGACTCCTGGAAACCGACCGGCGCGCGGGTGGCCGGGACCACGGCCTTCACGCCGAAGATCTTCTTGCCGGGCGACTGCCCCTGCATGAGGCCGTCGGCCAGGAGCAGGTAGAGGGCGGCGACCGGCGGCCCCACCCCGGGGGCGCTGGTGGCCACGCCGAAGGCGATGGTGAAGTCGGCCAGACGCGCCAGGCCCCGCAGGGTCAGGTCGGCCTTGGGGTACGGCGAGTCCTCGCGGCGAGGCTCGGGGATGTCGGCGGGCTCGGCCATGTCACCGGGCGCGCGCCCGCGGGCGCGGGCGGGGGCGGGAGGCGCGGGTGAAGAAGAGGTAGGCCAGCGCCGGGCGGTGCGAGCCCTCGCGGGTCACGAAGTGGATGGACTCGAAGCTCCAGCCCAGGGCGGCGCGCTCGTTGAGCGTCCGCTCCAGGGTCTCCTCGGCGACCGGCGACACCTCGGCCACCGCGTAGGAGCCGTCGTCGCCGCCGCTCACCGCCGCCGCCCCGTCAGCGTGCCGGCCACGTCCTTGGCGGCGTAGGTGAGGATGAAGTCGGCGCCGGCGCGGCGGCAGCAGAGCAGCGTCTCCAGCATGACCCGCTCGCCGTCGATCCAGCCCCGCTCGGCGGCGGCCTTGACCATCGCGTACTCGCCGGACACGTGGTACGCGCTGACCGGCACGTCGAAGCGGTCGCGGATGAGCCGCACGATGTCGAGGTAGGGGACGGCCGGCTTCACCATCACCATGTCGGCGCCCTCGGCCACGTCGAGCGCCACCTCCCGCAGGGCCTCCCGCGCGTTGGCCGGGTCCATCTGGTAGCCCTTGCGGTCCTTGGGGATGCCCGGCCCCTCCACCGGGGCGCTCTCGGCGGCGTCGCGGAACGGGCCATAGAAGGCGCCTGCGAACTTGGCGGCGTAGGAGAGGATGGGCACGTCGCCGAAGCCGGCGATGTCCAGCCCCTCGCGGATGGCGGCCACCCGCCCGTCCATCATGTCGGAGGGGGCCACCACGTCGGCGCCGGCGCGGGCGTGCGCCACCGCCTCCTTGGCGAGGAGCGGCAGCGTGAGGTCGTTGTCGACGCCCAGGTCCTGCCCGGGGCCGCCGGCCTTCGGCGTCGTCAGGACGCCGCAGTGGCCGTGGTCGGTGTACTCGCACAGGCAGACGTCGGTCATGACCAGGAGGTCGGGCAGCGCCTGCTTCAGCGCCCGCACCGCGCGCGGGATGATGCCGTCGTCGGCGTAGGCGCCCGAGCCGGCCGCGTCCTTGGCCTCCGGGATGCCGAAGAGGATGACCGAGCGGACGCCCGCCTCGTAGCCGGCCTGGGCCTCGGCCGTGAGCTCGTCGACGGAGAGCTGGAAGACGCCGGGCATGGACTTCACGGCCTTGCGGACCTGCCGGCCGGGCACCGCGAAGAGCGGCCAGACCAGGTCGTCGGGGCCGAGCACGGTCTCGCGGACCAGGCGGCGGAGCGCCTCGGTGCGGCGCATGCGGCGGGGGCGTTCCTGCGGAAAGGACATGGGCGCTTTCTAGCCCAACCGGGCCCTCGGGGAAAGGCGCGGCGGGTTCACGGCCGGTCCTGCGGGTCGACCGACCGCAGCACCAGCCCGCTCTGGAGCCGCGGCGCGAAGAGGGTGCTCTTCTGCGGCATGGTCTCGCCCGCGTCCCCCACCGCCTCCACCTGCCACATGGGCGTGGGGTTGAGCAGGAAGCCCACCTGGTGCTCGCCGGAGAGGACCCGGTTGACGGCCTGGCCGGCGTCGCGGACGTAGGTGAGGTGCTCGCCGCGCTCCTGCGCCTCCACCGAGACGCCCAGCAGGTGCTCCAGCACGATGGTGTGCAGCACCGTCACGTCCAGGTCGCGCAGCGTCTTGTTGGCCGGCAGCGGGACACCGGCCAGATCGGCGTCGTCGCGCAGCGTGAGGATGCGGGCCTTCTGGTCCTCGGCCGCCACCATGAGGAACGAGGTGGACTTGCCGGCGTGCTCGGAGAGGCGCGAGACGGCCCAGGCGCGCCCCACCGGCTTCATGAGGCTCTCCTCCACCGGCTGCACCGCGAAGAAGCGGGCCAGGCGCGGCAGCAGCCCCGCCAGCGTCAGCTCCTTCAGGCCGTAGACCAGCCGGTGGGTCGGGTAGATGACCAGCCCGGGATCGCTCATGGGGCAGAGGAACATGAGGATGTAGTGGTGGCCGCCGTGCACCGGCAGGCCAGGCGACTGCTCCTCCAGCCAGCGCCGGTACACCAGCGCCGTCTCGTAGCGGTGATGGCCGTCGGCGATGAAGATGCGCTGATCCTCGACCAGCGCCTGCAGCGCGCCCACCTCGGCCGGCTCGACGGCGCGCCAGACCCGGTGGTGCACGCCGTCGTCGGAGTCGGTCTCGGCCACCGGCTCGGCGGCGCAGGGGAGCTCGAGGGCGCGTGCGGTGGCGCCGGCCTCGTCGCGGTAGAGGCCGAAGAGGGGCGAGAGGTTGGCCCTCACGGTCTTCAGGATGGCGAGCCGGTCGGCCTTGGGGGCCACCAGCGTCTTCTCGTGCGGGACGATGACGCCCTCGGAGAACTCGTGGAGGCGCACCGCCGCCATGAAGCCGCGGCGCGTCAGCTGGCGCCCATCCGGCGCCCAGAAGGTCTGCTCCAGCGGGTAGAGGGACGGGGTCTCGTCGCGCCGCAGCACGCCCTCGGCCTGCCAGGCGCGGAAGGACTCGCCGGCGCGGGTGTACTTGTTGGCCTGCGCCGTGTCGCCGGCGCGGTCCTCGCCGAGCGTGAGGTGGACCACGTTGTGGCGGCTGCGCCGGAGGAGGTCGTCGCGCTGCTCCAGCGAGATGAGATCGTACGGGGGCGCCAGCAGCTCCCCGAGGGCGCGACCCCGGGAGGCGGCGTAGCGGATGCCTCGGAAGGGGACGAGCTCGGCCATCGGGGTCGTGGACGCTAGATCACGCCCCCGCTCGGCGCAAGGCTTCCAGGGCCGCGAAGGGCACGACGCCGGGGCGCAGCAGCCGGAGGACGCCGCCCTCCACCGCCACCACCGTGGACGGAAGGCCGCCCGGCGCCGGCCCGGCGTCGAGCACCAGGTCGAGCCGGGCCACCAGCCGAGGGTCGAGCTCGGCGGCCGTGGCCGCGGGCGGCGCACCGGCCAGGTTGGCGCTGGTGGCCACCAGCGCCCCTCCGGCGGCGCGCGCCAGCGCGGCGGCCACCGGGCTGGAGGTGACGCGCACGCCCACCGTGGCGCCGCCCCCGGTGATGGCGGCGTGCAGCTCCGGCCGCGCCGGGACCACCAGCGTGAGCGGCCCGGGCCAGAAGGCGGCCGCCAGCCGGCGCGCCAGCGGCGGGAGCTCGGCCACCAGCTCCACCTGCGCGAGATCGGCGGCCAGGAGCGGCAGGGGCTTGCCGTCCGGGCGCCCCTTCAGGCGCACCAGCCGCTCCACCGCCGCGCCGTCCGAGGCCAGCGCCCCCAGGCCGTAGAAGGTCTCGGTGGGATAGGCCACCACGCCGCCTCGCCGCAGCGACCCGGCGGCGGCGGCCAGGCGCGCCTGCAGCGCCTCCGGCAGCGGCACGAGCCCGCTCACGCGGCGCGCCGCACGGCCAGCCAGCCGAGGGCCAGGAAGAGGAGGTCGGGCGCCCAGGCGGCCACCGCCGGGGAGAGGCGGCCGGAGAGCCCCATGGCCATGCAGGCGCCCTGCGCGCCCCAGAGCACGATGGAGACACCCACCGCCTCGAGCAGCGAGGTGGCGACGTGCCCGCGCCGCTTCCGCCGGAGCGCCAGCGCCACCGCCAGCAGCACGCCGGGCACCGCCGAGAGCGGGTAGGCCGCCCGGTTGGCCCGTTCCAGCTCGAACTCCGCGGAGGGCTGGCCCAGGCGCCGGCGCAGCGCGATCTGCTCGCCCAGGAGGGCGTGGCGCAGCTGCGAGGGGCGGCCCGGCGCCAGCTCGAAGGAGCCGGGCGGCTCGTCGAAGCGGTAGGTCCGCTCGGCGGCCCGCGTCAGCTGGCTCACGCCCCCGGCGTCGAAGGTCCGCTCCTCCACCTCGGCGAGCCGCCAGGCGCCCCCGGAGGCCGGCTCCATGCGCACCGCGTCGATGCGGCGGGCCAGCCGGAACTCCGGCGCCAGCTCGAGGACCGTCACCCGCTCGAAGCCGCCGCCCGGCAGGGAGCCGCGCAGGTGGTAGATGCGCCGGCCGTCGGCGCCGCGGAACCAGCGCTTGGGCTCCTGCCAGGCCAGCCAGCGCCGGTAGCTGCCGCCGCGCCGGAAGCGGGTGGCCGAGATCTCCTCGGAGCGCTGCGCCGCGTGCACGCCCACCAGGTCGTGGAGCCCGGCCATGGCGCCCGCCACCAGCAGCGCCGCCGCCGCCATGGGGAGCGCCATGCGCCAGGGGCCGAGCCCCACCGAGCGCATGGCGGTCCACTCGCGGGTCTGGCGGAGCCCGCTGGCGGCGATCGAGGCCCCCAGCAGCATGGCGGCCGGCGCCATCTGGGCCGCCACCACCGCCGCCTTGTTGGCGTAGAGCTCCAGCGCCGGCAGGAGCCAGCCGTGCCCCTGGATGACATGGGCGTTGTCGACGAAGTCGACCACCAGGAAGATGGCCACCACGCCGGCCAGCGCGGCCAGGAAGGCGAGCAGGGCCCGCAGCGCCACGTGGCGGGCCAGGATCACCGCACCGCCCCCGGACCGCGGCGCGCCAGGAGCCAGCACAGGGCCAGCCCCACCGCCACCAGCACCGCCGTGGAGAGCTGCAGCGCCACCGCCGGCGGCAGGACCCCGCGCTCGGCCAGCACCTCGCCGGCGCGCAGCAGCAGGTAGTGGGCCAGCACGCCGCCCACGGTGGCGAAGATGCCGGCGGCGCGGCCGCCCCGCCGCATGGCCGCGATGGGGACGGCCATGAGGGCGAAGGCGATGACGGCCAGGGGCGAGGCCAGGCGGCGCTGCAGCGCCACCTCGGCGGCCAGCCGCTGCGCCTGGCTGCGGCCGGGCGCCGGCAGGGTCCGCTCCTCGAGCTCCTCCATCGTCATGGCCTTGGTGGACCCCGAGAGCACGTTCTTGTCCGTGATGGCGGTGCCCAGCCCGAGCGTGATGCCGGCGCGGCGGAAGGCGGCGTGCAGGTACTCGTCGGCGCCCGCCTCCTCGCGGTGCGCCTCGCCGTCCTCGAGCACCAGCCGCATCTCCTCCCCCTCCCCGGCCGGCAGGAGCCGGCCGCGGCGCGCCAGCGCCAGCAGCGGCGCCGATGGGTCGGAGCGATCCGAGATGAGGACGTTCTGCCACCCGTCGCGCCCCACCTGCTCGGCGTAGACGGTGAACTGCGGGATCTCCCCGAAGAAGGTGCCGGCCCGCACGTTGGCGGTGACGTTCTTCTTGATGATCTCGTTGAAGAGGTACTGCGCCTCGCGCAGGCCGGCCGGCTCGACGTTCGCCGAGAGCCAGACGCCCAGCGCCGCCAGGACCAGTCCCATGGCCAGCGGCACGCGCACCAGCCGCACCGGCGAGAGCCCGGCCGCGCCGATGGCCATGATCTCGCGGTCGTCGGCCAGCCGGCCCACGCCCAGGATGGCGCCGAGCAGGAAGGAGACCGGCATGACGTAGCCCAGGACATGGGGCAGCAGCGCCAGCACCACGCCCCCCACGTCGGCGGCCGAGACGCCGGCGCCGAAGAGGGTCTCGGCGCGGGCCAGGATCTGCGTCACCAGCAGGATCTGGACGAGGAAGAGCAGCGCCGCCAGGAACGGCAGCAGGATCTCCTTCGCCAGGTAGCGGTCGAGCCGGCCCACGCGCCCTCGCGGCCCCGGTGCCGCTAGGTCCCCGCGAGCCTGGCCTGAAGGGCGGCGTCCTTCGCCTCGACCTCCTGGGCCATGCGAGCTCGCTGCGCGCGCACCGCCTCCGCGACCTTGCCGTCCGAGAGGGCGATGATGCGCCCCGCCAGCAGCCCGGCGTTGCGGGCGCCGGCCTTGCCGATGGCCAGGGTGCCCACCGGCACGCCGGCCGGCATCTGCGCGGTGGCCAGCAGCGCGTCGAGCCCCTTCAGGTCGCTGGCGGCCAGCGGCACCCCCAGCACCGGGAGCTCGGTCTCGGCCGCCACCACGCCGGCCAGGTGCGCCGCCGCGCCGGCGCCGCAGATGACCACCTGGACGCCCCGCCCGGCCGCCTCGCGGGCCAGCTTCCCGGTGCGGGCCGGCGTGCGGTGCGCCGAGGCCACGTGCACCTCGGCCTCCACGCCCAGCTCGAGCAGCGCCTTCCTGGCCTCCGACATGACCTCCCAGTCGGAGTCCGAGCCCATGAGGATGAGAACCTTGGGATTCATGCGCTGGCTCCGATGTCCTTCCTGAACTGCATGCCGCGAAAGCGGACCTGCGCCACCGCGCCGTAGGCTCGCCGGGCCGCGTCGCCGAGCCCAGCGCCGAGCGCACAGACCGTCAGGACCCGGCCGCCAGCGGTGAGCAGCCGCCCCTCGGCGTTCCGCCTGGTGGCGCCCTGGAAGACCTGGATGTCGGGGGCAAGGACCGCGTCGGCGCCGGTGATGTCGTCGCCGGTGGTGACCACGCCCGGGTACCCCTCGCCCGCCAGCACCACGCCCACCGAGGCGCGGTGGTCGAGCTCGAGCGGCGCGTCGCCCAGGTCGCCCCGGGCGGCGCCGAGCAGGAGCGGCACGAGATCGCTCTTGACCCGCAGCAGGATGGGCTGGGTCTCGGGGTCGCCCAGGCGGGCGTTGAACTCCAGCACCCGGGGGCCCTTGGGGGTGAGCATGAGGCCGGCGTAGAGCGCGCCGCGGAAGATCCGGCCGCGCCGGGCCAGCTCCTGGATGGCCGGCACCAGCACGGTGCGCTGGATCTCGGCGAGCAGGTCCGGTGGCACCTTGGGCGTGGGGCAGAAGGCGCCCATGCCGCCGGTGTTGGGGCCCCGGTCGCCGTCGAAGACGCGCTTGTGGTCCTGGGCCACCGGGAGCATGCGGACCCGCCGGCCGTCGGTGATGCAGATGCAGCTCGCCTCGGGGCCGGTGAGCCGCTCCTCGAGGAGCACCTGGTCGCCGGCGGCGCCGTGGACGCGGGCCACCAGGATCTCCTGGAGCGCCGCGGCCACCTCGTCCATGCCGCCGCACACCACCACCCCCTTGCCGGCGGCCAGGCCATCGGCCTTGACCACCACCTGGCCGGAGCGCTGCTCGGCCCAGCCCAGTGCCGGCTCCGGCGCGGTGAAGGTGGCGTAGTCGGCGGTGGGGATGCCGGCCGAGACCATGACCTCCTTGGCGAAGGCCTTGGAGCCCTCGATCTCGGCGGCCGCGGCGGTGGGGCCGAAGGCGGAGATGCCGGCGGCGCCGAGCCGGTCCACCAGGCCGGCCACCAGCGGCGCCTCGGGGCCGACCACCACCAGGTCGAGCTTCTCCCTCCGCGCGAAGGCGGTGAGCCCGTCCAGGTCGTCGGTCTGGAGCGGGACGAGCGTGGCGACCTTGGCGATGCCCGGGTTGCCGGGGGCCGCGAAGAGCGCCGTGACGAGGGGGGACTGGGAGATCTTCCAGGCGAGGGCGTGCTCGCGGCCGCCCGAACCAACGACGAGGATGCGCATGGGAACCCCGGTTCATATCACTTTCGCGCCGGCGGGGGCGCCGCGGCCAGGTCGAGCAGGACGCCACGGGCGCCGGCCACCGCGGGGTCGTCGGCCAGGATGGCCTGGGCCGCGGCAGCCGCCTCGTCCCGCCGGCCCAGCCTGGCCAGCAGCCGGGCGTGGCCGAGCCGGGCCGCCGCCCCGCCCCGCTCCCCGGCGCTCGGCACTGCCTGGCAACCGAAGAGCGGAGCCATCAACCCAAGAGCCAGAATCGAAATCACGACCTTCTTCACGAATCACTCCCTTCCAAATGGATCCGATCCCTCGGATCCGAGCCGGTGAAAATCGAACTCACGTCGACTCCGACGTGCTCGTGGTTCCCCATATGGGCCGATAGTACGCCACGGAGGCCGATCGACCCAGACCGGGAACGCTGTTCTTACGGCCCGGAAGACGCACCGCAGGTCCGGCCTGGCCTAGCGATCGAGTCACAATCACCGGTCCTGGATGAAACGCGGAATTCCGCCGGGCCAGGGGTGAGCCTGTCCAGGGCTGTAGCGAGCCCTGCGAAGGTTCGAGTAGCCGGACCGGCGAAGCGTAAGCGCAATGCGCGTGAGCCATGGGAGTTCGGCCCCGAAAGATGAGACATTCCGGATGTCCGCCGAGATGATTCGCTCAATACTGAAGCCAGACCCTGAAATCACGGCGCTCGTCCGTCACACCGACCCCCAGCCTCCAGCTCGGTGAAGGCTCCTGCGACAGAAACTCGGCATTCGACTCCGAC
>JANNKC010000032.1:0-4644 GCA_031396105.1 Anaeromyxobacter sp.
CCGAGCGCCTGGCGCGCCGCGACGAGCTGCTCGTAGAGGCCGGAGCGATCGTCGGCCAGCACGCCGCCGACGCCCAGCGCCAGCCGGGCGTACGGCTCCACCGCGCGGATGGCCGGCTCGCGAGAGCGCGGCTCCTCGAGCCCCACGGCGCAGCCGAGCCCCACCGCGGCCACGCGGGCGAAGGCCGAGCCGTGCTCCAGCCTCGGCAACAGCTCGGCCGCGGCCCCGGCGCAGGCCTGCTCGTCGCCGGCCACCGAGAGCGCCTGCAGCATGGCGTCGGCGGCGCGGGCCCGCTCGGGCCATCGTGGGCCCCCGGCGGCCAGCGCGTCCGAGAAGGCCCGGGCCGCGTCGGCATGCTGCCGCTCCGCGGCCAGCGCCGCGCCGCGCGCCATGGCCTCGCCGGCGGCGTCCGTCCGCTCCTTCCGAAAGGTCCGCTCCGCGTCGCCCAGCAGCTTCTCCAGCTCGGCCGCGGTGGCCGTCCCCATCCAGCGCAGCAGGACCCGCTCGCTGGCGGGATCGATGGCGTAGACGGTCGGCCACGCCTCGATGGGGAACTGCTCCACGAAGGCGAAGTTGACGGGCTTCTCGGTGTCGATGTCGAGCCAGACGAACCGCCCGGCCAGCTTCACCAGGCGCGCGTCGGTGAGGACGTTCGCCCGCATGAAGCGACAGCTGGGTCACCAGGGGGCCCAGACGTCCACCACCAGGGGGACGTTCCGGGCGCGGGCGACGGCGAGGGCCCTGGGGTAGTCGTCGGCCACGAAGGGCAGCCCCTTGGACGCCGCCGCGGCCGGCAGGGCCAGGGCGAGCGCCAGGGCGGCGAGGAGCGTGCGCATGGGCATGGACCTAATCACGTCCGAGGGCGCGGCGCACCTCGGCGAAGGCGGCCTCGCCGAGCCAGAGCTCCACCGCCCCGTCCGCCAGGACCAGCCGGGCCGGCTTGCGAGCCAGCGTCCCGTGCGGCGGCGGCGGCACCAGCTCGGTGATGGCGCCCGCCGGGACGGTGATGGCCGCCCGCCCCTGGCGCCGCGCCGCCTCGAGCGCGGCCGCGTCGAGGGGCTGGGCCAGCTGGTGGCGCAGCCGGAGGGGCCGGGTCAGCCAGAAGACCGCCTGCAGCGCCGCCGCGCCGACCAGCACCGGCGCGCTCTGCCACTGCAGCACGTTCGCAACCACGAGGAGGATGGAGACCACCAGGGCCGCCAGGGCCAGGCGGTCCAGCAGCGCCTCGCGCGCCGCCGGGCGCAGCACCACCACCTCGGCCGTGGAGGCGTAGAGCTGCCCTCGCACCGCACTCCGCTCCACCACCCGCCCGTCGGCCGTGACCAGGAGGGCCAGCACCTGGCCGATGGCGGTGGGGGCCCGGCTGGGTGGCGGGGTGGAGGCGGGCATGGCGGCTCCCCTCGTCCTCAGGCGCGCTTCTTGAGCGAGAGGCCCAGCGTGAAGCGGGCCACCGGCTCGTCGCCGTACTTCTCCGGCACGGTGGCCACCACCGAGACCGGCAGCGTGACCCGCTCGCCGGAGGCGTCGGCCTGGCGCACCGCCGAGGACACGGCGTAGCCGTCGTCGCAGGTGAAGAGCGTGTCGCCATCGGCGCGCTTGAGGAACTCGGCCTTCACGTCGGCGAAGACCAGGCTCAGCTGCTTGAACTGGTCCCAGATGAGCCGCGCCGCCGGCAGGCCGCCGGCCAGGTCGGCGCCGGCGCAGAGCGCGCCGAAGTACATGGAGCCGACGTGGTTGCGCGAGCGCCACCCGAGGGGGATCGTGACGGCGCAGCCCTTCTCGTCGAGTCGCTCCACGCGCGGCCCCAGGAAGAGCAGCATCGGGATCTTGAGCCCGAGCATGCGGACGGCGGCGGTCTCCTTGAGCAGCATGGCGGGCTCCTGGTTCGGTGGGGCGGGGAGGTTCTACCCGGCGTCGCCGGGCGGCGCCGGGCGGTAGCGGCGCGCCACCTGCCGGAAGGCGAGGGCGGCGCCCAGCATGAGCACGGCGAAGAACCCGAAGTAGGCGGCGCCGGAGAGCTTCACGAACTGCACCAGGAAGGTGAGCAAGTTCCCCAGGAAGACCGTGAGGAACCAGATCGACATGATGGTGGAGCGCATGGAGCGCGGCGCCTGGGTGTAGCTGAACTCCAGGCCGGTCACCGAGACCAGCACCTCGGCGGTGGTGAGGAGCAGGTACTGCGGGAACTGCCAGAGCAGGCTGGGCGGCCGGCCCGAGTCCACCAGGAACTGCACCACGGCGGCGGCCACGAAGGAGGAGACGGCCAGGAACATGCCGGCCGTCATCTTCTGCAGCGGCGAGAGGGCCACGCCGCGCCGGGCCAGCGCCGGGAAGACCACCCAGGTGAGGAGCGGGATGAGCGCCATCACCAGGAACGGGTTGAGCGCCTGGAGCTGCGCCGCGTCGAGCGTGGCGCCGGGGAGGCCGACGGCCGCCAGCGAGGGCTCGAGCTGCTTCCCCTGCAGCACCCAGGACGAGCCGGTCTGGTCGAAGAGCGCCCAGAAGACCGTGACCGCGGCGAAGACGCCGATGATGCGGAAGACCGCCCTGGCCCCCTCGACCGCCTCGGCGGGGTGGAGGCTCAGCGCCGGATCCAGCCAGTGCTCGCCGGGGCGGTGCGTGCCCAGCCGGCGCAGCGCCGTGGCCACCACCCGCAGGAAGCCGTGGGGCTTGGGGCCCGACGGCGGCGCGCGCACGTAGTGGCGCGTGCCGGCCCAGAAGACCAGGGTGGCCACCGCCATCAGGACGCCGGGAATGGCGAAGGCGATGCGCGGGTCGTAGCGGCGCAGCAGCCAGGGGACGAGGAGCTTGGAGGAGGCGGCGCCCAGGTTGATGACCCAGTAAAACCAGCCGTAGACCCGCTCCAGCAGCTCCTTCTGCTCGGGGCGGAACTGGTCGCCCACGAAGGCCGAGACGCACGGCTTGATGCCACCCGAGCCGCAGGCGATGAGCGCCAGGCCGACCATGAACCCGGTCCGCCCATCCCAGAGCGCCAGCGTGGCGTGGCCGCCCACGTAGAAGAGCGAGACCCACAGGATGATGGGGTAGCGCCCGAAGTACCGGTCCGCCAGCCACCCGCCCACCAGCGGCGTGAGGTAGGTGACCATCATGAAGGCGTGGTACCAGGCCTTGGCCTCGGCGTCCGGGAAGAGCAGGTACCCGGTCATGTAGACGACCAGGATCGAGCGCATCCCGTAGAAGGAGAACCGCTCGCACGCCTCGTTGCCGACGATGTACTTGACCTGCGGTGGATAGCGCAGGGCGGCGGGCTGGGCGGGCTCGGCCATGGTGGCGGACTGTGCCACGGAACGGCGTGCCGAGCGACGCCCGGGGCGGGCGGGAGACCTCAGGCCGGCGGCCCGCCCCGCAGCGCGGCCAGGGCCAGCAGCACCCAGCCGACGATGAAGGCCACTCCGCCGAAGGGCGTGATCAGGCCGAGCCAGCGAACGCCGGTGAGCGCCAGCAGGTAGAGGCTGCCGCTGAAGAGCACCGTGCCCACCAGCAGGAGCCAGCCGCCCCAGCGGACGGCGTCGCCGCCGAAGCGGCCCGCGGCCCAGGCGGCCGCCAGCAGCCCCAGGGCGTGCACCAGGTGGTAGCGCACGCCGGTCTCGAAGGTGGCCAGCTGCTCCGGCGCCAGCCGCGCCTTGAGGGCGTGGGCGCCGAAGGCGCCGAGCAGGACGGCCAGGGCGGCCGAGAGCGCGCCGAAGGCGAAGAAGCGGTTCTCCATGGCGCCCTTGCCTAGCACCCCGCGGCCCGGTGCGCACGGCCATCGCGCGGGGAGCCACCGCGCGGTATCATGCCGGCCATGCGAACCACGCTCCTCGCCCTGGCCGCCCTGGCGGCCGTCGCCGCTGGCCCCGGCCCCGCCGCCGCGCAGGTGGAGATCCAGGCCGGCCTCCGGATCCCGCTGCCCGACCTCCCCCGCCTGGTGGTCATCCAGCCCGGCGTGCAGGTGGTGCAGGACTTCGACGACGAGGTCTTCCTCCACGGCGACGTCTACTGGGCGCGGCGCGGCGACCGCTGGTATCGCGCCCGCGAGCGCCGGGCCCAGTTCGTGGTGGTGGAGACGCAGCTCGTGCCGATGCCGCTGCGGCGCCTGCCGCCCGGCCGGTACCGCCACTACCGTCCGCCGCCGCCCCCGCCGGTGCGCTACCAGCGCGTGCTGAAGATCGAGGAGCGGGAGGACAAGAAGGCCGAGAAGCGCCACCGCAAGGAGGAGCACCGGGAGCGCAAGGAAGAGGAGAAGGACCGGAGGCACGACCACCGCGAGGGCAAGGGGCACTGAGCGCCCTGACGCACGATGCACCGCAGGCCGTGCGCGGATCGGCTGGAGGAGCGAGGAGCCCCGCCCCGGGCGTTGCGCCGCCCGGCGCGACGCCTTACGTCCCGTCGCATGCCCCTCACCGAGCGCCACTGCGTCTCCTGCGAAGGCGGACTCCCTCGGCTCGGTGAGGCCGCCCTGGCCGCCGGGCTCACCGAGCTCGCCGGCTGGGCCCTCTCCCACGGGGGCGCGCGGCTGCACCGCCGCCTCCGCTTCCGGGACTTCGCGGAGGCGATGCGCTTCGTGAATGCCATGGCGGAGGTGGCGGAGCGCGAAGGGCATCACCCCGACTTCCTGGTCCACTGGAACACCGTGGACGTGAC
>JANNKC010000039.1:0-5676 GCA_031396105.1 Anaeromyxobacter sp.
GACCAGCGAGCTCGAGCACCGCTACGGTCCCAACGTCCACATCCTGGCCAACCCGTTCCTGCTCGGCCACCTCACCACGCTCTGCGCCAAGGAGACCCAGCAGCCGGTCATCAACCGGCTGGTGCGCATCCTCTACGAGGACCTGGTGCGGACCGTCATCGCCGCCGAGTTCCCGCGCCGGCGCGTCTCGGTCCCCACCCGCATGATCGACTCCTCGCCGCGGGGCATCTTCGAGGGCGAGGTGGTGGACCGCTCGGTCCGGGTGGTCACCGTCAACATCGCCCGCGCCGGCGCCGTGCCCTCGCAGGTGGCCTACGATCTCCTCAACGAGACGGTGGAGCCGAGCCTGGTCCGGCAGGACCACATCATCATGAGCCGCATGCTGGGCGACAACGACCAGGTGGTGGGGGCCGGCATCGGCGGCATGAAGATCGGCGGCGACGTGGACGGGGCCTTCCTGCTCTTCCCCGACCCCATGGGCGCCACCGGCGGCTCGCTGTCCACCGCCATCGACACCTACAAGAAGAAGGTGCCGGGCACGCCGAAGCGCATCATCAACATCCACCTCATCGTCACGCCCGAGTACCTGAAGACCATGACCAGGGCCCACCCGGACGTGCTGGTCTACGCGCTCCGCGTCGACCGCGGGCTCTCCGCGGCCGACGTGCTCGACACGGTGCCGGGCACGCGCTGGGACGAGGAGCGCGGCCTCGACGACCACCAGTACATCGTCCCCGGCGGCGGCGGCTTCGGGGAGATCATGAACAACGCGTTCGTCTAGCAGGCGCGGCTTCAGCCGCGCCCATTCACGCTCACAGGATCCCGCCCGCCCAGCCGCGCGGAGCCGGCCGTAGGACGATCCCCGAAGCCAAAACCAAGGCCCCGGCCCCTCGAGAGGAGCCGGGGCCTCCGTGCGTCGGAGCGCCCCCCTCGACTCAGCCTGCCCTGCGCGTGGCCTCGAGGCGGCGGAGTCGAAGGGCTCGGGGAGTGCGGGTGTTCACTTCCCCGCCGCCGCCGCCGCCTTCGGCTCCGGGAACCCGCGCCGGCGCATCAGGGCGCCGATGCCGGCGTCCCTCCCGCGGAAGGCGCGGTAGCCCTCGGCCGGATCCACCGCGTTGCCGGCGGAGAAGACGAACTTCTTGAGCCGCGCGGCCACCGCCTTGTCGTACGGCCCCTTGCCCTCGGTGAAGGCCTCGAAGGCGTCGGCGCTGATGGTGTCGGCCCACAGGTAGCTGTAGTAGCCGGCCGAGTAGCCGTCGCCGGCGAAGACGTGCTGGAAGTGCGGCAGCCGGTGGCGCATCACCACCTCGCGCGGCATGCCCAGCGCGCCCAGCGTCTCCTTCTCGAAGCCGGCCGGGTCGATGGCCTTGTCGCCGGCCAGGTGGGCCTTCATGTCGACCAGCGCCGAGGAGAGGTACTCCATGGTGGTGAAGCCCTGGTTGAACCTGGCGGCCTTCTCGATCTTCCTCACCAGCGCGGCCGGGATGGGCTTGCCGGTGGTCACGTTGACCGCGAAGCGGTTCAGCACCTCGGGGGTGGAGAGCCAGCGCTCCAGGATCTGCGAGGGGAACTCCACGTAGTCGCGGGCCACGTTGGTGCCCGAGACCGATGGGTAGGTGGCGTTGGCGCACAGGCCGTGCAGGGCGTGGCCGAACTCGTGGAAGAGCGTCTCGGCGTCGTTCCAGCTCACCAGCACCGGCTCGCCGGCCTTGCCCTTCACGAAGTTGGAGTTGTTGGAGACGATGGTCGAGGTCTCGCCGTCGAACCGCTCCTGGTCCCGGTAGGCGTTCATCCAGGCGCCAGACTGCTTGCCCTGCCGGGCGTAGGGATCGAAGTACCAGAGCCCCACGTGCTTGCCGGCGCCGTCCTTGACCTCCCAGGTGCGCACGTCGGGGTGGTAGATGGGCAGGCCGGTCACCGGCGTGAAGTGCAGGTCGAAGAGCTCGCCCGCCATCCAGAACATCCCCTCGCGCAGCTTCTCCAGCTGCAGGTAGGGCTTCACCTCGGACTCGTCGAGGTCGTACTTGGCCTTGCGCACCTTCTCCGCGTAGAAGCGGTAGTCCCAGGGCTCGATGGAGAGCTTGGCCCCCTCCTTGTCGGCGACCGCCTGCATGTCGGCCACCTCCTCGCGGACGCGGGCCGCCGCCGCCGGCCAGACCGCCTCCATGAGCGCCATGGCGCGCTCGGGGGTCTTGGCCATGGAGTTCTCCAGGCTCCAGTGGGCGTGGGTGGCGTAGCCGAGCAGCGTGGCCCGCTCGGCGCGCAGCCTCAGGATCTCGGTGATGGCCGCCTTGTTGTCGCGGGCGTCGCCGTGGTCGCCGCGGCTGACGAAGGCGCGCCACACCGTCTCGCGCAGGTCGCGCCGCGTCGAGGCGGACAGGAACGGCTCGACCGCCGAGCGGGTGTTGGGCACCGCCCACGCGCCCTTCTGGCCGCGGGCCTCGGCCGCGGCGGCCAGGCCGGCGCGGGTGGAGGGAGAGAGGCCGCCGAGGTCGGCCTCGGTCGTGAGCAGGGTGGCCTGCTCCCCTTCCTCGGCCATGACGTGCTGGGTGAAGGCCGTGTACAGGGCGGCCAGCCGCTCGTTGATGGCGGCCACCCGCAGCTTGGCGGAGGCGTCCAGCCGGGCGCCGGCGCGCACGAAGTTGGTCTGGTAGAGCCAGGACACGCGCTGCTGCTCGGGGGTGAGCCCGGCCTTCTCGCGCGCCTGGTAGACCGCGGCGATGCGGCCGAAGAGCTTCTCGTTCTGCGTGATCCGGTCCGAGAAGGCGGCCAGCTTCGGCGCCATCTCGGTCTCGACCGCCTGGAACTCGGGGGTGGAGAGGGTGGAGGACCAGACGCCGTAGACCCGCATGACCCGGTCCAGCGCGCGGCCGGAGCGCTCCATGGCCGCCAGGGTGTTCTCGAAGGTGGCGGGCGCCGGGTCGGCGGTGATGCGGTCGATGGCGGCGAGCTGGGCGGCCATGCCGGTCTCGAGGGCGGGCTTGAACTGCTCCACCTTGACGCTCGCGAAGGGGGGGACGCCGCCGTGCGGGCCGGTCCAGGTGGCGAGGAGCGGGTTCATGGGGGCGGGCTCCGGGGCCTTGGCGGCCGGGGCGGCGGCGGCCGGCGCGGCGGCGCCGGGTGCGGCCTGCAGACTGAGGGCGAGGATGAGCTCGAGCATGTGGGATCTCCGCGCCGGGGGGTCGGCGCGGAGTAGCTATCTTCCCCGGGCGCCGTCCGGTCAAGGCGGAATCAGGGGGCTGTCACGCCGTGGCTCGGCGTGTCTCCGTCGCCCCCCTGGGCAGGATGAGGTTGAGGAGGACGCCCACGTAGGTGGCCAGCGACATCTCGCCGATCTCGGTCGCGCCGAAGTGGAGCTTGGCGCCGCCGATGCCGATCACCAGGATGACCGAGACGATGATCAGGTTCCGCTTCTGCGAGAAGTCGGTCTTGTCCTCGACCATCATGCGGACGCCGGCCGAGGCGATGATCCCGAAGAGCAGGATGCAGATGCCGCCCATGACGTGGACCGGGATGGAGCCGATGAGGGCGCCCACCTTGGGCAGGAACGACATGGCGATGGCCATGACGGCCGCGCCGCCGATGACCCAGACCGAGAAGACGCGGGTCACGGCCATGACGCCGATGTTCTCGCCGTAGGTGGTGTTGGGCGGCCCGCCCAGCAGGCCGGAGAAGATCACCGCCGCGCCGTCGCCGGCCAGCGAGCGGTGCAGGCCCGGGTCCTTGACGAGGTCGCGACCGACCACGTTGTTGGTCACGATGAGGTGGCCGATGTGCTCGGTGATGACCACCAGCGAGATGGGTGCGAGGAGGATGATGGCGCCCAGGTCGAAGCGGGGCAGGACGAAGTGGGGCACGGCGAAGAGCCCCGCCGACCCCACGCCGCCGAGCTGGACCTGGCCGGCCAGGAGCGCCACCACGTAGCCGCCGATGACGCCGATGAGGATGGGGATGACGCCCAGGAAGCCGGTGAGGTACTGGGCCGCCAGGATGGCGATGACCAGGGCCACCAGCGCCACGGCGAAGAAGTCGCCGCGGAAGAGCTCCGGCTTGAAGACGTTGGAGGGCACGCCGCTGCCGGTGGTGGCCATGGCCACGGCCACCTGGGCCAGGCCGAGGCCGATGACCATGACCACCGGCCCGATGACCACCGGCGGCAGGAGCCGGTTGATCCAGCCGGTGCCGAACTTGCCCACGGCGAGGGCCACCGCGAGGTAGATCAGGCCGACCACCACGCAGCCGCCCATGGCGGTGGCGATGAGCTCGTCGCTGGAGGGCGTGCCGAACGACGCGTGGGTGATGGAGGCGATGGCCGCGATGAAGGCGAAGGAGGAGCCCAGGTAGGCCGGGATCTTCCCCTTGGTGATGAGGATGTAGAGGAGCGTGCCGACGCCGCTGGTGAAGAGCGTCACCGAGGGGTGGAGCCCCACCAGCAGCGGCACCAGCACGGTGGCGCCGAACATGGCGAAGAGGTGCTGCAGCGAGAGCGGGATGGCCTGGAGCAGGGGGACCCGCTCCTCGATCTGGATGGTGCGCGGCGTGGTCATGGGGTCGTCCGGGTGCAGGGCGTGGATGCGAGAAGGGCGACCACCGGCTTCACCGATGGTCGCCCGGGAGTATCAAGCGCGGCGCTGGACTAGGGGACGAACTGGGTGAAGGGCGTCCACTGGACCATGAGCTGCGGGGCGACGACGGTCTGGCCCTGGCCGAGGAAGTCGGTGAAGGCGTGGAGGTAGAGCTCGACGCCGGCGTGGAACTTGCCCGGCGAGCCGGCCAGGGCGCCCACGTCGACCAGCAGCTGCGGCTGGGCCATCAGGTCGAGGTCGCCGGCCTTGTTGGTGGTGAGGTCGGCGAAGCCGGCGAAGACCATCTTGGCCGGACCGAGGGCGAACGGCACCTCCCAGTACGGGCTGATCTGCCAGGTGTGCTCGGCGAAGTTCTCGTACCGGTAGAAGAGGTTGAGGCCGGCCACCTGGAAGCCAGGGAGGGCGAGGTCGAGCCCGAGCCCGCCGAGGTAGGCGTAGAAGCCGGCGCCCTGGTTGAGCTCGCCCGCCAGGCCCCAGTTCTTGACGATGCTGCCGGTGGGCAGGCCGAAGGCCTTGTTGAGGAACAGGCGGGGGTGCCACTCGGCGTACACGCCCGCTCCGACCTCGGTGGCGCCGCCGAACTTGCCGCGCGCCAGGTCGGCGAAGAAGAAGTTGTCGCCGTAGGCGTAGGTGCTGAAGTGGTTGATGGTGACGGTCGTCAGCACCTCGTCGCTGGTGCTGTTCGGGTCGTTGGCGTCCTTGGTGAAGCTCCAGCCCTGCAGAACCTGGAAGTTGGTGGTCCCGAACTCGGCGCGGGCGACGGCCGGGGCGAGCAGGGCGGCGAGCGACAGGGCGGTGACGAGACGGGCGATGCGCGTGGTCATGAAACCCCTCGGTTGGTGGGAAGCGGCGGCGCAACGTACCCAAGGGGTCTGACGCTGTCACCAGACTTTCACGCTGGGGATTCCACCCGAGGGCCGTGACGGGCTGCGCCGGTGGGTGGATGTGGGGTATGGGTCGCCACCATGGAGACCCTGCTCTACGCCCTCCTGGCGCTGCTGGCCGGCGCCGGCTTGCCGGTCCAGGCCAGCGTCAACTCCGCATTGCGCCAGCACCTTGGGAGGCCGGAGTGGGCCGCCCTGGTGAACTT
>JANNKC010000068.1:0-10313 GCA_031396105.1 Anaeromyxobacter sp.
CCAGCGCGGCTTCTTCGTGCGCGCCATCCGGCCGCCCACCGTCCCGCGCGGCACCAGCCGGCTCCGGGTGACGCTCACCGCCGGCCACGACGAGGCCCAGGTGGACGCCTTCCTCGGCGCGCTCGACGAGGTGCTGGGCGTGCTGCCTGGGCCATAGGGCCCCTCGACTCCGCCTCCCCTGGGCGTGGCCGCGGCGCGGCGTCGTCGAAGGGCCCGGCGCGACCGGGTCTGTCCGAGTCGTGCTCCGGCGTCCTAGCGCTCCGGGGCCGGGCCGACGGGCCGCAGCGCCGCCGCGGGCGGGGCCCCCGCGGCACGCCAGGCCGGCTGCCGTCTCTGCGCCAGGACCCGACCGACCAGGATCTGCAGCTCGAGGGGCGAGCCCTTGCCGGTGCCGAGGTCGGTGGCGGTGAAGGAGCCGCCGCCCGCCAGCCCTGCGTAGGCGCCCGTACCGCCCGTCACCTGCCAGCGACCGAACAGGGCCGGGAAGCTGGAGGCGTGCAGCTCGCCGCGCAGGGCGAGCGTCAGGGTGCCCCGCTCTCCGCTCAGCACCCGCACCACGGCCCCGTCCGGGCCGGTGAGGGAGCCGCGGTCGTGGGCCACGCCGCGGTCGGCCAGCCCGGCGCCGTCGACCGTGAAGGCGCCGGTGAACTGCCAGGGCGGGAAGCGGACCACCAGCTCGACGCGCTGGCCGAGGGCGGCGGCCCGCGCCGGCGACCGCCGGGTGGCCGGCACGGCGGGCGCCGCGAGGAGCAGCGCCACCAGGAGCGCGCTGGCGGTCACGAGCCGCTCCGCTCGGAGGCGGCGCCCAGGGCGGCGCGCGAGCCCCCGCTGGCGGGCGGCGCCACCGGCACCGCCGCCGGGGGTTCGCGCCCGTGGCGCCGCTCGCAGGCCTCGCGGCGTCGGCGCGCCTCGGCCTCCGGCTCGCCCAGCAGGTGCATGCGCTGGGCGGCGGTGAGACAGGCGCTGGTGGTGGCGGAGAGCCTCTCGCGCAGCAGGCGCCAGTCGACCGCGGCGATGCGCACGGTGCCATCGGAGGAGGCCGAGGCCAGCTCCCGGCCATCGGGCCGGAAGGCCAGGTGCGAGACCAGCCCCTGGTGGCCGCGCAGCACGGCCGGCTCGCCCCGGCCGTCGACGGAGACCAGGCGGATGGAGCCGTCGCCGGAGGCCAGCGCCAGCCGGCGGCCGTCCGGGCTCCAGGCCGGGGCCCAGAGCCGCTCCGGCCAGGCCTGCAGCGGCGGAAGCTCGCCCAGGTCCACGGTGCGGAAGAGGCGCAAGGGGCCGTCCACCTCGGCCACCGCCAGCAGGTCGCCGCGCGGCGAGAGGCCGCTCCGGTAGACCGCCCGGTCGGCGCGCAGGGTGCGCGGCGCCGCCGCCCCTTCGGCCCAGAGCCGCACGGTGGCGTCGAGCTGCGACGCCGAGATCACCGTCCGCCCGTCGGCCGAGAAGGCCACGTGCGTGATGCCGGCCTCGTGTCCCGTCAGCAGCCTGGGCTCGCCGCGCCCGTCGGCGGCCTGGAGGCGCACCACGCCGTCCATGCCGGCGGTGGCGATGCGCCCGCCGTCGGGGCTCCAGGCGGCGAAGAGGAGCGGCGCGCCGGCCGGCGGCAGGGACCAGGCCAGCGAGCCGTCGCGGGCGCGCCAGACCCGCGCCACGCCGTCGTCGGAGGCGGTCACCACCAGCGTCTCGCCGGGATCCCAGCCGGCCGAGTGGAACACGCCGCCCGGCGAGCGGATCTCCACGACCTGCTCGCCGGAGGCGCGGTCCCAGATGCGCGCCGTGCCGTCGTGGCCGGCGGTGAGCAGCCGCGCGCCGTCGCGGCTCCACTCCACCGTGTCCACGTGCCCCTGGTGGCCCAGCAGCACGTCGCGGCCGGCGAAGGCTGCCACCGGCCAGAGCCGCAGTGTCCCCTCGCGAAGCCGGCCGACCACCCGCTGCCCGTCCGGCGTGAAGGCGGCCGAGACCAGCGACGGGCCCTCCAGCACCACAGGCGGGGTGTCGCCCTGGGGGCGCCAGAGCAGCGCCAGGCCGTCGGCGCCGAAGGTGAGGATGCGGTCCCCGGCCGGCGACCAGGCCAGGCTGAAGGCGTCGCGGTGGGCGTGCCGGCGAACCGGCTCGGTGCGCCCGTCGGCGGCCAGCAGCCGCAGCGTGCCGTCGAGCGCGGCCGTCGCAAACCGCGCGCCGTCCGGCGCCCAGGCCAGCGCCGTGAGCGCGGGGCCGGCGCCCCCCATCGTGGCGAGCGGCGCCAGCGTCCGCCCCAAGAGCCGCACCTGCCCGTCGTCACCGGCCACCGCCAGCCGCGCGCCGTCGGGTGACCAGGCCAGCGCCAGGGCCGCCTGGCCCGTGGCGGTCGTCGCCAGCGGCGCGCCGCTCGCGGCGTCGAGCAGCCGCACCAGCCCCTCGCCGTCCCCGGCGGCCAGCCCCAGCCCGTCGGGCGAGAAGGCGAGGTCGAGCACCGGCGCATCGTGCACGTCGATGGCGACCACCCGCAGCGGCTCCAGCGTGAGGAGCCGCACCCGGCCGTCCTGGGACGCCACCGCGGCCCGCCGCCCGTCCGGCGAGAGCGCCAGCCGGGTGAGCGGCGCGTCCCCCAGCGCCAGCGTGGCGGGCGGCTCGCGCCCGTCGAGCCGGTGCAGGTGGAGCGCCCCCTCCTGGCCGGCGGCCACCAGCCGCGTCGAGTCGGGCGTGAAGGCCAGGCCGTTGACGCGCGATCCCAGGTGGCGCAGCCCCCGCGGCGCGCCGGTGCCGTCGGATCGGAAGACGGTGACGGCGCCGTCGCGCAGGCCGGCCGCCACCAGCGCCCCGTCGCCGGAGACCGCCAGGGAGAAGCCGCCGCGCGCACCCTCCACCGCCACCGTCGGGATGGGCTGGTGCAGCACGCGCTGGCCCACCTCCAGGGCGCGCGGCGAGGCGTCGTCGGGCAGCTCGGCGAGGAGCAGCGCCGCCAGCAGCGGATCGGTGGCGTTGGCGGCGGCGTCGAGCAGCCGGCTCTGCAGCAGCGCCCGCTCCGCGGCGCCGCGGGCCCTCACCTGCCCCACCGCCACCAGTCCGGCCGCCAGCAACGCCGCCGCCCCCCCGGCCCAGACCAGCCGCCGCACCCGCCGCCGCCGCTCCGCCCGGGCCACGCCGAGGGCGCGCGCCGCGTAGGCCCGCTCCACCGCGTGCAGGCCCTCGAGCCAGGCGGCGGCGTCTTGCGGCCGGCTGGCCGGGTCGCGCGCCAGCGCGCCGGTGAGGAGCGCCACCAGCGCGGGCGGCGGGTCGGGCAGGGGCAGCGCGGGGGGCGGCCCGGGATCGAGCACCGCGGAGCGGCCGCCGCTCACCGGGTAGGGCAGGGTGCCGCCGAGCGTCTCGAAGAGCATCACGGCGGCGCCGAAGACGTCGGTGCGCGCGTCCTCCGGCTGGCCGCGCAGCTGCTCCGGCGCCATGTAGGCCGGCGTGCCGGCCGCCAGCGAGGCCCGGCCCATGATGGAGGCCAGGCCGAAGTCCACCAGCTTCACCGCGCCGTCCCCGGTGAGGAAGACGTTGCCGGGCTTGAGGTCGCGGTGGAGCACGCCCGCGCCGTGCGCCGCCCGGAGCCCCCGCGCCACCGCCAAGGCCACCGCCAGCGCCTCGCCGGGCGGGAGCGCTCCGCGCCGCAGCCGCGCCGCCAGCGTCTCGCCGTGCAGCAGCTCCATGATGAGGTAGGGGGTGCCCTGGTGGACGCCGGAGTCGTGCAGCGTCACCACGTTGGGGTGGTTGAGCCGTGCCGCCGCCTCGGCCTCCTCCCTGAGCGGCTTGGCCAGCTTCTCCAGCGCGCGGATGCGGATGGGCCGGATGGCCTTGAAGGCCACGTCCCGTCCCAGCTCGCGGTCGCGCGCCTGGAAGACCAGGCCGAAGCCGCCGCGCCCGAGCTCGCGCGTCAGCTCGAAGCGCCCCGCCACCACGTCGCCGGCCTGGAGGTCCGGCAGGAGCTCGTCGGGCGAGCGGTCCGGCGCCGCGGCCAGCTCGGAGAGCAGCGCCGAGATGGAGGTGGAGGCGCCGCGCCGCTGGGACGGGCCGGTCACTCGAGCAGCCCCTCCGCGCGCGCCCGCCGCGTCAGCTTGTCCTTGAGCCGCTCGAACCGCTTGCGCAGCGCCGCCTCGTCCACCGGCTGCCCCTGCTCCTCGGCCATCACCAGCGCCACCTCCGACCAGGACAGGTCGCGGTCCAGCCGGAGCACCAGGAGCGCTCGCTCGTCCGGCGAGAGGCCGTCGCGCAGCCGGTCCAGCGTGGCCTGGCGGGCCTGGTCGCGCCCCAGGAAGACACTGGAGCGGACCTCCTCCACCAGCCGCGACAGCTCGTTGGTCTCCAGCCGCCGCCCCCGGCCTCGGTAGGGGTCGCGCAGGAAGCGGGCCGCGGCGTGCCAGGCCAGCCGGTAGCACCAGACGCGCAGCGGGCACTCGCGCCGGAAGCCGGGCAGGCCGCGCCACAGGTCCTCCGAGAACATGGAGAAGACCTCGCCGGCGTCGGCCTCGCTGCGCAGGACCGAGCAGAGGTACCCGAGGAGCTGCGGGCCGTACTGGCGCACCACCACGGTGGCCGCCCCGGCGTGGTCGCCGCGGTCCAGCGCCTCCAGGCAGCGGGCTTCGGCCTCCGGCTCGGCCACGGCGTCCCTACCCTCCCAGCAGCTCCACGGCGTAGCCCCGCTGCCGGAGCGCCGCCAGGATCTCCTCGACGTGCTCGGGGCCGCGGGTCTCCAGGGTCAGCTGCAGCGTGGTGCCGCCGAACCTGGAGGCGAAGGCGCGGGTGTGGTGGACCTCGATGACGTTGGCGCGGGCGCCGGCGATGATGCCGGAGGTGATGGCGAGCTGGCCCGGCTTGTCGAGCAGCGCGATGCTGACGCGCACCAGGCGGCCGTCCTTCACCAGGCCCCGCTCGATGATGCGGGCGATGAGGTTGACGTCGATGTTGCCGCCCGAGATCACGGTGACCACGCGCTTTCCGTCCAGGCCGCGCGCCTTCCGGTGCATGAGCGCGGCCACCCCCACCGCGCCGGCCCCCTCGGCCACCGTCTTCTCCTTCTCCAGGCAGTAGAGGATGGCCGAGGCGATCTCCTCCTCGGTGACCGTGACGATCTCGTCGACGTGGCGCCGCACGTGCTCGAAGGTGAGGTCGCCGGCCCGCTTCACGGCGATGCCGTCGGCCAGCGTGGTGGCCGGGTCCAGCGTCACCGGCTTGCCGGCCGAGAGGGCCGCCCGCATGCAGGGGATGGCTTCGGCCTCCACGCCGATGACCCGCACGCCCGGGCGGCGCTCCTTGAGCGCCACCGCCATGCCGGAGATCAGCCCGCCGCCGCCCACCGGCACCACCACCGCGTCCACGTCCGGCACCTGGTCCAGCACCTCGAGCCCGATGGTGCCCTGGCCGGCGATCACCATGGGGTCGTCGAAGGGGTGGACGAAGGTCAGCCCCTCGGCCTGCTCCAGCCGCCGCGCCTCGGCGTAGGCCTCGTCGTAGTTGCCGCCGTGGAGGACGATGCGCGCGCCGTGCGCCCGGGTGTTGGCCACCTTCATGATGGGGGTGGTCTCGGGCATGACGATGGTGACCGTCACCCCGAGCCGCCCGCCGTGGTAGGCGACCCCCTGCGCGTGGTTGCCGGCGGATGCGGCGATGAGCCCGCGGGCCAGATCGCCCTGCGGCATGGTGAGCAGCCGGTTGAGGGCGCCGCGCTCCTTGTACGCCCCCGTCATCTGGAGGTTCTCCAGCTTGAGGAAGGCGTGCGTGCCGGTGACCCGCGAGAGCGTCTCGGAGCGGGCGCAGGGGGACAGGTAGATCTGGTCGCGGATCCGGCCGAGCGCGGCCTGGACGTCGGAGAGGGTCACCATGGAAGGGCGCGACGCTACCGCGCGCCGGCGCGGCGAGGCAAGGCGGCCGGGCCGCGGGCGCCGCGCTCGTCAGTGCTGCACGAGGCGCCTGGCCAGCTCCACGCGGTTTCGCACGCCCAGCTTGTCGAAGATGGTCTTCAGGTGGCTCTTCACGGTCTGCGAGGCGATGCCGAGCCGCTCGGCCACCTCGCGGGAGCGCAGCCCGTCGGCCACCAGCAGCGCCACCTCGCGCTCGCGGGCGGTCAGGCCGTCGGAGGGGGGCGGCTGGGCCAGCTCGCCCGGCAGCGGGATGGGCGCCTCGGCCGCCGGCTCGCGCCACAGGTGGAGCTGCGTCCGCCCCTTGCCCACCGCGGTGACCTCGATGCGGAGCCGCTCGCCGTGCCCCTCCATCACCAGCGTGCGGCGCACGCCGGGCGGTCCCACCTGGGCGCCGTCGGTCAGCCCCTTCAGCTCGGGCGGCAGCAGGTTGCCGTCGGAGACCTCGGGAAAGAACACTTTCAACATCTCCTCGGCCTGGCGGTCGCAGCGCAGCTGGCCGCCGAGCTCCGCATGGGCAGCGGCGCCGCGGGGCGCGGGCACGCGGACGTTGGCTCGCATCATGGCTGGCCCTTCCTGGTGCGGTGGGGGTGAGGAACCTGCCGCGAGGGTACCGCGATGTGCGTAGGAGGTCACTCCAAATGGGTAACTACCCATGAGAACAAGGCATTTTCTGCGCGCATCTTTAGCGTAACGACCAAGAAGTCAGTTCGGCGGGTCGCACGCCGATGGCGCACCGCGCGTGGGGGAACCTCGAACGGCGCCGCGCTTCGGAGTGGGTCGAGCCCCGGAAGCTACCGGAGCTCCACCTCGAAGCCGAGGCGGCGCGCCGCCTCGATGAGCTCGTCGCCGGTGGCCACCCGCTGCGCCACCGAGATGGTGGTCTCGGTCTCGCCCGGGATGACCGCCCGGACGGTGAGTGCGCAGCCGCCCGGGTGCTTCAGGAGCAGCCCCCTCACCGCCGCCGCCTTCTCGGCGTCGAGCCGGTCGGCGTCGATGCGCAGCACGACCTCGGTGGTCTTCTGCGTGCGCACCCGCGAGAGCGGCTCCACCTCGATGGCGGTGAGCTCGGCCCTGGGATTCTCCTCGTCGCGCGAGTTGACCTTCACCTCGCCGTGCACCAGCAGCGGCTCGTCGCTCTTGAGGAACGGCTCCCAGTCGGCCCAGCCCCGCTGCGCCGGCCTGTTCCCGTTGGCCGGGCGGCCCGCCCAGCAGGCCACCTCCACCGTGCCACTCAGGTCCTCCAGCGTGATGAAGCCGAAGCGGGTCCCCTTCTCCTTGTTCATGCGTTCGCGGAGCGAGGCCACCACGCCCACCACCGTGACCTTGTCCTTCTCGCGCTTGCTCGCCACCGCGGCGCAGGTGGACGAGGCGTAGCGGCGCACCTCCTTCTCGTGGCCCGCCAGCGGGTGGCCGGTGATGTAGAAGCCCAGCGCCTCCTTCTCGAAGGCCAGGCGCACCCGCTCCGGCCACTCCTCGACGCGCCCCTCGCCGAGCGGGTCGCCCACCTTGGGATAGCGCGGCGACTGCGCCACCGCCGGCAGCGCGCCGAAGAGCGAGGCCTGCCCGCTCTGCCGGTCGGCCTGGGCCGAGGCGCCGGCCGAGAAGGCCTGCTCGATGCCGGCGTGGAGCTGCCAGCGCGGCGCGCCCTCGAAGTCGAAGGCGCCGCACTTCACCAGCGCCTCCACCACCTTCTTGTTGATCTTGCGGGAGTCGACCCGCCCGGCGAAGTCGACGAGCGAGGTGAACGGCCCGCCCTCGGCGCGCGCCGCCAGGATGGCCTCCACCGCCGAGTCGCCCACGCCCTTCACCGCGCCCAGGCCGAAGCGGATGTGCCCCTTCAGCTTCTCGCCCTTCTTCCCGGGCAGGGCGCGGAACTCGGCGTTCGACTCGTTCACGTCGGGCGGCAGCACCTCGATGCGGCGGGCCCGCGCCTCGCCGATGTGGGCCACCACCTTGTCGGTGTTGGAGGACTCGCTCGAGATGAGCGCGGCCATGAACTCGACCGGGTAGTGGGCCTTGAGCCAGGCGGTCTGCACCGTGAGCAGGCCGTAGGCCGCCGAGTGGCTCTTGTTGAAGCCGTAGGCGGCGAACTTCTCCATCAGGTCGAAGACGCCGCCGGCCACCTTGGGGTCGACCGCCTGCCTGGTGGCGCCCTCCATGAAGCGGGCGCGCTCCTTGGCCATCTCGTCGGCCAGCTTCTTGCCCATGGCGCGGCGCAGGAGGTCGGCCTGGCCCAGGCTGTAGCCACCCAGCGCCTGGGAGATCTGCATGACCTGCTCCTGGTAGACGATGACGCCGTAGGTGCTCTCCAGGATGGGCTGCAGCATGGGGTGGTCGTAGGTGACGCGGTCGCGCCCGTGCTTCCGGTCGATGTAGACGTCGACCATGGTGCGCCCGTCCTCCAGCTTCTGGTCCAGCGGGCCCGGGCGGTAGAGGGCGCCCGCGGCGATGACGTCCTCGAACCGCGAGGGCTTCATCTTGGTCACCATCTCGGTGAAGCCGGAGGACTCCATCTGGAAGACGCCGGCGGTGTCGCCGCGGCTGATGAGCTCGTAGACCGCCGCGTCGTCGATGGGGATGTCGCAGGCCTCCAGGTCCTTCAGCGCGGGGTGGTTCTGCTTCACCAGCCGGAGCGCGTCGTCGATGACGGTGAGCGTCTTCAGGCCCAGGAAGTCGAACTTCACCAGGCCGGCCGCCTCCGTCTCCTTCATGGCGAACTGCGAGACCAGCATGTCGGACTTGTCGTCCTGGTAGACCGGCACGTACTCCCAGAGCGGCTTGTCGGCGATGACCACGCCGGCGGCGTGCAGGCCGGCCTGGCGGTTCAGCCCCTCCAGGCTCATGGCGATGTCGAGCAGGTCCTTGGTGGTGACCTTCTCCTGCACGCCGGCCGAGCTGGTCCAGCTGTGGAGCGGCTGTGGCTTCTCCCACATCTCGGCCAGGCGCGGCTCGGGCGGCTGGGCCGGCAGGCCGTCCCTGGCCGGGAGGCCGAAGACCAGCTCCTTCAAGGTGGAGGTCTTGCCCTGCACGGCGTCGGGGACCAGCTTGGCGATGCGGTCCCCCTCGGCGAAGGGGAGCCCCATGACCCGCACCACGTCGCGGATCACCGAGCGGGCCTTGAGCGAGCCGAAGGTGATGATCTGGCCGACGTTGTCCTTGCCGTACTTGCCGCGGACGTAGGTGATGACCTCGTCGCGCCGGTCCTGGCAGAAGTCGATGTCGAAGTCCGGCATGGAGACGCGCTCGGGGTTGAGGAAGCGCTCGAAGAGCAGGTTCCAGCGGAGCGGGTCGAGATCGGTGATGCGCAGGCTCCAGGCCACGATGGAGCCGGCGCCCGAGCCGCGCCCCGGCCCCACCGGCACCCCGTGCGCCTTGGCCCAGTTGATGAAGTCCTGCACGATGAGGAAGTACCCCGGGAACTTCATGCTCTTGATGACCCCGAGCTCCAGCTCGAGGCGGGCCCGGTAGGCGTCGCGGTCGTGCGGGTACTTGCCCTCGATCTCCTTGAAGCGCCGGTCCAGTCCCCTCTTGGCCAGCTCGTCGATGTACTCGTCCTCGCTGACGCCGTCGGGGAGCTGGAAGCGCGGCAGGAAGCTCTTCCCCAGCTCGAGCTCCACGTTGCACTGCTCGGCGATGCGCATGGTGTTGTCGATGGCCTCGCGGAACTGCGGCAGCGCCGCCACCATGTCGTCGGGGCTGGTGATGAAGAGGCCGTCGGTGTCGTGGTGGATGCGCTTCTCGTCGTTGAGCGTCTTGTTGGAGGCGATGCACATGAGCACCTCGTGGGCCCGCGCGTCCTTGCGGTCCACGTAGTGCGCGTCGGCGGTGGCCACCAGCGGGATGGACTCGCCCTCGGCGATCTCGGCCAGCCGCTGGTTCACCTCGAGCTGCTCCTTCATCCCGTTCGACTGCACCTCCAGGAAGAAGGAGCCGGGCTCGAAGAGGTCGCGGTACTCCCGCGCCACGCGGCGCGCCCCGTCCATGTCGCCCCGGCGGCAGAGGCGCGGCACCTCGCCGGCCAGGCAGGCGGAGAGGCCGATCAGCCCCTTGCTGTGCTGCTTCAGGAGCGGCTTGTCGATGCGGGCGTCGTAGTAGAAGCCCTCGGTGAAGGCCTTGGTCGAGAGCAGGCGCAGGTTGGCCCAGCCCTCGGCGTCCTTGGCCAGCAGGATGAGGTGGCGGCCGATGCGCTCGGTCCGGTCGGTGCGCCCCTTGTCGCCGGCGACGTAGGCCTCCATGCCGAGGATGGGCTTCACCCCGGCCTCCCTGGCCTTCTTGTAGAAGTCGACCGCGCCGAAGAGGTTGCCGTGGTCGGTCACGGCCACGGACTTCATCCCCCGCTGCTGGACGGTCTTGAGGAGGTCCTTGACGCGGATGGCGCCGTCGAGGAGGGAGTAGAGCGTGTGCAGGTGCAGGTGGACGAAGTCGGCCATGGCC
>JANNKC010000083.1:0-16452 GCA_031396105.1 Anaeromyxobacter sp.
GCGGGTAGGCTCAGCGCCATGGGCGGGCGGGCACGGCCGGAGGCGCAGTCCTCCATCCTCGAGGCGGTGCTGGCGCGGGTCCGCGCCGAGGCGCCCCGCGGCGTGGCGGTCTTCGACCTCGACTCGACCCTGCTCGACAACCGGCCCCGCCAGGCCCGCATCCTCCGCGAGTACGGGGCGCGGGCGGGCCTGGCGGCGCTGGCCGCGGCGCGCGCCGACCACTGGCGGAGCTGGGACCTGGCCGAGGCCATGCGGGCCGCCGGGCTGGCGCCGCTCGAGGTGGCGCGCCACCTGCTGCCGGCCCGCCGCTTCTGGAGCGAGCGCTTCTTCACCAGCGAGTACTGCCGGGAGGACGCGCCGCTGCCAGGGGCCCCCGCCTTCGTGCGCGAGCTGGCCGCCGCCGGCGCCGTGGTGGCCTACGTGACCGGCCGCCCCGGCCGCATGGAGGCCGGCACGCTCCACACCTTCCGTGCCAGCGCCCTCCCCGTGCCGGACGGCGCGCGGGTCCACCTGCTCATGAAGCCGGACGCGCCGCTCGACGACGACGAGTGGAAGTCGCTGGCGGCGGCCCGGGTGGCCCGGCTCGGGCCGGTGGTGGCCGCCTTCGACAACGAGCCGGCCCACGTGAACGGCTACGCCATGGCCTGGCCCGGCGCGCTCTGCGTCCACCTCGACACCGACCACAGCCCGCGGCCCATCGCGGTGCTGCCGCAGGTCCCATCCATCGCCGACTTCAGGCGCCCCGCAGCAGGTCCAGCACCTCCTCCGGGATGACCGGCGCCAGCCCACCCCCGCCCAGGATGTTCACGATGGGTGAGGCGGCGGCGCGCACCACCGATCCGCCGGGCCGGCTCGGCCCCAGGCCGCAGTACGTGGAGATGTCGCGGTAGAGCACGCCGTGCGTCACCTCGTCGCCGGCGATGCGGGTGGCCGGCTTCCTCACCGCGAAGACGCGCTCCTGCGCGATGAAGCCGCCGCCCCGCAGGTCGGAGAGCGCCTCGTCGATCACCTGCTCCCAGGCGCCCGGCGCGGTCTCGGCGCCCAGGTGGACCGACTTGCCGCCGTAGTCCCAGCTCCGCTTGATGACGAACCGCTCCCGCTCCGCCTTCACCTGCCGTGCGGTGGCCTCGTCGAGCCGCCGGGTCCAGGGCAGCCGCGCCGCCGCCCCGCGCTCCGCCTCGTCCAGCCCGGCCCGCGCGGCCAGCGAGGGGTCCGAGGCGCACTCGGAGAGGCGGGCGAAGAGCGCCTTGGCCTCGAGCAGCCCGTTGACCGGGTTGTAGAGCGGGTAGCGGCCTGGTGCGAGCAGCGCCCGCGCGAAGGGCGCGGCGGGGTCGACCCGGTGGGCCCAGACGTGCCGGTAGAGCAGGTCCCAGTCCTCCGGGATGCACTCGGTGGGGAGCAGGTTCTCCACCCGGTGCCCCTGGGCGCGGAAGTGGGCCTCCAGCCGCCGGAGCTCGCCGATCTGGGCGTCGCCGGGGCGCGAGACGATGGCGATGGAGGGGCGGGCCCTGGCGCCGCCGCGGGCCTGGTAGGCGGCCGAGAGCGCCTGCCGCAGGCTCTCCATGTGGCTGCCGCAGGCGGACACCAGCTCGCTGGCCTGGCGCGGGGTGAGCCCGCGGGCGGCGGCGGCGGCCCGCAGCCACGAGTGGGCGGCCAGATCCGCGTAGGCCGGCATGGCCGGGATGGTGGCGTTGAGCTCCAGGGCGCGCGGCGCGCCGCCGCCCTCGGGCACCAGGAAGTCGACGCGGGCCACCATGACCGGCAGCGGCGCCTCGCTGAAGAGCCGGGCCATGGCCTCGGCCTCCAGCCCGGAGAACGGCTCCACCAGCGCGGCCCGGTCTCGGGCGTCGCCGGAGGCGAGCAGCGCCCGGGCCAGCTTCACCGACCCGGAGAGGATCAGCTCGGCCTCGCGGGCCACGGCCTCGAGCTCGGCCCGCGGCGGCGCCTCCGGCTCGGCCACCAGCGGGATGGGCACCACCACGCCGTCCGGCCGGCGGACGGTCATGCCGCCCTCCCAGGCCAGCCGCGCCGCCGCGCGCCCCACCTCGACCAGCGCCTCCCCCTGGAAGATCGGCTCCATCCGCACGTCCCTTCGGAGTGTCCCCGCCCGCCTCGTTGCGACGGCCGGGGCCCGGTGATAGGCACGTCGCCTGTGAAGATCTACACGAAGAGCGGCGACGGTGGAGAGACGGGCCTGTTCGGAGGCGGCCGCGTCAGGAAGGACGACGACCGGGTCGAGGCCTGCGGCGAGGTGGACGAGGCCTGCGCCGCCCTGGGCGCCGCCCGCGCGGCGCTGGACGACCCCGAGCTGGACGCCGAGCTGAGGCGCATCCAGGACGAGCTCTTCTGCGTGGGCGCCGAGCTGGCCTCCCCGCACGGCGTGAAGGCGCGGGCCGTGGTGCCCACGGTCGAGGCGCGCTGGGCCGAGCGGCTGGAGCAGGCCATGGATGGCTGGGACGCGGAGCTGCCCACCCTCCACCAGTTCGTGCTGCCGGGCGGGACGCCCGGGGCGGCGGCGCTCCACCTGGCCCGGGCGGTCTGCCGGCGGGCCGAGCGGCGGGTGGTGGCGCTGGCCGCGCGGGCGGAGGTGGACCCGGCGGTGCTGGTCTACCTGAACCGGCTCTCCGACCTCCTCTTCGTGGCGGCGCGACTGGCCAACCACCGGGCCGGCCAGGGCGAGCCGCTCTGGGATCCCAAGGCGCCCCGCTGACCGGGGAGAGGCACGCCATGGCCCTCACTCGCAAGGTCGCCCTGGTCACCGGGGCCGGCGTGCGGGTGGGCGCCGCCATCGCCCGCCACCTGGCCGCCCGCGGCTACACCGTCGCGGCCCACTACCACTCGCACCGGCCGCGGGGCTTCGCGGCGGCGCTCCGAGCCGACCTGGCCGCGCCGGACGGCCCGGACGCCCTGGCCCGCGCCTTCCGCGCCCGCTTCGACCGGCTCGACCTCCTGGTCAACGGCGCCGCCGGCTTCGACGAGCGGCGCCTCGAGGCCACCGACGCCGCCGCCTGGGACGCGCAGCTGGATCTCAACGCGCGCGCCCCCCTCCTGCTCACCCGCGCGCTCCTGCCGCTGCTGCGCCGCGCCCGCGGCAGCGTGGTCAACGTGGTCGACGTGGGCGGTGGCCTGGTGCCGTGGCGCGGCTTCGCCGCCTACTGCGCCTCGAAGGCGGCGCTGGCGCGGCTCACCGAGTGCCTGGCGCTGGAGCTGGCGCCGGCGGTTCGGGTGAACGCGGTGGCTCCCGGTACGGTGCTCTGGCCGGAGCGCTACCCGGCGGCGCGGCGCCGCGAGCTCGCCAGCCGCATCCCGCTCGGCCGGGCCGGAACGCCCGGCGACGTGGCCGAGGCGGTGCGGTTCCTGGCGGAGGCGCCCTACGTCACGGGCGCCATCGTGCCGGTGGACGGCGGGCGCCACCTCTCCGGGCGCGGGGGCGGGTGACGGGCGGGGCCAGCCGTCAAAGGGGCTCTCCGCGTGCTCCAGAGGCCCCCCCGCCCCGTCCGGGCCGGGGGGAGCACGTCGCGTTGAAGCGGCGCCGATGCCCTGTTATCCTCTTGCCTTGAATCAAGAGCGGGGCCGAACGGTCGCCCCCGATGGAGACACTCCGACATGGATACGATGACGCAGAGCGCCCCGGCCGCCGCCCCCGACCTCGGCATGGACAACTTCGTGGTCCTCTCCGACAAGGCCGTCGAGATGGTGAAGGACGCGATGCAGCGCGATGGGCTGGCCGGCCACGGCATCCGCGTCGGGGTGCAGGGCGGCGGCTGCTCGGGCTTCCAGTACTCCATGGACTTCGAGGAGAAGGCCAAGGACGGCGACATCACGCTGGAGCAGTCGGGCATCAAGCTCTACGTGGACTCGATGAGCTCGATGTACCTGCAGGGCGTCACCATCGACTACGTCCAGGGGCTGCAGGGCGCCGGGTTCAAGTTCATCAACCCGAACGCCAAGAGCACCTGCGGCTGCGGGTCGTCGTTCTCGACCTGAGCGAGCGAGCGGCGGCGCCGCGGAGCGGTTGACCCGGCGGGGCTGGAGGGGCGACCCTTCGGCCCCTCGCCGTCCGGGGAGAGGGAGGCCTCGCCATGCTGGTGGTCCGGAGCGTCGTGGTCGGGCCGTTCTCCATGAACGCCTACCTGGCCGCCTGCAGCGAGACGGGCGCGGCGCTCCTCATCGACCCCGGCGCGGAGGTCCCGCGCGTGCTGGCGCTGGCCGAGCCGGGCTGGCGCATCGGGCGCATCTTCCTGACCCATGGCCACATCGACCACGTGGCGGGCGCCGCCGAGGCCCGCGCCGCCACCGGCGCCCCCATGACCATCCACGAGGCGGATCAGGGCTGGCTGGAGTCGCTGCCGCGCCAGGCCGAGATGTTCGGGCTGGCGGGGGCGGAGGTGCCGAAGCCGGATCGGTTCCACCTGGACGGCGAGGCGCTGGTGCTCGGGAGGCTCTCCGCCCGGGTGCTCCACACGCCGGGCCACTCGCCCGGCTCCTGCGCCCTCTGGTTCGAGTCGGAGCAGGTGCTCTTCACCGGCGACACGCTCTTCCTCGGCTCGGTGGGGCGCACCGACCTGCCGGGCGGCGACTTCGAGCAGCTGGCCGCCTCCATCAAGGAGAAGCTCTTCACGCTGGGTGACGAGGCGACCTTCCACCCAGGCCACGGGCCGGCCGGCTCGCTCGGCGAGGAGCGGCGCCAGAACCCGTTCGTGGGCGAGGCGCGGCGCTCCAGCCGGTTCGTCTAGGCCATCGAGACCACGCCCAGGATGTTCTGGCCGGCGTCGACGTGGAGCACCTCGCCCGTCACGTTGCGGGCCAGATCCGAGCAGAGGTACAGGCAGGCGCGGGCCACGTCGTCCTGGTCGATGTTGCGCCGGAGCGGCGTCTTCTCCGCGTTCTCCTGCAGCATGCTGCGCATGCCCTTGATGCCCGCGGCCGCCAGCGTCTTGACCGGCCCGGCCGAGATGGCGTTGACGCGGATGTTGTCGCGGCCCAGGTCCTCGGCCAGGTACTTCATCGACGCCTCGAGCGCCGCCTTGGCCACGCCCATGACGTTGTAGTTGGAGACCACCTTCTCGGCGCCGTAGTAGGAGAGCGTCACCACGTTGCCGCCCTTCGGCATGAAGGGCCGGGCGGCGCGGGTCAGGGCGATGAGCGAGTAGGCCGAGACGTCCATGGTGATGCGCCAGGCCTCGCGGCTGGTCACCTCGGTGAAGCGCCCGCCCAGGGCGGCCCGCGGCGCGTAGCCGATGGAGTGGATGAGGATGTCGAAGGCCGGCCAGACCTGGCGAAGGCCGGCGAAGGCCTTGTCGATGGAGGCGTCGTCGGAGACGTCCATGTCGAGGATGGCGGCCGGGGCGAGCCGCTTCACCAGCGGGATGACCCGCTCGCCCATGGCCGCGCCCGGGTAGCTGAAGGCCAGCTCGGCCCCCTCGGCGTGGAAGGCCTCGGCGATGGCCCAGGCGATGGAGCGGTCGTTGGCGACGCCGGTCACCAGCGCGCGCTTGCCCTTCAGCAGCCCGCCCATGGAGGCCCTGGGGGTGGTCGACGTCTCTTCGCTCATCTGGTCCCTCATCCTTCAGCGATGCCTGGCGGAGAGCTGCTCGAGCGCGTCCTCGAGCTCACCCCTCGCATGCGTGTTCGACTGCCGGGTCGCCGCGGCGATCCCGTCCCGGTAGGCCTGCGCCGCCTCGACGCCCCGCTCCAGCCCCTCCAGCGCCTGCCCCAGCATGAGCCAGGTGGGCACGTAGTCCGGCGCGCGCCGGGCCAGCTCCTGGAACTCCAGCACCGCCTCCGCCGGCCGCTCCATGGAGCGGTAGTGCATGGCCAGGGCGTAGCGGGTGAAGGGGTCGTCCGGCCTGGCGGCCGTGAACTTCTGGAACGCGGCCAGCCGCTCCTCGGGGGTCATGGGACCGGCTCTTTTACACGAATCGACCGCCAGGGTCCACGGCGAGGGATCCGGGGGCCGCGCCGGCCCTGCTAGAGTGGTGACCCATGGCCCTCCCCTACCCGGACGTCACCGGCGCGCTCGTGGCCGGCGGCAGCGCGCGGCGGCTCGGCGGGGTGGTGAAGGGGATGCTCCGGGTGGAGGGCGAGCCCATGGCGGCCCGCTCGCTCAGGCTCTTCTCCCGGCTCTTCGCCGGGGCGCTCATCGTGGCCAACCAGCCGGCCCCGTACGCGCGGCTCGGCGCGCGGGTGGTGGCCGATCGGATCCCCGGGCGCGGCGCTCCGGGCGGCCTCCACGCGGCGCTGCACGCCTCGACCACGCCCTGGGTCTTCGCCGCCGCCTGCGACATGCCCTTCCTCTCGGCGTCGGGGGTGGCCCTCCTCGCCGGCAAGCGCGCGGGGACGCTCGCCGTGGTGCCGCGCTGGGGCGGTCGGCTCGAGCCGCTCCACGCGCTCTGGTCGCGCGAGTGCCTGCCGGCCTTCGAGCGGGCGCTGGCGGACGGGGAGCCGTCGATGCGCGCGCTGGCGGGGCTGGTGGGCGCGCGCATCATCGAGGAGAGCGAGTGGCGCATGATCGACCCGGACGGGCGCGCCTTCGAGAACGTCAACACGCCGGAGGACGCGGCGCGGCTGGGGCTGGTGGTGCGGTAGGCGGCGGTCCGCGGCGCGGCGCCTGGGGCGTCCCGCCCGGCCGGGCGGGAATCCATGGTACGACGGCTGGAGGGGGAGATGGCTCCATGGCCGCTCCGCAGCAGATGTCGCCGCCACAGACGCCGATCCAGTCCATCCAGGTCGGGCCGCACCGGCTGGCCTACCGCCGCGCCGGCGCCGGGGTGCCGGTCCTCCTGGCGCACGGCATCACCACCGCCTCCTTCCTCTGGGAAGGGGTGCTGCAGCGGCTGGCCGCCACCGGGCGCTACGACGTGGTGGCGGTGGACCTCCTCGGGTGCGGCGCCTCCGACAAGCCGCTCGACGCCTCCTACTCCATCAAGGCGCACGCCGACCTGCTGGGCCGCTGCTGCGCGGCCCTGGGGCTGGGGCGCGTCCACCTGGTGGGCCACGACCTGGGCGGCGGCGTGGCGCAGCTCATGGCGGTGCGCCAGCCCGGCCTGCTGCGCAGCCTCGCCCTGGTGAACTCGGTGGGCTACGACTTCTGGCCGGTGCAGCCCATCATCGCGCTGCGCGCGCCGGTGGTGCGCGAGATCCTGATGGCGGCGCTCGACGCGGGGGCCTTCACCATCCTGGTGCGGCGGGGGCTGTTCCACAAGGACCTGGCGACGCCGGCGCTCATGGCCGAATTCCTCCGGCCGCTCAAGACCGCCGAGGGGCGCAAGGCCTTCGTCCACTTCGCCCGCTGCCTCGACAGCGCCAACCTCATGGAGGTCGCCCCCGACCTCAAGCGGCTCAGCCTGCCCACGCTGGTGGCCTGGGGCCAGGCCGACGCCTACCTCTCCTCGGCCATCGCCGACCGGCTGGCGGCCGACATCCCCGGGGCGCGGCTGGAGCGGCTCCCCGAGGCCGGCCACTACACCCCCATCGACCAGCCCGAGCGGATCGCCGCGCTGCTGCTCGCCCACCTCGATGCCGCCCGTGGATGACGCCGTCCTGCGCCGCCTCCGCGAGCTGGAGGAGCGCGTCCTCCAGCTGCAGGAGGAGAACGAGCACCTCGCCGAGCGGCAGGCCGACACCGCCCTGCTCGGCCTGGTCGCCGAGCACGTCTACCTGGAGTCGGAGGCCGACGGCATCCTCAAGGTGGCGCTGGAGCAGACCTCCATCCTGAAGGACGTGCCGCTCTGCGCGGTGGGCGAGCTGGGGCCGGCCGACCTGGTGCTGCGCCACACCTACCACGCCCGCAGCGCGGTCCGGCTGGACGGTCGGACCCTGAGGATCTCGGAGCGCGTGGCGGAGGAGCTGCGCTCCGGCGCGGTGCTGCTGGAGGGCGAGCGGTGCGCCGAGGCCGGCCTCCTGCCGGCCGCACTCGATGGGTTCGCCCCACGCGCCGCCCTGCTCCTCCCCTTCACCTGCCGCCCGCTGCCCCGCGGTCTCTTCGTCTTCGCCGACGACGGCCAGGGCACCCACCTGGCCGGCATCACGCCGTTGCTGGCGCGGGTGGTGGAGACCGTGACCGCCCGCCTGGAGAACGTGACGCTGCTCCACGAGCTCCTGGCGCTCAACGCGGCCCTGGACGCCACGGTGGCCGGGCGCACCCGCGAGCTCACCGCCGCCAACGCGGGCCTGGAGCGGGAGGTGGCGGAGCGGCGGCGCACCGAGGAGGCGCTGCGACAGAGCGAGGCGCGGCTCCGCCTGGCCCTCTCCGCGGCGGCCATGGCCAGCGTGGACTGGGAGCTGGAGACCGGCCGGCTGACCTGGTCGGACGGGGCCGCCATCCTGCTGGGCGCCGCGCCGCCCACGCTGGTCGCCTGGCTCGCCGCGGTCCACCTGGACGACCGCGGCGCGATGGCGGCCCTGCTGGCCGCCGCCCCGCTGGGCGGCCGGCGCACCCGCCTGGAGCACCGGGCGGCCGTGGCGCCGGCCCGCTGGCTGGAGCTGCACGCCCGCGCGGTCGAGGGAGACGACGGGCGCGCCGGCCGGGTCACCGGCGTGCTCCTCGACGTGACCGAGCGGCGGCGCCTCGAGGAGGAGCTGCGGCAGGCGCAGAAGCTGGAGTCGATCGGCCGGCTGGCCGGCGGCATCGCCCATGACTTCAACAACCTGCTCACCACCATCCTGGGCGTGGGCGAGCTGCTGGCGGCCGACCTGCCCGCGGGCGGCTCGCAGGCGGCCGACGCCGCCGCCATCCTGGAGGCCGGGCGCCACGCCGCCGCGCTGACGCGCCAGCTGCTCGCCTTCAGCCGCAAGCAGCGGCTCGAGGTCCACCCGGTGCGGCTCGAGGAGGTGTGCCGCGCCTTCTCGCCCATGCTGACCCGGCTCATCGGCGAGGAGATCGAGGTCCGGCTCGACCTCGACGTGGCGGCGCCCCCGGTGCTGGCCGACCGCTCGCAGGTGGAGCAGGTGCTCATGAACCTGGCCATCAACGCGCGCGACGCCATGCCCCGCGGCGGCCGGCTCGCCATCGAGGTGGCCTCGGTCGCGGCGGAGGCCCCCCGCCCGGACGGGCCGCCGCCGGGGCGCTGGGTGCGGCTCTCGGTGGCCGACACCGGCACCGGCATGACGCCCGAGGTGGCGGCGCAGGCCTTCGAGCCCTTCTTCACCACCAAGGAGCGCGGCAAGGGGACCGGCCTCGGCCTGGCCACCGTCTACGGCGTGGTGACGCAGCACGGCGGCCACGCTCGCCTGCTCACCGCGCCGGGCCAGGGGGCCCGCTTCGACCTCTACTTCCCGGAGGCCACGTCCGCCGCCGCGGAGGTCCCGTCCGGCGCCAGCGTGGTGGGCGAGGCGCGCGGCGGCGGCGAGACGCTGCTGGTGGTGGACGACGAGCCGTCCATCCGCCGGGTGCTGCGCACCATCCTCGGCCGGCTCGGCTACCGGGTGCTGGAGGCTGGGGACGGCCTTCAGGCGCTGGAGGTGCTGGAGCGCGCGGGGGCGCAGGTCGACGCGCTCATCTCCGACATGGTGATGCCCGGGCTGCGGGGGCCCGAGCTGGTCCGGGCCTTCCAGGCGCGCTGCCCCGGCCGGCCAGCCATCCTCATGAGCGGCTACGCGGAAGGGCTGGACGCCCTGCCCGCCGGCGTCCCCTTCCTGCCGAAGCCGCTCACGCCCGACGCGGTGGCGCGCACGGTGCGCGCGGCGCTCGACGCGAGCCGCTGACGCCCGTTCAGCGCCTCGGCTTGGTGGCGCGTCGCACCGCGTGGCCGTCGCCGTGCACGCCTCGCTCCGCGGCAGCGCGCGGGTGGGCGGCGCGGGCCGGCGCTGCGGCGGCCCGGTCTGGTGGCCCGCCCGGCCCCAGATCGGTCGGCGGCCGCGAGGGGTCGATGCGCAGCCCGAGGGCGCGCGGGTCGGGCACGCGGGCCGCGTCGGCGAAGCGGGCCGCCGCGTGCGAGGCCACCTGGAAGCGGGTCTCGGTGGCCAGGATGACGATCTTGCCGATCTCGTCGCGGGTCACGCCGCCGCGCCGGCACAGGAGCGGCAGGATCCACTTCGGGTCGGCCTTCTTCTCGCGCCCGATGGTGAGCCGGAACCACATGGCGTCGGCCGGCGGACCGGCGCGAGGCGGGCGCGGGCCGCGGGGGGCCTCCCGGCCGGCGCGGGCCGTCTCCGGCAGCTCCTCGGCGGCCGGCAGCGCGGCCCGGTAGCGGCGCAGCAGCGCCAGCGCCACCGCCGCGGGGTCGCGCCCCTCCAGCAGGGCGCGGGCCGCGGCCAGCTCCTCCTCCGGCGCCTCGGCGAGCGCCCCGGCCACCTCGGCCTGGAGCCGCGCGTCGTCCTGCACCCGGATCTCCTCGGCGGTGGGCACCGGCGCCCAGGCCGCCTGGACCCCCACCTCGCGGAGCATCCGCTCCAGCTTGTAGCGCTCGGAGGGCGAGCAGAGCAGCACCGCCTGTCCCTTCTTGCCGGCGCGGCCGGTGCGGCCGCTGCGGTGCTGCAGCGCCTGGGCGTCGCCCGGCAGGTCGGCGTGGAGCACCAGCTCGATGCCGGGGAGGTCCAGGCCGCGCGCCGCCACGTCGGTGGCCACCAGCACGCGGGCGTGGCCGTCGCGCAGCGACTTGAGGGCCCTGAGCCGCTCCGGCTGGGTGAGCTCGCCGGAGATGGCCACGGTCTTGAAGCCCCGCTCCGACAGCGCCGCCGCCGTGTGGGTCACCGCCTCGCGCCGGGCCCGGAAGACCAGGGCGCTGGCCGGGTCGAGCGCCCGCAGCACGTTGACGAGGGCGTGGTCGCGCTCCCGCTGCGCCACCACGTGGGCCCGGTAGGTGATGTCGGCGTGCGCCTCGCGCGGCGGGTTGGCCGCCACCCGCACCGGCTCGCGGGTGTACTGCCTGGCCAGGTCCGCGATGGGCTTGGGCAGCGTGGCCGAGAAGAGGATGGTGCGCCGCTGCGGCGGCGCCGCCGAGAGGATGGCCTCCAGCTCCTCGCGGAAGCCCATGTCGAGCATCTCGTCGGCCTCGTCGAGCACCAGGGCCCCGAGCGCCGAGAGGTCGAGCGCGCCGCGCTCGATGTGGTCCACCAGGCGCCCCGGCGTGCCCACCACCAGGTGGACGCCGGAGGCCAGGGCCCGGGCCTCGCGGCGCGGGTCCAGCCCACCCACGCAGGCGACCACCAGGCCGCCGGCCGGGCCGAAGAGCCAGGCGAGCTCGCGCTGCACCTGCACGGCGAGCTCACGGGTGGGGGCGATGACCAGGCCGAGCGGCGCGCCCGACGTGCCGAAGGTGGGCGCCTCGCCCAGCAGCGACTCCGCCATGCACAGGCCGAAGGCCACCGTCTTGCCCGAGCCGGTGCGCGACGAGACCAGCAGGTCCTTGCCCGCCAGGGCCGGGTCGAGCACGGCCGCCTGCACGGGGGTCGGCTCGGCGTACCCCTTGGCGGCGAGCGCGCGCTGGAGGGCCGGGTGGGCGAGGAGGTCGGCGAAGGTGGCGGGGGGCGCGGCGGCGGTCACGTCGGCGTTCTAGCAGGGGGCCGGGCGCTTGACCAACGGACGGCCGGGCCGCAGCATGCCGTGCCCGCCCAGGCGCGGGCGCCCGTGGCCCACGACCCCTACGCCTCGCTCCGCTTCACCGAGTACCGAGCCTTCCTGGCCGGCATGGCGGCGGTCTTCGTGGCCACCCAGATCCAGAGCGCGGTGCTGGGCTGGCAGGTCTACGAGCTCACCGGCGACCCGCTCTCGCTCGGGCTGGTGGGGCTGGCCGAGGCGGTGCCCTTCCTGGCGCTCACGCTGGTGGGCGGCTGGGCGGCCGACCGCTTCGACCGGCGGGCCATCGCGCTGGCCAGCCTGGCGGCGGTGGCGGCCAGCGGCGCCTGGCTCCTGGTCCTCAGCCTGGGCGCGCCGCGCGGCGCCCTCCCCTTCTACGCGGCGCAGGCGCTGGCGGGGCTGGGGCGGGCCTTCTTCCGGCCCGCCTCGGCGGCGCTGGGCACCGAGCTGGTGCCGCGCCAGCACTACGGGAACGCGGCCTCCTGGCGCTCCTCCATCTTCCACACCGCCATGGTGCTGGGGCCGGCGCTGGGCGGCGCCCTCATCGCGCTGGGCGGGCCGCGGCTCGCCTACGGCGTGGTGGTGGCGCTCTCGGCCGCCGGGCTCCTCACCATGCTGACCATCGCCGCGCGCCCGCGCGCCGCCGCCGCCGCGACGGGCGGCCTGCTCGACGGCCTGTCCGACGGGGTCCGCTTCGTCTTCTCGCAGCCCATCCTGGTGGGCGCCCTCAGCCTGGACCTCTTCGCGGTGCTCTTCGGCGGCGCGGCCGCGCTCCTCCCCATCTTCGCCAGGGACGTGCTCGGCGTGGGCGAGGTGGGCTTCGGCCTGCTGCGCGCCGCGCCGGCGGTGGGCTCGGTGGCCATGTCGGTGGCGCTGGTCCGCTTCGGCCACTTCCGGCAGGCCGGGCGGGCGCTGCTCTGGTGCGTGGCCGGCTTCGGCCTCAGCTGGATCGCCTTCGCCTTCTCCCGCTCCTACGCCCTCTCCCTGCTCCTCCTCGCCGCCGGCGGCGCGCTCGACGGCGTCTCGGTGGTGCTGCGCGGCACGCTGGTGCAGCTCTGGACGCCGCAGGACAAGATGGGGCGGGTGGCGGCGGTGAACAGCTTCTTCATCGGCTCGTCCAACGAGCTGGGAGCCTTCGAGAGCGGCCTGGCGGCGCGGCTCCTGGGCGTGGTGCCGTCGGTGGTCTTCGGCGGCTGCATGACGCTGGTGACGGTGGCGCTGGTGGCCTGGCGGGCCCCGGCGCTGCGCCGGCTGGGCCGCCTGGAGCCGGAGGCGCCCGGGCCCGGCCCGGCCGCCGCCTAACGAGGGAGCACGAATGCCGAAGCTCGACACGTTCGACGTCTGGGAGGCCGACAAGGCCATCGACCTCGCCGACTGGACCATCGGCGTGATCTCCGGCCTCCTGCGCCCGTCCTTCCAGGCGGTGGAGCTCTCCGCCAAGGACGACGTGCTCAGCCTGCAGGTGACCGGCGCGCGCCTGCCGGCCGGCGGCCGCAGCGCCCTCTTCCACGTGGCCGGGCGCGGCACCTTCGAGCTCCTCCGGCTGGAGCGCTGGCCGGCGGTGGAGGGCGCCGCCGGCGAGCGGGTGCTGCTGACGCTCAGGACCTGGCCGAAGGCGCGCTGAGGCGGCGCCGAGAGGCTCGGCGGGCGTCGGGAGCGGGTGGGCCGGCGGCGATGGGCCCTGTCTCGCCCTGGCGGTCCGGGGTGGACACCGCTACGCACTGGGCATGCGAACGACACTTGCGATGGCCGCCCTGCTGCTCGCCTTCCACGCCCGGGCCGAGTGCACGCCGGCAGCGCGCCAGACCATCGCCGCGGCGGAGCGCCGGGCGAGCAACGCCGAGCACAAGGCCGATCTGGCCGAGTCGGTGGCGGTGAGGTCGGGCAACCGCGGCGCCTCGCGGCGCGCCGAGCAGGCCCGCCGGGAGGCGGTCGAGGCACGGCGGGAGGCGGCCGCTGCCGCGTGCAGGGCGCTGCCCGCCGTGGACCCGCCGGCGCCGAGGCGGACGCCGGGGTACTGACGCGTGCTCAGTTCCTCCCGCGCCGTCCGTTCGACGCGACCGGCCGCGTCGAGGATGTCCTCGATGCGGAGGCGCCACTCCCTGAACGACCGTGCAAGATTCGCGATCACTCCGGTCGCCCCGAGCGTAGGCGAGCGGAAGCGAGCCGAAGTCGAGGGGCGCGCCATGGACGAGGGCCGTGCCTCGACTTCGCGCCTGCCGAAGGCGGTGCCGGAGCTCCTGGGCCACTCCCCGATGGACAAACCGATGCGGTACGCCCACCTGTCGCCGGACGTGAAGCGGGACGCGGTGCAGCTGCTCGACCGCCCTGCCTCGCGGCCGCCCCTCGACTCCGGCGCGCTGCGCGCGCCTACGCTCGCCGGATTGGGACTGGAGCCGCTGCTCACAGTCAGGCAGGTGGCGGAGCTGCTGGCGGTCTGTCGGGCGACGGTCTACCGGCTCTGCGCGGAAGGGCGACTGCGGCACGTCAGGGTACTGAACTCCATTCGCGTTCGGTCGAACGACCTGGTGGCGCTGGTTCAGCGGGCGAAGGTGGAGCGGTCTGCCAGCGCTTGAAGCCAAGCCGCACAGGATGGGCGGCAGGAATTCGACTACTCGGGAATGGGGACACCGATGGTGGCCGCGGCCATGACCCCAGCCACCCCTAGCGCGAGGATGGCTGCCATGGAGAGTACCCCCACGCCGAGCGCCTTCCACCAGGACTCATGCAGGCCGCCCGACGCGACATGCTTCCCGATCATCGGCCCTTGGGCGACTTTCGCGTAGTAGTGGTAGCCAATGGCGAGGCCAATGGACAAGCCGTTCAAACCGGCGCGAACGAGGCCCGCCATCCCGATACCCACCGCCAGGAGCGCCAGAAGCATCCCCAGCAGGAGTACCGCTGTGGCTCGCTTCGGTTCGCCGACGCGCCTGAAGTTCTGAGCGAGGAGCCAGCCTCCTGCGGCCGAGGAGCCGACGGCGGTCGCCAGAAGCACCTGGCCGGGGCTGTAGGCCTTCCATGCCGGAACGGCTGTGGGGCTCCCCATCGGATGCGGCAAAGGCGGCGGAAGCGGACTCTCCTGCTCCATACGACTCCTCTCTGTGAACGGGTTCCGGACTGAGAGTAACTGGCGCCGTGAGGATGGTCTAGCTCCGCGATCCGGTGTCGAAATGAGCGTGCTAGCTTCCCGCCGTGCTGTCCAAGCCCTCCGAGGTAGCGCAGCGGCTCGGGGTGTCCGCCGTGGCCGTCGACAAGGCCATCCACACCGGTCGCTTGCCTGGTACGCGCAGTTCAAGGACGCGCATGGCGCCTGGAGGAAGCAAGCCACCAAGGCCCGCACCAAGACCGAGGCGATCCGGCTGGCGCAGGACCTGGAGCGCCGCGCCGAGCGCCAGCGGCTCGGCCTGGAGCCCCTGCCGGGCGACCCGACCCAGACGCTGGGCGAGCTCTGCGGGTCCCATGGCGGCACGCCGGCACGCGGAGGTCACGGCACGCGCCGTGGTCGAGGATCCAGGTAGCTCCCTGGAGCCTGGAGCTTCGAGGCCACCGGTACTTCCTTCAATTCGGCAACGTGCGTCAGGAGCGGGGCGCCGACCACCAAGTCTTCCGGGACATCCTGGCGAGCTTCCGGGCCAAGTAGGAGACCGACGTGGCAAGCGTCTATCAGAAAGCGCGGCACCTGGTACGCCCCGGTGAAGGACGGCACGGGGGCCTGGCGCTCCCACGCCACCAAGGCCACCACCAAGACCGAGGCGAAGCGGCTCGCGCAGGACATGGAGCGCCAGGCCGAGCGCCAGCGCTTCGGGCTGGAGCCGCTCCCCGCGGAGTCCACGCAGACGCTCGGCCAGCTCTGCGAGTGGTGGCTCGACGAGCGCCGCCCCGCCTGAGTGGAAGACCTGCCTCGCGTCACGGCGCTCAAGACCGGCCTCCGGGTCGGGGAGCTGCTGGCGCTCAAGTGGGAGGACTTGGACCTGGTCGCCGGCCGCGTCGTGGTCCGCCGGACGCTCTGGCACGAACAGGAGGGCACACCGAAGGGCGGCCGCTACCGCGAGGTGCCGCTCTCAGAGGACGCAGTGTCCACGCTGCTGGAGATGACGATGCGCTACGCGCACCTGTCGCCGGACGTGAAGCGGGACGCGGTGCAGCTGCTTGACCGGCCCCTCGACTCCGGCGCGCTGCGCGCGCCTACGCTCGGGGTGAGCGGGAATACCTGACCTGGAGGCAGACCAGGGGCACATGTGGGGCACATGAAGCCCCGAGGCGGACCGGCCAAAAGAAAACCCCGGACAACCAAGTGGTTGTCCGGGGCAAACTGGAGCGGGAAAACGGATTTGAAGTGTCGTGACGGTGGGTGAACTACTTCAAGCAGGACGCGCTGTTGCCCTTCAACCCGCCGCCAGCCTTCTCGTTTCCCGTTCCGTCTCTTTCCGCCTCGTCCCGGCCCGTTCCGGCCCCTGGTGCTGGGTCGGGGCACATGTGGGGCACAGGGCGGTTGGAGAACTAGTTAGGGCGACGTGGGCGCCTTGTACGCTTTGGCCGAGGCGCTCGTCGTTTCTTCTTTCCGCCTCGGCTGATCTTCTTTGACGGGCGCATCTGGGCCCTGCCAACGGAAGTCTTCCGCTCTCTAGTGGTCCCACTCCAGATTGTAGTCATGGATTCGGCGGTCTGCTTCGCGAAGGGATCGTCGGCTATTAGCCGCACGAACCCAGTCGTTTGCTCACCATCCCATACGAACGCCCCGGTCATCCGCGTCGCCTTTTGAGGCTTCCCCGAGAGACCGCCTCCCAATACTCGCTTTTCACCGAGGACGGCCCACGCGACTTTGAGGCCCTCGCGGTCTAGGAAGCGCCTGAGCGCGTCCACACGACAGAGCAATGCGCTTGGTCCCTCCCCGTGTGCGGTCGGGTCGAACACAACATCCCTTCCTTCCGTAT
>JANNKC010000097.1:0-7963 GCA_031396105.1 Anaeromyxobacter sp.
CGAGCCCACCCGCGTCCACCCATGCGCTGGAGAACGGGATCCCCCTGTTCCTCGAGCAGCTCTCGGAGACGCTGCGTCTGACTTCGACCCGCAGGCCCTGCTCGCTCGACGCGATGGCCTCGAGCGCGGCCATGCACGGACGCGAGCTCCTGGGGCTGGGGTTCACCGTCTCGCAGGTCGTCCACGCCTACGGCGACGTCTGCCAGGCCATCACCGAGCTCGCCATCGAGCAGGAGGCGACCATCACCACCGAGGAGTTCCACACCCTGAACCGCTGCCTCGACGACGCCATCGCCGATTCGGTCACGGAGTATGGACGGCTCAAGCAGGTGGCGAGCTCGCGCGACGAGGCCGAGCGGCTGGGGCGACTGGCTCACGAGATGCGCAACGGGCTTCAGACGGCGCTGCTCTCGTTCCAGGTCCTCAGGGAGGGCCGGGTCGGCATCGCCGGCAGCCTTGGAACGGTGCTCGGCCGAAGCCTCACCGACCTCGTCGAGGTGATCGACAACGCCCTCGCCGACGTCCGGCTGTCCGCCACCCAGACGCGGCAGGACCGCCTGTCGCTGCTGGCCTTCGTCGACGAGGTCGCCGCCGCCGCCACGCTGCATGCCGAGCACCGCGGCATCCGTCTCACCGTGGAGGCCATCGACCCCGCGCTGGACATCGACGCCGACCCCCAGCTGCTGTCGGCGGCGTTGATGAACCTGCTCCAGAACGCCTTCAAGTACACCCACGCGGAGGGCCAGGTCACGATGAGGACCCGCGCCGATCGTGGTCGCGTGTTCATCGAGGTCGAGGACGAGTGCGGAGGGATTCCGCAGGACGAGAGCGATCTCTTCCGCGCGTTCGGCGACCGGCGGGGCCGCGATCGATCCGGTCTCGGCCTCGGGCTCTCCATCAGCCAGCGGGCCGTCACCGCCAGTGGGGGCGAGATCCACCACCGCAAGGTGCCCGGCAAGGGCTGCATCTACACGGTCGAGCTTCCACAGGCGCCCCCGGCGAGCGGGCGCGCGCTGGGGCACGTCCATGATGGCCGCGGTCTCGACAGGCCCACGCGGCCGGTCACGGCGTCCCAGCGCCCCTCACCTCCACGGTGGCCCGAGGCCGTAGCGCTCGAACCAGCCCGCCGCGCGCAGGGGTGAGCGACATGAGCGCGGCCGAACCGCTGCTGGACCCTGCCGAGACCGCCGGCCTCGCCGCCGCACTCGACGAGACCTCCTCCCCCGCGTTCGTGATCTGGGCGGACGGCCAGGTCGCGCTGGCCAACGCCATCGGCTGGGCCGCGCTCGACCGGGTCCCGGAGTTCGTCGCCGCGCGCCTTCGGACGAGCCTGGGCGGGCGCGACCCCACGTTCCGCGTCACCCGGATCCGCGCTCCCGGCGCGCCGCGCCACTACTTCGCGGTCCAGCTCGGGGAGGCCGCCGATCCGGCCGCGCCCCTGGCGGCCGCCGCCGCAGGCTGAGGTGTCAGGCCTCGCCAGGCGGAGGTCCTGGCGCTGCCGGCCGCTCGACCACCAGGGCCCCCACGTACCCCGGGGCCGGCGCCAGCGCCTGGAGCGACCAGCTTCGCGGATCCCGGTCGCCGGCGAGCTCCAGGCCCGGCAGCCCCACGCCCAGCGCCTTCAGGTAGGCCTCTCGCCCGGTCCAGTACCGGAGGAACCGCTCGTGCAGCGCGCCGTCACGGTCGGCGAGGTAGGCGGCCAGATCGGCTCGCCCCAGGACGCGGCAGGCCAGCCCGTCGGGATCGTCGATGGGCCTGACCCGCTCCAGGTCGACCCCCACCTCGCGTCGCGCCGACACCGCGCAGAGCCCGAGGTCGCTGGAGCGCGAGAGGCTGAAGTGGGGACCTCCCTCGAGCCACGGCTTTCCACCGCGATCCCGGTGGAACTCGAGCGCGCCGGGGGCCGCTGCCCGATAGGGCGCCAGCACCTCACGGAGACCGGCGCGAGCGGCCACCGCGGCGCGACGGAGCCCCGGCCGGGCCATGGCATCCGCCTGGCCGCGCTCGCGCGGGGAGAGGATGGCCCACTGCCAGGCCAGGCTCTCCGCCGTGGCGCGGAGATCGAGGAGCCAGAGGTCGGCGTCGCCGAAGCGGGCGAGGAGCCGGTGGCTCACGGGCTCCGCCCTCCCCCGCTCGTGGCCGCCGCCTGCATGGCCGCATCCAGCGCCGCCGCGACGGTCCGGGCGTGCTGCCCCCGCATGATGTCGAGGTGCTCGCCGGCGATGTCGAACGCCTGCAGTCGGGTGGCGTGAGCGCCCCAGCCGAGGTCCGGAGCCAGCTCGATCCAGGGCGGCCAGACGCGGCCCGTCGCGCGGAAGATGAGGAGCTGGCCGTCGATCCGCCCGGCGTGGGCTCCGTACCGCAGCCCCTGGGCGTCGGCCTCCGGTCCGTCGATGAGCAGCTCGGCGCGCGCCTTCCCGACCGAAGCGCCCTGGCCGCCACCCGAGGGCGCCGGTGCCGGGCCCGACCAGCGCTTCGCCTTCTGCCCCAGCCTGGCGAGGGTCGCCATCGGCTCCCTGAGCCCCTTGCGCAGGACTCCCCGGAGGCGCCCCAGCTGGTCGATCCTCATGGCCCCCGGCATGTGGCCGTCGAAGACCGCGACGACCGGGACACGCTGGCCCGCGGCCTCCAGCTGCCTCGCCACCTCGAAGGCCACGATCCCCCCGAAGCAGAGCCCCGCCAGGACGTAGGGCCCTTCCGGGCGGTGACGCCGGATGAGCTCCACGTAGAGCCGCGCGATCTCGGGCACGCCAGGGCACGGCTCGCGAGCGGGGTCGTAGCGGACGGGCACGTGCATCCCGAAGACGGCCCGCTCCCCCTCGAGCGCCATCGCGAGGTCCTGGTACAGCTGCACGCCGGCCAGGCAGAACAGGGGAGCGAGGCCCTCACGGCCGCGGCGCAGCCGCACGACGATCGGCCCGTCGTCGGCCACCGGCCGCTCGATCTTTCCGGCCACGCCCAGGACGGTGGGGCACTCGAAGAAGACCCTGAGCGGCAGCTCCACGCCCAGCTCCCGTTCGATGCGGGCCCGCGCCTGGATGGCGAGCAGCGAGGTCCCGCCGAGCGAGAAGAAGTCCTGGTCGACCCCCACCGCGTCGACGCCGAGGACGTCGCTCCAGATGGCCGCCAGCCAGGCCTCCAGGTCGCTCCGTGGCCGGACCAGGCTGGCGAGGGTCACCTCCTCGGGCTCGGGGGGCGGCAGCGCGTTGCGATCGACCTTGCCGCTGGTCGTGAGCGGGAGCGCCTCCAGCCGCATGTAGGCCGACGGGACCATGTAGGAGGGCAGCATTCTCCGGGCCTGCTCGAGGAGCGAGGCCCGGTCGGCCTCTCCCACCCAGTAGGCCGCCAGCACCGGTTCGCCACCGCCGTGGGCCGCGGCCAGGACCACCACCTCCTGCACCCCGGGGACGGCCCTCAGCGCCGACTCGACCTCCGCCGGCTCGATGCGGAACCCACGCACCTTCACCTGGTGGTCGGCCCGCCCCAGGCACTCGAAGCGACCGTCCGGCAGGAGACGCCCCAGGTCCCCGGTCCCGTAGAGGCGCTGGCCCGCGCCGCCGAACGGGCTGGGAAGGAACGCCCTGGCCGTCAGCTCCGGCCGCCCGCGGTAGCCGCGGGCCAGGCCCTCGCCACCGATGAAGAGCTGCCCGACCACGCCCACCGGAACCAGCCGGAGCGCCGAGTCGAGCACGTAGACCTGCGTCCCATCGATGGGGCGCCCGATGGTGATCCTGCCGCCGGCCTGCTCGACGCGGTCGGCGGTCGACCAGATGGTGGTCTCGGTCGGCCCGTACATGTTCCAGAGCGCTCCCCCGCGCTCCAGCAGGCGGGCCGCCAGCTCGGGAGGCAGCCCCTCGCCTCCGCACAGCATGCGCAGGCGCCCATCTCCCTTCCAGCCGGACTCGATGAGCAGGCGCCAGGCGGTCGGCGTGGCCTGCATCATGGTGATGGACCGCCGCTCCAGCGCCTCGCGCAGGCGCCGCGGATCCGCCGTCGTCTCCCGGTCGGCGATGACCACCGTCGCGCCCACCCACAGGGGCAGGAAGAGCTCGAGACCAGCGATGTCGAAGGTCGTGGTGGTGACGGCGAGCAGGCGGTCGTGCTCCTCCAGCCCCGGCGTGTGGGCCATGGAACGCAGGAAGTTGGCGAGGGCGCCCCGGAGCACCTCCACGCCCTTGGGCCGGCCGGTCGTGCCCGACGTGAAGAGCAGGTAGGCAAGCTCGCGGCGGCCGCTGACCTCCGGCAGGGGGGACGCGTCTTCCCCCGCCGTCGTCGCCGCCAGGTCGTCGAACCGGAGGTGTCTCGTCCCAGCGGGCGCCGCCGCGGCCAGCGCCGAGCCCGGCGGGGCGATCAGCACCTCTGGCGTGGCGTCCTCGAGGATGACGCGCACCCGATCGACCGGATGGGTGGGATCGATCGGCACGTAGGCCCCGCCCGCCTTCAGCGTGGCGAGCAGCGCCACGAGCTCGCCCGCCCCGCGCGGCAGGGCGACGCCCACCAGCGATTCGCGGACGACGCCCAGCTTCCGCAGCCGGCGCGCCAGCTGGTTCGAGCGGGCCTCCAGCTCCGCGAAGGTCAGGTTCCCGTCGTGCGCCTCCACCGCGCGCTGGCCGGGCCTGCGGCGCGCCTGCCCGGCCAGCTGCACCAGCAGATCGGGCGCGTCCGTTCCGGAGTCGGCCCCCTCGGCCGCCCGGAGCACCTCGGCCCGCTCCGGCTCCTCGAGCAGGTCGACCGCGTCGATGATGGCCTCGGGGCCGGCGGCGAGCGCGTCCAGCACGCGGACGAAGTGACTGGTGGCCCGGCGCCGGACCGCCTCGCCGAAGGTGGCCCGGTGGAAGTCGAGGGCGATCTCCAGCGGGGCCTGGGCGAAGTCGTGGACCACCAGGCCCAGCAGGCGGCCCGGGACCCCGCGGTCCGCGTCCCCATCGCCGTGGGCCGGCCCCGGGGCCAGGGCCACCGCGCCGGCCGAAGCGCCCGGCGGCGCCGGGAGGAGGTGGAGCGAGGCGTACTCCAGCTGGCGGTCGCCCGTGTACCCATGGCCGCGGAGCAGTGCCTCGCGGAGCGCCGACCGGACCCGGGCCGCCAGCACGGCGAAGGAGTCACCCCCCTCCAGCTTCACCCGCAGGAACAGCTGCTCCGCGAGCGGGCCGCTGGCCCGGGCCCGCGCCGCCGAGCGGGTGGCCACCGGGAGGCCCAGCAGGACCTCGTGATTGCCCGTCACGCGGTGGAGGTAGGCCGCCAGCGCCGTCGCCAGGACCACCAGCCGTCCCTGGAGCCCGTCCGGCATCTGGAAGGGCGCCTGCGTGGCCAGGCCGGCCAGGCGTTCGGCGCGCTCGCGGCCGCCTTCGAACCGGGTCCGCTCGGAGCCGGCCGTATCGTCGGCACGGACGATCCCGTAGGGCCGGAGCGGCGGCCCCCCTCCCGCCAGCACGCTCTCCCAGTAGGCCTGGTCCCCCTGGGCCCGCTGCGCGTCCTGCCGGGGCGCGCCCTGGCCGGCGGAGGGCACGAAGGGTGCCGTGACCTCCGTGGCCAGCGACGATGGCGGCGGCGGCGAGGCGGGCCTGCGGTGGCGCTCTGTCAATGACCACGTCCTTGCAGTGAGGGCGTCGGGGGGCGCACGCCTGCGCGCGAGCCCCCCTCACGCCTGGTCCCTCGCCAGGATCGGCGTGGGCCTGCTACGGGGTGGGCGCGACGACCGTGCTGCCGTCGATGCTGACCGCCGTCTGCGCCTGCAACCTGCCGTTGACCGACGCGCCCGTCCGCAGCGTGATCGACGTCTGGCCCAGCACGGTGCCCTCGAGGTGCGCCGTCGTGCCGAGGTCCACCAGGCCGGAGACCTGCCAGAACACGTTCCTGGGCAGCGCCCCGCCGGCCAGGAGGACCCTCGCGCCGCTGCTCATGGTGAGGGTCTGGGCGATCTGGAAGATCCAGACGCCGGTGGCGCCGCCGCTGAGCGTGACGTCCGTGGGGATGAGCAGGCCGGTGCCCCACTTGTAGACGCCCGGCGCGAGGGTGAGCCCGCCGATGTCCCCGGCGCCCAGCTCGGTGACGCCCGGCACGCGCCCCGCGGCGTCGGTGAAGGCGAGCTGCATGTCGCCGACGGCCGTGGTCAGGTTGGCGGGGGTGGGTACCGCGTAGTCGGAGGCGAAGACCTTCCCGGTCACCTGCGGCGAGGTCGCGAACACGTTGGTGGAGTCCTTGGTCAGCGAGAAGCCCGTGATGGCGGTCGCCGCGGCGGGGCTGACGCCGAGGTCCCCGGTGACGGCGGAGGTCGGCACCGTCGAGATCCCGCTCTTGGCGAGGATCGCGAACCCGCCGGCCGTGCCGAGGTTCACCGCGAGCTCCGGGGTCACCGTGGTCCCGGTGCCGAACGTCCAGACATGGTTGGCCGCGAGGGGCACGCCGGCGGCGTTCTTGGCCCCCGTGGTGATCGTCGCGGTGTAGGTGGTGGAGGCGGTCAGGATGATGCCCGGCCTGAAGGTCGCCGTCGTGCCCGAGGAGGTCACGGTCCCGATGACCGGTACCCCTCCGGCCGTCAGCGTGAAGGTGGCCGCGGTGAGCGTGGCGGGATTCATCGCCTCGCTGAAGGTGGCGCGGACCGTCGAGTTGAGTCCGACGCCCGTGGCCCCGGTGGCCGGGACGGTGGACGCGACCCTCGGCACCGCCGGCGCATCATCGCTGGAGCTTCCGCAGCCGGTCAGCGAGAGCAGCAGGACGGCGGCTCCGGCCAGGATTCGATTCAGGTTGGTGTTCATCATGTGCTCCCTTGTGGTGGCCGCGTGTGGTGCAGGAAGGCGGACGTTTCCGCCGACCGGGAGGCGCGGTGCTCCTGCCCGACGCACCAGGAACGCACGCCGCGTGCCCGTGACGCGCCGCTGCAAGCCGCTGGAATTGCTTCGCCGGGCCCGGCTCGAGCAGGCGCCTGGATCGTTCGCGAACGTCCGCCGCCCGCGCTGGACAGGGGCGCCGGGAGCCCCGGACGCCCGACGGGATGCGTACCCCCCTGGACCTGAACGACGGCGGCCCGGCCTGAGCGAGTCCTCCCTCGGACTCGCCCGGGCCGGGCACGCCTCACGGCGGTGACCGGTGCTCAGCGATGGCCACCGTGCCTCGAGCCGCCCCCCCCCTTCTTGCCGTTGCCGTGATCTCCCCGGCCTCGCCCGTGGTCATCGTCGTCGTCGTCGTCGTCATCGTGTCCACACCGGGCGCCGCGTGAACTGGACTGGCCGCTGGAGGACATCCGGTCGTGGTCGCCGTCGTCGTCGTCCCCCTTGCCGTCGTGGTCGTCGTCGTCCCCCTTGCCGTCGTGGTCGTCGTCGTCCCCCTTGCCGTCGTGGTCGCCGTCGTCGTCGTCGTCGTCCTGGCACTGGCAGTCATCCTCGTCCTCGTCCGTGCAGGCGCCCGGACCACCACCACCGACGGCGCAGCCGGTGACGGCGGCGCCGGTGATGGTCACCGCGGCCTTCGCGTAGGCGTCGCCGCTGAACGTCCCACGGGTCACGGTGATGGCCGCGCCCGCCAGGATCGTGCCCACGAACTGCGAGTCGGTGAGCGTGGCGGCCTCGGCGGTCCACCAGAACACGCTGCCGCAGGCCGGCGGGGTGCCGCCCGGGGTGACCACCGAGAAGTTGGTGCCGGTCAGGGCGCCGGTGCCCAGGGTCCCCACCTTGAAGATCCAGGTGCCGGTCGCTGGCCCGTCGAGCGTCAGCACGCCGCCGGTGGAGGTCACCGCCGCGTCGAAGCAGTAGACCCCGGGGGCGAGGGTCTGGCCATCCAGGGTCGTCAGGGTCTGGTCGCACGGCTGCGCCGCGAGCGCGTCGTAGGCGACCAGGAAGTCGGCCTGGGCCTGGGCGGCCGCCGCGTCACCGGCGTTGATGGTTCCGGTCACCGGACAGCTGGTCTGCGTGATGGCCGTGCCGGGAGACACGCCCACGTTGCCGAGGACGGTGGAGTCGGTGCAGGA
>JANNKC010000108.1:0-5684 GCA_031396105.1 Anaeromyxobacter sp.
ACTCGGGGGCGGGGATGATGCCCATGGTGCGCGCCAGCATGACGGCCGCCTCGAAGCAGGAGAGCTGGCCGACCGCCTTGGCCTCGACCAGGCCGGCGTGGACCAAGGGATAAGGCGTTCAACCCGCCGTTCTGCGTCTGATAGTGTACCTTACGGAAACTGGTTCAACAGCCCTTTGACCCGCAGCGAAGCCTTGCACGCTGCTGGGACGCGCTGCAAGGTGCGCCTGACGCCGCCTGGGACCTCGGCGGGCAGGCCTCGGCCCTGGAGGCGGGGGCCGTGTCCCTCACTCGTCGAAGATGGGATCGCCGGCGTGGTAGTCGGGCCCGGCCTCCTCGGCGCCGCCTGGGTCGTCCGGCGCGCGGGCCCTGGCGAGTGGCGGGGCCTGCGAGGCGAGGCCCAGATGGTCCAGGATGCGGCGGGCCACGTCCGGCTCGGAGATGAAGGCGATGAGCTCGAGGCGGCCGGCGCAGCGGGGGCACTTGAGGACCTCGATTGCGAAGACCTTGCGCAGCAGGTCAGCCCACGGGACGCGGTAGCGAGGGCTCGGGCGCTCGGCCATGGACGGGTCGGGCGACGTGAGCCGGAAGGCCGGTGGGGCTTCGCTCGCCGGTCCCGCCAAGGTGGCCGTCGGCGCCGCGACCGGGGCGGGGGCCGAGTTGGGCGCGCCTGCCTTCGCGCCGCCGCTGCCCGGCACCACCCTCCGCCGGTGCTTCGAGTTGGGCGCGAACAGCCCGTGGTACCGCAGGGCGTGGGTCCTGGGCGGTGGCACGAGGGTGGCGATGCGCGAGAGCAGTTCGTCGGGCGTGAGGACGAGGAACAGGGAGCCGCCGCGCGGCCGCTTCATCCGGTAGACGAGCCGGCCGTCCGCACCGTGCGAGAGCCGGTGGAGCGCGAACGGCGGCCGGACCGCATAGCGGCAGAGCTTTTCCCTCCCCTCCAGGTCGTTCTCGTGGATCCGCACGCCGGCGTGGAGCGAGAAGCCGTCGAGGTAGGCCGAGTGGCGGGCGTGCTTGAAGGGATCGGGGAAGCGGAGCCGTCGGTCCACCTCGATGGCTTGGAGGGCGGCGAAGGCATCCTCGGCAGCCTCCGCGGCCGGGCCATCGTCCTCCCCGGAGCCGAAGGTCCGGGCCACCTTTCGGATGACGGTGGTGAGCACCCTGGCTACGTCCTGGTCGGTCGGCCCCCTCAGCGGGACGAAGCGGGCCGGCCCCGTGCCGGTGAGGTCGAACACCCCGTCGGGGACCAGCGTGTGGAAGTGGACATTCAGGTTGATGGCGCTCCCGAAGCGCTGGATCGCGGTTACGCCGGCGGTCCGCGGATCGGCCACTCCGAGCCGCCGGGCCTGGCGGCGCTGCCAGGCGAAGACGGCGCGGGTGAAGAGGTCGAGTAGGCGGGAGGCGACCCTGGGGTCGCGGGCGGCCAGGAACCGGAGCCGGCGCGGGAAGGAGAGCACCCACTGGCGCACGGGCACGGCCGGGAAGACTTCGTGGACCAGGTGGTCGGCGGCATCCTCCATGCGCCTGGCGTTGCAGGAGGGGCAGCTCCGGGCCTTGCAGCTGAAGGCCACCAACCGCTCGAAACCGCAGTCGGGACACCGGACTCGGGCGAAGCCGCGGGCCAGGATGCCGCAGTCGAGGTAGGCGCGCAGGTCGCGCTCCACGTGAGCCGGGAGGCCGCGCCCGGAGGGGCTGCGCTCGCGAGCGGCGGCGAGGAAGGGCTCGATCCGCTCGCGGACCACGGCGTGGAGGATGGTCTTCTCCGGCTCGCGCCGCCGGTACCGCGGCAGGGGCGCGCACGCGGCCCCGTGACGGCGTTCCCAGGTCTCGACCGGCGCGGCGGCGTGGTCCACGCGGGCCCACATCGCAAGAGGCGGGCCGGCGCTCAGGGGGTCGAAGATGGGCGCCGGAAGGCCGATGACGGCGGCCGATGCGTGGGGTCACCGGCCAAGGATCGGTACCGGCCGCGGACGTGGCATCAGGGATCCAAGGCGCAACCCCGTGATCCGACCGGCCCCGCCCCGCCGCCCTCAAGGTCGTCAGGTCGGCGTGAAGCGGGTGCCAGAAGCCCGATCCCACACTCCCAACCAGCATGGATTGTGGGATCGGGTTTCTGTCACCAAGGAATGTTCAAGGAGGCAGAAGGCGGCGGGGCGGGGCTGGTCAGGGACAGACAAGATCCTGTTCACTGGGAGTCAGAGTCATAGATGTCAAAGAGAGATGCAGGGGAGGCGGGTGGCGGGGCGAGAGGCTGCAAAGCACGGAGCGGGCATGCGGTCGAAGAAGGCTGGCTAGAGGTCGGCGGTCTCGGTCGGCGGACGGTCTGGGCAGCGAGGGGCCGGGACGGGCGGGCCAGAGTCGTTGGCCGGGAGCGCTTGGAGCGGCGCGTCAGGGCTGGCGAGGTTGCCGAGGGGGTGGTCGGTCAGGGCGGGGGCGACGGCGGCGGAGCGGTTGGGCAGGGTACCCATCGGGACCGGCAGGCAGCCTTGAAGCGCCGCACAGCGAACGTAAGACATAGGGAAGCCCTATGCCTACCAAGTCCAAGGCCCCCGCCACCGACCCGTTCTCGACCACCGAGAAGCTCATGCAGACCTTCCGCATGCCGCGGGAGCTCGTCATCTTTCTGAAGGACGAGGCGGCCGCGCGGGGCTCGGACCTGACCGGGCACGTCATCCGTCACCTCGACGGCGTGCGCACCTGGTTCGGCCTGCCGGCTGCGGCGACGGCGCTCCTGGAGGCCGACCGGAAGGCGCTCGGCCTCGGCCGGTACGAGTACCTGCTGCACCTGCTCTTCCAGCGCAGCCTGGAGCTCCGTGACAAGGGGCCGGGCTTCGACGCGCCGAACGTCGGAGGGCCGCGCCGCCGGTAGCGGCGCGAGTCGGTCGCATGCCGAGCCCTGCAGGCTACGTCAGGACGCTTCGGGACAGCCGGCTCCTCGCCTACGTCGGCGTCGCCCGTTACGCCTCGGCCGACCAGCTGCACCGGCTCTACTTCGACGGCGCGAGCAAGAAGCAGACGTACCGACGGCTCGCCAAGCTCTGCAAGCCGGGCGGCAAGCCAGGGGAGGGGCCTTGCCTGCGCCGGCTCGCCTACCGGCGCCGCGACGGCCTCGAGGTGCCGGTCTGGGCGCTCGCCCCCTTCGGCCGCTCCATCGCGTCGGCCCAGGTGCCGTGGCTGCGGCCACCGGCCGCCGCCGACATCGGCGCCCGCTTCCTTGAGCACACGCTCGTCCTCAACGACGTCCTGGCCGGCCTCGTGACCTCGCTGCGAACCAGCCACTAGGCGCCGCTCTCCGACCTGCCCTTCCGGTGGCTCAGCGAGGACGACGACGCGCTCGGCTTCCGCTTGCTGCACCGCACGGGCGTCTGGCTCCTGGCGCCGAGCCAGTTCCGCGTGATCATCATGACCTTCGCGGAGGCGCCCCAGGTGCTCGCGCGCTACGTCCGCGAGGGCGTGGCCGAGCCGACCAAGCCGCGCCGTGAGCGGGTCGTGAAGGTCGAAGAGGCCCTGCTCGACCAGGTGCGCACTGGCTACAACGCGCTGGCCGAGTCGCTCAACGCCCACCACAAGGTCATCAACGATCACAACCAGCGCGGCGGTCCGCAGCTGTCGCTTCCGGTCGTCCCGAGCGCCGCCATCCGGGCGCTCCGGGCGTTCGTGAAGCTGGTCCAGGACGCGGGCTTCGCCCCGGAGGAGGCGCCGGCGAAGGCCCTTGCCACGCCGGGCCCGAGGCCTCCCGCGCCCCCGTGGGCGAATCGGTGAGCAGGCGGAGCGAGCGAGGAGCGAGTCATGGCCGAGACGCGGGGTGACCAGGTGACGTTCGAGTGGGCAGGGCAGGCCGACGGCATCGCCGCGCCCCGACCGGTGGCGGCGACGGCCGCCGAGTCAGGAAGCGACAAGGCGCGCCCGCTCGCAAAGGCCCCTGGGGCGCCCGCGAGGCAGGCTTTGCGACGCTCCAGGTCCAGGATGACCAGGCCGCCGGCCGCGCAGCGGAGCGAGGCCGTAGGCCCTTCAGCGCTCCCTCCCGACGACGAGCTCTGGGACGTCCACGCCACCGCCCGCTTCCTCAAGCGCAGCGTCAGCTGGGTCTACCACCGGGCCGAGGACGGGACGCTCCCGGTCAAGCGGCTCGCCGGCTGGGGCCTCAGGTTTATACCGGGTGAACTGCGAGCCTGGGTCGAGTCCGGCGGCGTGGCTCCCGTTCGCCGCCGCGAGTAGAACTTCGCAGAACGTGGCAGGAGGTCGCCGATGGCCGAGCCCTACCAGAAGAACGGCCGGTGGTACGTGCGCTTCAAGGATGGTCGCGGCCGGTGGCGCGACAAGGCGACCGACGCCAGGACCAAGACCGAGGCGCGGCGGCTTGAGCTGGAGCTCTCGCGGAAGCACGAGCGCCAGCGGCTCGGGCTGGATCCGCTCCCGAGCGACTCGCCAGAGCAGACCTTCGGTGCGGCCATGGACCTCTGGTGGTCCGAGCACGGCAAGCGGCTCCGCTCGCCCACCATCCACCGCTTCATGGAAAAGCACCTGCGGCCGGAGCTCGGGCCGCTGCCGCTCTCCGAGGTGGGCGACAAGTTGGAGGCGCTCCTCAACGCGAGGGTCGAGACCCTCGGCCCGGAGTCGCTCAACCACCTCCGGGCGGCCGTGCACCGCGTCTTCGCCTTCCTCACGCGCCGCGGCGCCTGGAAGGGCGCCAACCCGGCGGTGGCGGTGCCGCGCTTCAAGGTGCCGAAGCGGCTCCCCAAGTACCTACGGCCAGAGGAGGTGCTCCTGGTCCTCGCCGCGCTCGACGCGCGCTGGCGCGGCATCTTCGCGACGGCCGTCTACCTCGGCCTCCGGCGCGGAGAGGTCATCGCGCTCCAGAAGGGCGACGTGGACCTCCAGGCCAAGACCATCCGCATCGGCCGCTCCAACGACTCGGATACGACCAAGGGCGGCCACGAAGACCTGCTGCCGCTCCCGGACGAGCTCGTGCCCTGGATCGAGGCGGCCATGAAGCGCTCTCCGTCCGACCTGCTCTACCCGCAGGAGGACGGCCGGCAGCATGCGCCGGACGTGCGACTGCAGGATGTTCTCCGCCGCGCCATGAAGCGGGCCGGCCTGGTGGTCGGGTACGACCACCGTTGCCGGCGGAAGGGCTGCGGCTACTCGGAGCGGAAGGCCGACGCGGAGCCCGGCCGCTGCCCGCGCTGCCAGATGCGGCTCTGGCCCGTCGCGGAAGCGAAGCCGCTGCGCTTCCACGACCTGCGCCACTCGACAGCCACGCTCCTCCTCAAGGCCGGCGTGCCCCTCGCCACGGTGCAGAAGATCCTCCGGCACACCGACCCGAAGATCACCTCGGAGGTCTACGGCCACCTCGATCTCGAGGACATGCGCGCTGGCCTCAACCGGCTCGCGCTCGGCTTGCCTCCACCGCCGGACCAGCCGCCGTTTGCTGCTACCTTGCTGCTGGGGGCTGCGAGCCCAAAAAGAGAAGGCCCTGACGCATCCCGGTTTCCCGAGGGACGTCAGGGCCTTCGAACTGTCGGGGCGACTGGATTTGAACCAGCGACCACTTGCACCCCAAGCAAGTGCGCTACCAGGCTGCGCTACGCCCCGGGTGCTGCAGGGAAGCGAGTAGGTAGCACCGCGGAATCCCAGGGTCAACACGCATCGGCGCAGCCGGGACGGCCCGAGCTACACGGCGTA
>JANNKC010000111.1:0-3360 GCA_031396105.1 Anaeromyxobacter sp.
GCGTGGCCAGGGTGAGGAGGAGCTGCTTGCCGTGGCGTGCCACGGCCTCGAGGGTGGCCCCGCCGAGCGCGCCAGTCACCGCGGCCGGCGTGGCGGGGCGGAAGAGGCGGCGCGCCCGCTGGTCGGCGACGGCCTGTTCGATGCGCCGTCCCAGCGCCAGGCGCCGCAGCGTGCGGGCAGCGAACTCGACCTCGGGCAGCTCGGGCATGGTCTCGGGACGGCCGTCTACCGCCGCCGGAACACCGCCAGGAAGAAGCCGTCGGTACCGTGCCGGTGGGGCAGGAGCTGCACCGCGTTCCCCTCCACGCCGAGCGCGGCGGCCCGCTCGGCGCCGAGAAGCGGGGCGAGCGGCACGGGGTCGAGCGGCAGCTGGGCGGCGGCGTGGGCCGCCACCTCGGCGTTCTCCACCCTGGAGATGGAGCAGGTGGCGTAGACCAGCCGCCCGCCCGGCTTGAGCAGCGAGGCGAAGCGCTCCAGCAGCGTCCGCTGGATGCCGGCGAAGCGCTCGGGGTCCGAGGGCGCCAGCCGCCAGCGGGCGTCCGGCTTGCGCCGCAGCGTCCCGAGCCCGCTGCAGGGGGCGTCCACCAGCACCACGTCGGCCTTGCCCGCGAGGTCGGCCAACCCGGCCGCCGCGCCGTCGCCGGCGGCGATGGCCCGGGTCCGCAGGTTGTCCACGTGGGCGCGCCGGGCGCGGCGCCGCGCCTCCTCGAGCCGGTCGGCGTCGGAGTCGAGCGCCCAGAGCGTCCCCTTGTTCCGCATCTCCATGGCGAGCGCCAGGGTCTTGCCGCCGGCGCCGGCGCAGGCGTCCACCACCGTCATGCCGGGGCGGGCGCCGCAGGCGAGCGCGATGAGCTGCGAGCCCTCGTCCTGGATCTCGAACCCGCCGGCCTGGAAGCTCGGGCTGGCGAAGGCGTTCTGGTGGCCGTCGAGGGTGAGCCCCCAGGGGCTGAAGCGGGTGGGCGTCGCCTGCGTCCCCTCCTTCTCGAGCCGCAGCCGGAGCGCCTCGCGGGTGCCCAGGAGCAGGTTGGCGCGCACCGTGAGCGGCGCCCGCTCGTTCAGGACCGCCACCAGCGCGGCCGCCTCCGCCTCGCCGAGCTCGTCGCGGAAGCGGGCCGCCAGCCAGCGCGGCAGGGAGCCCTGGCGCGAGAGCCGCTCCACCGGGTCGGTGAGCGCGGCCAGCCGGGCGTCGCCGCCGTCGAGCGGCAGGAGGCGCGCCGCCGGGACACCGAGCCGGCGCGCGGCGTCCAGCCGGGGCAGGCCGCCGAAGCGGCAGAGCCAGGCGGCGTAGCGGGTCACGAGGTCGGGCGGCGGACCTCCGCCGGCCGAGAGGAGCCAGTCGAGCTGCCCCTGCCAGCGGGTCAACCCGTAGACCGCCTCGGCGGCGGCGCGCCGCTCCGAGGCCCAGAGCCGGTCGCTGCGCAGCGCCCGCTCCAGCGCGCGATCGGCCAGCCAGCCCTGGTCGTGGACCAGGCCGTGGACCTCGAGCACCGCGGCGTCGATGACGTCGTGGCGCATCGGGCGCGGCAGCGTGCCGTGCGGGCCGTGCCCCGCGCCGTCGTGCGCGCCGCGGCGGGATCGGCCCTCGCCTGGCCGGCCCGGCTTCCCTGGCTGGCCAGGCGCGCGCCCATGGCCGCGACCGTGGCCCGTCCCGGTCTTGGTCCTCGAGGTGGGCGGCTTCTTCCCGGCGGGGGGCTTGGTCACGTTGCCCTTCTACCGCGTCCAGGGGGACGATGGACTGCGCCGTGCCGCGAACCGGTCGCCGTCGGGCGGCTCCGCCGCCGCGGGCGCCTGCTCACCCCACGCGCTCGGCGCCCTTCAGCTTGGCGAGCTCCCGGTCGAGCGTCCCCAGCGGGAGGTGCCCCGCCTGGCGCGCGATCTCGAGGACGAGGCAGTCGGAGAATCCGATGGCCGGTTTCTCAAGGAACTGGCCAAGCGCCCTCGCCACCACGTCGGCGTCCTGGACGGTCAGGTCGCGATGGTTGAGGAGGAACTCCACCGCGGTTGCGAGCTCGGCGGGCGCCAGTTCGTAGACGGACGCGAGGACCCACGTCGTCTCGGCGAGGACCAGGTGCGAAACCCAGGCACCGCGTGCGACGAAGACTTCCGCCGCAGCGGCCTGTCGCGCGTCGTCGCGTGCGAGGAGCCGCACCAGCACGTTGGTGTCAACGGCGCGCATGGCGCCGCCCCATGTGTGCTCGGATCCCCGCCTTCAGCTCCTCGAGGCTCCTGCGCCTCGGCGCCCCGTCGGGGAACAACGCCTCGTGGATCTCCAGGGACGAGTACCGTCCTGCCCGGCGGACCACGATCCGCCCGCCATCCTCGTCCCACTCGATGACGGACCCGGGCCCGAGCCCGAGCCTGCGGCGCACCTCGGCCGGGATGGACACTTGCCCCTGCGACGTGAGCCTCGACTGCGCGATGGTCATGCTGCTTCCTTACCACGGTAATCACCCCGGATCGAGCGGGAGCTGACCAGGGCAGCTACAGCGCTTCGAGGACGCTCGCGACGTGGCCGGTCACCTTCACCTTCGAGAAGACCTGCTCCACCGTGCCGTCCGCCCCCACCACGACGGTGGTGCGGACGGTCCCCATGACCTGCTTCCCGTACATGACCTTCTCGCCCCAGACGCCCCAGGCCTTGTGGACCACCAGGGTGGGATCGGCCAGGAGCGGGAACGGCAGATCGTGCTTCTCCTGGAACTTCTTCTGCGCCGTCGGCGTGTCCTTGGAGACGCCGAGCACCGCCACCTTCTTCTTCTTGAACGCGTCGACTTCGTCACGGAAGTCGCAGGCCTCCTGCGTTCAACCAGGGGTGGAGGCCTTCGGGTAGAAGAAGACCACCACGCGCTTCCCCCTGAAGCTGGAGAGCCTCACCGGGTTGCCGTCCTGGTCCTGCAGCGTGAAGTCGGGGGCCTGTTGGCCCGGCTCGAGTGGCATGTCGCTCTCCCTGGGTGAACCTGCCGGCCCCGGCGAGGCGCGGGGGCCGGGAGATCCTGCTCGCGCGGGGTGCGCCACGAAACGCCCCGGGGAGGGCGCCAGGATACGGCCGGATTGCCGAGCTCGGATGGTGGAAAAGGTGAGGCCTCGCGGCGGCTTGCCCCCGCCGGTGGGAAGTGTTAGATCGCCATCCCCTCGCGCAGTGCCGCATCCGGCGTGGGGAGGCGCCAGCCGCTCGGCGCCTGCAGCTCACTACTCACACGCTCCCGGCAGCGCTCCGGTGCCACGAGGCAGGTCCTCGGGCTCTTCCCGCGCTGGCCGTACCGGGGCGTGGTGGACACCAACCGGAAGAAGAGACCATGACCGAGAACACCGAGCAGACGCAGCCCCCGGCCCCCGAGGCCGTCCCCGAAGCTCCCGCGC
>JANNKC010000120.1:0-5165 GCA_031396105.1 Anaeromyxobacter sp.
AGCGGCCCTCCATAGAGACCGCCGGCCAGGACCCGGTCGAACGCCGGGGGCGCGGCGTGGCACGTGCCGCAGATCGGATCGGGGCCGGGCAGGCCGCAGGTTGCGCAGCCGGGCGGAACCGGCTCGAGCGCCTCGGCGCAGACCGGGCAGAAGGCCGCGCCGCCGCCTGGCTCGGCGCAGGCGGCGCAGCGAGGTGGGTAGAGCAGGTCGAGGAGGGCGGCCAGGGTGGCGCGGAGCACGGTGGCGGCGAAAGCACGCGGCGTGCCGGGGGCTGCCCTCGCCGCCTGCGCCCGGCGCGCCGTCCGGCCCGGCCCGCGCCGGCCCCGCGTCGCTCCGACCGTGATCGCGGCCGGCGTTCCGCGCTATGGGTCGTCGATGCCCGCCTTCCAGCCCGCCGATCCCGACTTCGAGCGCCGCGTGCGCCAGAGCTTCGGCCGCCAGGCCTTCTCCGCCATGATCGGCGCCTCGCTGGCGCGGGTGGCGCCGGGCGAGGTGGACATCGACCTGCCGTACGGGCCGCTGCTCACGCAGCAGCACGGCTACCTGCACGGCGGCGTCAGCACGGCCATCGTCGACGTGGCCTGCGGCTACGCCGCCCTCTCCCTCATGCCGGCGGGCGTGGCGGTGCTGACCGTGGAGTTCAAGGTCAACCTGCTCGCGCCGGGACGCGGCGACCGCTTCACGGCGCGCGGCCGCGTCGTCAAGCCGGGCCAGGCCATCATGGTCTGCGCCGGCGAGGTGGTGGCCCACCGCGACGGCCAGGAGCGGTCCGTGGCGCTCATGCAGGCGACCATGATGGTGGTGCGCGACCGGGGGATCGTGGACTAACGCTGCACCAGCCCCAGCCCCTTCATCTCCTTGGGCTGCGGCAGCCCCATGACCTGCAAGGCGGTGGGCGCGATGTCGGCCAGCACGCCCTTCGACCGGAGCGTGGCGCCGCGGAAGTCGGGGTCGGCCAGGATGAAGGGGACCGGGTTGAGCGTGTGGGCGGTGTGCGGCTGGCCCGTCACCGGGTCGGTCATCAGCTCGCAGTTGCCGTGGTCGGCCGTGATCAGCATGGCCATGTGCTGCGCCTGCGCCGCCGTCCAGAGCCGGCCGACGCACTCGTCCACCACCTCGACCGCCTTGACCGCGGCGTCGAGGAGGCCGGTGTGCCCCACCATGTCCGGGTTGGCCAGGTTGACCAGCACGAAGCCGTACTGCCCGGTGCCGAGGGCGGCCACCAGCTTGTCGGTCACCTCGCGGGCGGCCATCTCCGGCTTCTCGTCGTAGGTCTTCACGTCGCGCGGCGAGGGGATGAGCAGCCGGTCCTCGCCCGGGTAGACCGTCTCGCGCCCGCCGTTGAAGAAGAAGGTGACGTGGGCGTACTTCTCGGTCTCGGCGCAGCGCAGCTGCTTCAGGCCGGCCCGGCTCACGATCTCCGGGAAGATCTCGTCGAGGCTCTGCGGGCCGAAGGCCACCGGGTACGGGAAGGTCTCGTCGTACTGGGTCATGCAGACGAAGGCCGAGAGGCGCGGCACCACCTTGCGATCGAAGTCCTTGAACCCCTCCTCGGCCAGGGCCCGCGTGATCTGGCGCGCCCGGTCGGCGCGGAAGTTGAAGAAGAGCACCGCGTCCCCGTCCTTCACCGTGCCCACCGGCTTGCCCTCGGCGTTGACGATGACGGTCGGCTTGACGAACTCGTCGGTCTCGCCGTGGGCGTGGGAGGACTCCACCGCCATGACGCCGCTCGAGGCGCGGTAGCCCTCGCCGCGCACCATGGCGGCGTAGGCCTGCTCCACCCGGTCCCAGCGCTTGTCGCGGTCCATGGCGAAGTAGCGGCCGTGCACCGTGGCGACCCGGCCGTAGCCGGTCTCCTCGATGCGCCGCTCCAGGCTCCGCATGTAGCCGACGCCGGAGCGGGGCGGCGTGTCGCGCCCGTCCATGAAGGCGTGCACGAAGGTCCTGGCCACGCCCTCCCGGCGCGCCAGGTCCAGGCAGGCGTAGAGGTGCTCCTGCATGGAGTGGACGCCGCCGTCGGAGACCAGCCCCATGAGGTGGAGCGCGCCGCCGGCCGCCTTGGCCTTGCGGCAGGCCATCAGGAGCGCGTCGTTCTGGAAGAAGGAGCCGTCCTCGACGGCGCGGTTGATGCGCACCAGGTCCTGGTAGACGATCCGCCCGGCGCCCATGTTGGTGTGGCCCACCTCGGAGTTTCCCATCTGCCCATCGGGCAGCCCCACCGAGAGCCCGCTGGTCTCCACCTGCGTCCAGGGGTACTCGCGCATCAGCGCGTCCATGTTGGGCGTGCCGGCGAGGGCGATGGCGTTGGCCTCCCGCTGGGCGCTGATCCCCCAGCCATCGAGGACGACCAGCAGGACGGGCTTTATCTTCGGCACGCGGGGCCTCGGGCGGCGGGAGGGAGGAGTGTGGCCCGCGAATGATAGGGCGTGACCGGAGGGTCCTCAAGGATCGTGCGGCCCTCGTTCGGGATCCGGACGCCCCGAGCGTAGGTGCGCGATGCGACCCGGAGTCGAGGGGCGCCCCTCGACTCCGGCCCTGCAGGCCGCAGCCTGTCCTGAGCGTAGCGGCTGCGTCGCGGGCGCGGAGTCGAAGGGCTCGGGGCGTCCGGGGGTGGCCTGCCCGCACCCGGCCTCTGTCAGGGCGCGGCCGCGATGGCGGCCACCTGCTCCGGCGTGAGCGCCCGGAGCGCCGCCGTCCCCATGCCGCCGCGGTTGCCGTTGATGGCGCTCTGGATGGAGGACGCCGAGGCCCCCTTCTGGCCGTTGCCGTGGCAGCCGGCGCAGTGGGTGGTGTAGAGCGCCGCGCCGTCGATGGGCGGCGGCGTGACGGTGCAGGCCTGCGTCAACACCGGCGTGCCGGTGCACCCCGCCGGCGTGGAGGTGAGGACGGCGCGGGTCTGCAGCCCGCTCATGCAGGTGCCCCAGTCGCCGTAGGTGAAGGTGCAGTCGCCGGGGCCGGGCGCGCCTGGCCCGGGCGGCATGGCGTCGGGGTCGAAGGTGCCGGAGGCGAGGTCGGCGAGCGGCCCGGTGAAGATGACGGCGCCGGTCTGCCGGTTGGTCACGGTGAGCACGCCCCGCTGCACCTCGAAGCGCACGTCGGCCAGGAGGAGCCGAACCGCGGCCCGGTCGGCGGCCGGGTCGGTGATGCCGTAGCGGGTGAGGAGCGGCGCCAGGACGGTGCGGAGCTGCCCGAGGAGTCGCATCACCTTGCCGGCCCTCTCGTGGTTCTCGCCACCGCCCTGATGCTCGAAGGCGTCGTCGTCATCATCCTCGCCGTCGTCACCATCCTCGCCGTCGTCATCATCCTCGCCGTCGTCATCATCCTCGCCGTCGTCATCATGCTCGCCAGCGACATCGTCATCGCGCTCGACCGCGCCGGAGAAGGCGGCCGAGGTGATGGGGTTCACGTCGGCCGAGCGCCCGTCCTGGCTGGCCGAGAAGAGCCGGGTCGTGCCGGCCGGCCCCGACCCCTTGACCCTCAGCAGGAACGGCGGAGTCATCCCGGAGGCGTCGATGGTGAAGGCACCATCGGCGCCGGTGAGCGCGGTGCGCCGGACCGGAACGGACGACGAGTCGATGAGCGAGACGCTGCCCACCACGGGCCCGTCCGCCTGCGCCACCCCCGAGACCTGCGGACCGGAGCCGGTGCTGCACGCCGAGAGCACGACCACCACCACGGCGGCCCCCAGCCAGCCATTCAACCCTGCGTTGAGCTTTGACATCACGCGACCTCCTGCTTCGATGCTGGTTCACGCTCCGTGGCGTGGCGTGGGGTCCAACGAACCCACCCTGGGCGACTTCCGCGGAACTCTGGTCGTCGTTCCCGCCCCAGCGCGCAGCCCGATACCATGAACGAGGTACAGGCTGACCTCACGAGTAGCGTCGAGAGCGCACTGCGTCAATCGAGCGATCTGCTCGAATGTATTCAAGTTGGAGATGACGTGGGGTGATGTGCCGACATGTGGTCGACAGGAATCCCTGGCCCTTGGAGCCGTCCGGTTTCCCTTCTGGGGTTCTCCAAGCTGCTGCTTTCGGCCCTCCTGGGAGCGACGAAACGAGACCGCCGGACCTGGACCGGTGGTCCGGTTCCGGCGGTCCGGCGGAGGAGGCTGCCGTTCGCGGCGCTCGCTACTTCACCCGCGCCAGCTCGAAGAACATGGTCGAGGTCCTGGTGCCGTCGCGGTGGGTCCAGGTCTGCGTGTGGTGGGAGGCGTCCGCCATGGCCACCACGAGCCCCTGCATGCGCCCTGGGAAGGCCTTCAGGTTGGTGCCGTCCACGAAGTCGAAGGCGACCTGCTTCGCGCTGGCGCCGGGCGCGGCCTTCATGCGCGGCTGGTTCATGGCGGCGCAGTAGTGCGTGGCGAGCAGGGCGTCGTCGTCGCGGTGGAACATGGTGACCATCTCGTGCTCCGTGCCCGCGTCGGTGACGAGCATGACGGCCGAGCCGGCCGAGACCACCTTCACGACCGCCTTGGTCGGGAAGGTCTTGTCGCTGCCGCCCTGCCGGGCGGTCCCTTCCCACTCACCGGCCAGCGCCTTCAGCCCCTCGAAGGCCGGGCTCGGAGCCTGGCCTGGCGGCCTGGCGTGCCCCTCCATGTCGCCAGCCCGGGCGGTCGAGCCCGCGGCGAGCGCCAGCCCGAGGGTGAACATGCGAAGCCAGTGCGTCCTGTCCATGGTCTCCTCCAGTCCCCTCAGCCCCTCTCCTTAGCCACGCCGACCTCCGGCGCCATCGAGAAGCGCAGCATGTTGATGGCCATGAAGACCTCCCGAAGGAAGAGGAGGAGCGCCACCACGTAGGCCGAGATGGCGAGGATGAAGAGGATGGCCACCGCGACACCGAATTCGGCCCCGAACAGGTAGCCCAGGAAGGCCACGGCGATGAGCAGGCAGACCAGGATGGCCGCGGTGGTGCCGGCCGTGAGCGCCCAGTGGATGAGCTGCGCCCGGTAGGCCAGCCGCCGGAGCTCCTCCACCAGGGCGGGTCGCGCCAGCTGGTCGTGCTCGGCGTCCAGCCGCGCCTCGACGCGCCTCGCCCGGTCCACCACGCGTCCCAGCCGGGTGGTCAGCACGGCCAGCGTGGTGCCGAGGGCCGTGAGCAGGAAGACCGGCGCCACGGCGAGCTGGATGGTGTGGGTGATGTCCTGCAGGTGGGTCTCGGCGGGCATT
>JANNKC010000129.1:0-2973 GCA_031396105.1 Anaeromyxobacter sp.
GCAGGCGCCCGAGCCAGTGCCGCGCGTCTCTGCGAGGTGCATCGCTCATGTCTCCTCTCTAGCCCTACGGCCTGACCTGCCATATCCCTACCCCAATCCACCACCGATGCCATCGCCAGCACCCGCTCCACCACCGGCTGCAGCTCAGGTACCAGGCCGCCTGCCCGCCATCCGCGGATCGAACCAGAACGCGTCCGGCCCGAGGATCACCAGGCTGGCGAACGCCGGGTGCGCGGGGTTGAGCAGGACGTTCAGCTCCTGAGGCACGACCACGGAGGGCACGACCAGGGCGAGCGATCGACCACGCCTGACCCAGTTGCTGCCGAGGTCGCGGGTCGCGCCGGGCGGCTCCAGCGCATCCCAGTTCGGCGGCAGGCGGCCCCGCGGCAGCACCTCCACGTCCTCGTCACGAACCTCCGCCGAGTACGCGTACAGGGCGCGACGGAGGTGGTGCGGCTCGAGGTGGACGAAGAGCTCCAGCGCCGCGAGCGACAGGTGCGCGCTGGTGTAGACCATCGGCACGCCTTCGTGGTTCCACCGGCCCGGATAGAGCCGCGCGCCCTCGCCGTCGAAGGCGAGCGCGGCGGAAGCCAGCGGCGAGAGCCGCCACAGGCGCACTAACCGTAGACCCCGTGCTCGATGCGCCCCAGCACGTCGAGCACGCGCTTGGCGCCGAGCTCGGTGTCGAGGAGCTGTAAGGGCGACTCCCCGCCCAGGGCTCGATTCGGGCTTCCGAGCCAGTCGAGCGCCGCGGCCGGGTCGCCCAGGACGCGCTCGGCGCGCGCCGCCGCCCGGACGAGGCGCAGGATGCGTTCGGACTCGGTTGCGGTCAGGCGGCCCGCCTTGCGGCGCTGCAGCGAGCGCGTGCTGAGGCCGAGGACCCGCTCGACGTCCCGGAGCGAGAGGCGGAGCGCGGCCGTGGCCTTCTGGAACGAGGGAAACGGAAGCCCGCTCCTGATGAGCGCGATGAAGGCGGCCTCGGTGTCCGGGGTGCTTCCCAGCGCCCGCTTTCCTCCGAGGAGCTCGACGATCCGGTCGGCTTCAGACATGGACACCTCGCCGGCGCCGGCGTGCGGCACCTGTCGTCCTATAACGCGCCGAATGCCGCAGCGCCATCGCCGGCCCTGCCTGGGGGGGCGGGCGTCCGGATTGCCGTGCTCATCGGCGTCCACGCTCGCGGGTCGCCTCCTCCTCGCGGCGTGAGGGTCAACTCCAGTTCGTAACTAGGCGGGCGGTTCCTGGTCGTCGACCGCGCCGCCGAGGCGCTTCTTCACGTTGAGCGCCTTCCACCTGAGGAGAACGACTGCAAGGCGCTCACGACACTCGGCCACGCCGCCGAAGCCGGTCGACGTCACTTCGCGTGACAGATCTTGCGGGGCCAGTTTCATGCCACCTCTGCCCAGGTCCGGTTCACCACGCGTTCCGGTACCACGAGGTTCCAGCGGGTGAGAAGCTTGCCCGACTCACGCTTGCCGCGTTCCAGGTACATCGGCTGGGATGGTGCGTGCTCTTGCAGGCGCTCTAGATGGCTCTCCTCGAGCATCAGCTCCTCTCGGTGCTGCTCGAGGAAGAAGCCGACCTTTGCCACCGTGACCGCCGAGCCCAGTTTCAGCGCGTAGTCGGTGACCGCGTCGACGTCGAAGAACTCCACCGACTCGAGCGAACGCCAGATCTCCTCCCAGCCACCACCGTGGCGGGGCGCATCGAGGACGTCAACCAGCGTCCGCTCGAGCGTGGTCACGCGTACGGGTAGACCATTGCGCGGGACCTCGACGAAGCCTCCGCCCAGATCCGGCAGTCGGCGCAGCGTGGGCGGCACCGGGACGGGGACGAACTCGGTGCCGTGGAACTCGAACGGCTTTGGGCGCGTGCAGGTCAGGTACGTGACCCGCCGCGAGAAGGAGTGGGCCCGGCCGTGGAGCTGCAGCGCCGCGTGGTAGGCGATCGTCGCGTCCGGGGCGATCCGGCTCGCCAGGAGAAACGGGTCGATCTGCAGAGTCGCTGCAGAGGTGCCCCGAGGCACGACCGCGTACAGGCCCCGCCGGACGTGCAGCAGATGCCCAGCGCGAACGTGCTGCTGGAGGACCGCCTTGCTCGCCGTGGGTTTGCGCGCATCACCCTCGCGGTGCGCGGACGCGAAGTCATCGAACCGGAACACGGGGTGGGTGGCGAAGTAGTCGACGGGCTTCATGCAAATGCCGTTCAACTCCACAAGGCCAGTACATATGCAGCTACCGGAGGGAAACGGCAAGTAGCCGGCGCGCCCTCCTGCTCGGCGGCGAGCGCGGCGGCCGGGCCGGGAGCGAGGCGGCCAGCTGGGCGACCGTCTCGAGCACCAGCGGGTCATCCCGCGCCGCGCCGGCTAGGCCTTGCCTGTCTGCCCCGCCCCTGGCGCCGCCCTGTCCCCTCTTCCAATGACCCTCCCCCCCCCGACTGGCTGCGACCGTTTGTCCTGCGCACCCTGTGGCAAAGCGCCGCGGCATGACCAGACCCGGCCGATGGGGACTCACCATGACGACGCCGTCCACCCGCCGCATCGCGGCCCTCTCCACCCTGCTCCTCCTCGCGCTGGCCCCCACGCCCGCGAGCGCCGTGCTGGAGCGCGTCGGCCCGAACAGCCAGTTGAACTACCTGCCCGAGTGGTACCAGGACAGCACGGGCCTCGCCTTCGAGTTCTGCACGCCGCTCGATCCCCTGGAGCTGGCCGAAGGCTGGTGTCTGCTGCTCCCGGGCGACATCCCGGGCGACGCGGTGCCCGAGGTCTTCCCCGGAGCCTTCGGCGGGGAGCACTTCTACTGGGCCTCCGAGGTGACCGGCGACTGGACCTACGCCCCGCCGGTCGGTTCCACGACCAACGGCCGGGTGGTCTTCGTGCAGGCCATCGAGGCCGCGTTCCTCGGCGCCATCGGCCCCGGGCTCGGCTCGGTCTTCGGGCGCGTGCGCATCCGCGCGGACGACCTGCCGCTCACCGGC
>JANNKC010000188.1:0-1868 GCA_031396105.1 Anaeromyxobacter sp.
AGGTCGACCACGTGCACCCGTGGGCGCGCGGAGGTGCACCCACGGTGGAGGGGCTTCGCCTGCTCTGCCATCGCCACAACGTGTTGGCGGCGAGGCTGGCGTTCGGGGAGCGGTGCGTGGGGCGGTACGTTGGCGGAGGCGGCGTGCTGGGCGCCGGTCACCCCTACGGCGGACAGACGGGCGGCGGCGGCGGCACAGGCAGGCAGAACAGACCGCCGGGACCAGTCGCGTCGACCGATCCGCCCTGCGACCCGTAGGTATCGACGTTTGGCTCGGGCGTCGAGGACGTCGCCCACTCCCAGTTCTGGGCGCTCACCGCGGCGCCGATGGCGCTCAGGCCCACGCTCCCGGCGTCGAAGTACCCGGCAACCATGTTGCGCTCGCCGGACGCGCAACTCGGCGCGCTCAGGTCCCAGCCGCTCCCTGCGCCAATGAAGACCTGGTCTCCGCCGTTGTCATCGACCCGGTTCCCCTTGAAGGTGAGCGCCGCGAGCGCCGGCGCAGCCCCTAGCGCGAAGACCCCGCCCACCTTGCGCGTCTCTCCAGACAGCGAGCGGTTCGAGCCGGCGTTGCCGCACACCCGGGTCCTCTCCATCGCGAGGCCGGCCAGCTTGCCAAACCACAGCCCGACAGTCCCATTCCGCTGGATCAGTCCATCCTGGATTGTGAGCCTCGCCGCGTTGATCGTCGCAATGTCCGCGTTGATGCCCTCCGCCGCGCTGGCTCTGACCATCGGATTGAGCAGGGTCAGGTGGCCCTTGATCAGCTTGATGCCGACGCCGTTGCTCTCGACCACCGCGCGCGCCACCGCCACCGTGTCGTCGAGCGCGTCCATGGCGACCTCCATGCCGTTGCCAGAGGCGCCGCGAATCCCGACGTCTTCCAGCGCGACGGAGTCGCCGACCCCTACCCCCGTTCCCTCGATCCGGAGCCCGGTCACGAAGGCCTGGCCCTCCCCAAGGTCATCCACACGCACCGCCTGGAGGGATGGACCCACGGCTGACGACGCCCCGACGACCCGCACGCCCAATTCCGGGCCATCCGTACCACGGCGCACCGTAACGCCAGCAATGCTGGCGCCTGCTTCCAGTTGCACGCCCTGCGCTCCTGCCCCCTGGACCTTGACGACGTAGTAGGCCGGGGTCGGCGTCGCCTCCGAGGTCGTGAGCGTGACGCCAGCCGGGACGGTGAGCGCGGCCTCGCTGAATACCACCGGCGTCCCCACGAAGCCGGTCGCCTTCACGGTGTCGCCCGTGGCAGCGACCGCGAGCGCCGCGGTGAGCGACGCATGCCTGCAGAGCGGCACCTGTGCTCCGTTGACCGCGAGGCCCGCCCTCCGCGGTGCCGAGGAATCGGCGAAGCGGACGAAGGGCGGCCCGGCGAGCGCAGGACAAACGCACGCCGCACCACCGGCTGGGCTGCAGACCAGCCCAGCGCTGGCGCAGTCCTCCGCCAGCCTCCAGGCGTTGCACGCAGAGCCCGGGACGACGGGGGCGCAGCGCAGGAGCCGGCTTCCGAGGCAGGAGACCGCGTCGGCCGTGGCGCACCCCTGTCCGACGTCGGCTCCCGCTGGGGCGCAGGCGCAGGCGCCAGCCGGGAACTCCCCGACGCAGGTCTGTCCGAGGTCGCAGGCCACCTCGGCCGTCGCATGCCAGCAGCCGCTGGTCTGGGCGCAGCTGATCAGGTGGAGCGCGTCGGCAGCGCAGGAGGCCCCCGCGCCCGTGCAGATGGGGCTCGGCTGGCACTCGCACGTCGCCGCGGTCAGGCCGCCGGGCTCGCACGACCGAAACGGCTCGCAGGCCGCCGAGACGGCCTCGTACCGACACCCTGTCCCGGCCTCGGAGGCGCACGTCACGAGCTCGCCCGAA
>JANNKC010000214.1:0-10754 GCA_031396105.1 Anaeromyxobacter sp.
GCAGGCGAGGGACATCCCGTCGTCAAGTCCTCTGACTTGCCAAAAAACGAGGCCGGGTTCGTCGAGGTCGACGACGGCTGCGCGGTCCCGGGCTTCCCTGGCGTGTGGTCCACCGGTGACGCCGCGGCGCTGCAAGGCCCCGACTGGCGGGCCAAGCAGGGTCATGTCGCCGAGGTCATGGCGCGCGTGGTGGCGAGCAACGTCCAGGCCCTCGAGGCGGGCCGGATCGAGCGGGAGAGCTACCTGCCCCACCTCGGCATCACCTGCCTTCTCGACACGGGAAACGGTGCTGCCTACATCCACCGCGACAGCCGGAAGGAGCAGATGATCCCGCTGCCCGTGGTCGGTCACTGGATGAAGCTGGCCTGGGGCGCCTACTACAAGGCGTCAAAGCTGAAGCAGGTCCCGCGTCTCCCGGGGATGTGAGCGCCTCGAGTCGATGTCGAGCTCGCTGGCCTCCGCCCGCGCCCACACCGGCTCGTCCCCCCGACCCGGCGTCCCGTCCGGATTTCCAGACGTCCAGCCCTTCAACCCCCCGGAATCCGGTCCCGCCCGCGTTGGCAGGCCAGGTGCATTTGGGAGGAGTCAGGTGGCGGCGCGATGCAGCCCCGAACTTCAACCCCGAAGGAGAATGCCATGACGACCACGTCCTCGAAGCCCCAGAACAAGACCTTCGCACTCGTCGGCGCCGGCACCGGCCTGGTGGCCTTCCTCGCCCTGGCCCTGCTCCCCTCCATCCTCTACGGCGGCTACGCCGGCCTGCTCCTCGCCGGGGGCATCGTCGGCACCCCGGTCCAGCCCACCTTCCTGGTCCGCGCCCTCATCGTCTTCGGCATGGTCCTCGGCGTGACCGGCATCGCCTCCCTCTTCGCCGTCATGGGCGCCGTCGCCGGCGCGGCCGTCGGCGCGCTCACCGCCGTGGTCTCCCCGGCCAAGAAGGCCGCCGCCGCCGCCAAGCTGTAGGCCTCGGGCAGGACCGCCGCCCTCGCGACCCACCTTCAGCCCCGGGGCCTCACGCCTGCGAGATCACCCCGCTCGTCTCGTCGTAGGCGAAGAAGGCGCCGTAGCGAGCCCAGCCGATCCAGGTGTGGAAGACCCGCTCGTAGTCCTCCGAGGGGGCGCTCCCCGCGTGTCCGACCCCTGGCGATACTCGATCCGTCACCACCGGAGGACCCGCCGTGAGCCGCGACACCAGGACGTCACCCGCCCCCCGCGGCCCGGCTCGACGCATGACGGCCCCGCTCGCCAGGGCCGCTGGCCTCCTGCCCTGGCGCGACCGGGGCACGACCCTCGAGCCCCTCCTCGCGCTGGCGCGTGCCGCCGCCTCGGGACGGCCCGCCCGCCTGACCTACCGCGACACGGACGAGTCGGTGCCGCGGCGCGAGGCGGCTCCGGGCATGCCGCGCCGCGAGGTGGAGGTCCTGTCGCTCGGCTGGCGCTGGCGGCAATGGGTGGCCCTGGTGCGCTGCGAGGCGGCCGGCGGGCTCCGTGTGCTGGAGGTCGAGCGGGTCGAGACGGTGAGGCTGCTGGAGCGCCGGCGCCGCCCCCGAGGCCGGAGCCGCGGAGCCGACCGGGCCCGCGCCGCAGCGGCGACGGGCCTCGACCCGCTCGAGTTCGCCCTGGCCGACCTGCAGGACGCGGAGGCCGGGCCGGTGCAGCGCGTCACGGTGGCCCTGCCGAGCGCGCTGGCGCCGCTGGCGGGGGCGCTCTTCGCGGGCGCCGTGGTGGAGCCGGTCCCAGGAGGCGCGCGGGTCCACCTGCTGGCCACCAACCGGCCGGCTCTCGCGGAGATGGTGGCGTCGCTCGGCCTCACGCTCGGCTAGACTCCCGGACCATGGCGCCGACCAGGACGAGGCAGGCGAAGCCGAAGGGCGTGGCCGGACCCGCGAAGACGCCTCGCCCGGCCGGGGCCGGAAGGGCGCCGCGGCCGCCGCGGGCCAGGAAGGCGGCGCGGGCCTCGCGCCCTGGCGCCGGCGCGGACACGGGCGAGCGGCGGCTCCTCCGCATCGCCGCCTGGATGATGGACCGCTCCGAGCCGTTCAAGCGTGAGGACCTGCTCGAGGCCTTCCACCGCGACTACGCCGGCGACGACGAGGCGCGCTTCAAGAAGTTCGGCCGCGACAAGGACGCGGTGGAGCGCATGGGCATCGCCCTCCGCTCCGTGGAGGACGACCGGACCCGGTACCTGGTGGATCGCACCGCCCTCCACCTGGCGCGCCTCACCTTCGAGGCCGCCGAGGCGGCCGTGGTCTGGATGGCGGGCCGGGCCGCGCTGCGCGCCGGCGACCACCCGCTGCGCGACGACCTGGAGAGCGCGCTGCGCAAGCTCACGGTGGGCGCCAAGGGGCTGCCGCAGGCGGTCCCCACCCCGGAGCCCATCGCCCCGCCGCCCGCCACCCGGGAGCTCCTGGAGCGGCTGGCCCTGCTCGCCGAGGCGGTGCAGCGGCGGCGGCGCCTCCACCTCGTCTACCGCGGCGGCGCGGCCGGCACCGAGACGGTGCGCGACGTGGACGTCTTCGGCTACGGGCTGCGGCGCGGCGAGTGGTTCTTCGTGGGCCACTGCCACCTGCGCGACGAGCGGCGGCTCTTCTACGTGCGGCGCGTGGTGACGCTGGAGGACCGGCCGGCCCGCGCCGACCACCAGTGCACCGTGCCCAAGGACACCAAGGGCGGCGACTACCTGGTGCCGCCCGACTTCGAGCTCGACCAGTGGCGGCTGCAGCGGCCCTGGGACTACCGGGCCCACCCGCCGCTGGACGCCACCGTGCGGCTCACCGGCGCGATGGCCAGGGGCGCGCGCGGCCTCCTGCCGGGCGCGCGCGTCACGCTGCAGGACGACGGCTCCAGGCTGGCGGCGCTGCCGGTGCGCAACCTCGACGGCCTGGTGCGGCAGGTGCTGGCCTGGGGCGAGGGGGTGGAGCTGGTCTCGCCGCCCGAAGGGCGGGAGCGGGCCCGCGCCATCCTGGCCAAGCTCGCCTTGGCGCTGTCGCGGGAGGTGACGCCGTGACCCCATATGCCTTCGAGAAGCGGGTGCGCCGGCTCCTGGTGCTCATCCCGGCGGCGCGAGCCGCCGGCGAGCAGGGGCTGACGCTGGAGCGCGCGCTGGCGCTGACCGGTGCGAAGTCGGTGCGGGAGCTGCAGGACGACGTGGTGGCGGTGGACGACATGGCGGTGAGCACCGACGCCGACGCCGACCACCTGCTGGTGGCCATCGAGCACGGCCGGGTGCGGGTGGACGTGGACATGGGCTTCGGCCGGCCGCCCCCGCTCTCGCTGCGCGAGGGGGCGGCGCTGCTCTCGGCGCTGCGCCCCTTCGCCACGGCCGGGGTCAAGACGGTGGAGAAGGCGGTGCGCACCATCCAGCGAGCGGTGCCCGAGCACCTGCGGGCCGAGGTGGCGGCCCTCTCCAAGGCCACCGATCTCGCGGTGGGGCCGCCTGGCGAGTGGGCCAGCGCGCTCGACGAGGCCATCGGCCGGCGCGTCGAGGTGGCGGTGGAGTACCGCGCCGAGTCGGACGGCTCCTTCTCGCGCAAGCGCCTGGAGCCGCGCGCCCTCTTCCCGCGCGACGGCCACTGGTACCTGGCCGGCTGGAACGTGGAGAAGGAGGCGGAGCACCTCTACCGGCTGGATCGCATCGCCTCGGTGGTGCTCGGCACCCGCTGCTTCGGCGAGCACCGCGGGCCCGGGCTGGAGCGGCTGGCCAGGCGGCGGCTCTACTTCACCTCCGGGCAGGAGCGGCGGGTGGTGCTGCGCTTCTCCCCGGCCGCGGCCGCCGAGGCGCGCGAGCGCTGGGCCGGCGCCGCCGAGCCGCAGCCGGACGGCAGCGTGCGGGTCACGCTGGAGACCACGCCCAACGAGTACTTCTACGGGCTGGTGCTGGGCTGGGGCGGCGAGGCCGAGGTGCTCTCCCCCGCCGACCTGCGGGCGGAGCTCCGGCGCAGGGTCGAGGCGCTGCAGGCGCGCTACTCGCCGGGGTAGGAGGGCCCCTCGAGTGCGGGGCGCTCCGCGCCCGGCAGCCCGTCCCGAACCCGGCCTCGCGTCAGCGAGGGGAAGCCGGAGGACCCGGGGCGACGGGGGTCCTCAGGCCGGCCGGCCCATGGCGCCGCGCACCGCGGCCACCAGCTCCGCGGGGCCGAAGGGCTTGGGCAGGAAGCCCACCCGCGGATCGGTCGCCTCGGCCGAGGCCTCGTCGCGGTCGCTGAAGCCGGAGATGAGCACCACCGGCACCTCGGCGCTCCGCTGGCGGATGGCGGCCAGCGCCGCCTCGCCCCCCAGGCCCGGCATGGTGAGGTCGAGCAGCACGCAGGCGATGCGCGCCGCCTCGGCGGCGAAGCGCTCCACCGCCTGGAGGCCGTCGCTCGCCTCCAGCACCTCGAAGCCGGCCCGCTCCAGCGCCCGCCTGGCGGCGCGCCGCACCACCTCCTCGTCGTCCGCCACCAGCACCACCGGCCGTCCGCCGCTCTGCACCATCCCCGGAGTCTAGGGCGTCGCGTCCGATCCCGGAAGGGCTCGCAGCCCGGCCAATGCCTTCCCTGTCCCCGCGGGGGTGCATAGTCTCCCCGAGCGGGCCATGCGGCCGGAGGTGGAGGTGCCGGTGAAGGTCGTCACCTGGAACGTCAACGGGATCCGGGCCCGCGAGGGGCAGGTCGAGGAGCTGCTGGCCCGGGAGGCGCCGGACCTGGTCTGCCTGCAGGAGATCAAGGCCCCGGCCGCCAAGGTCCCGGCGCCGCTGCGGGCGCCGGCCGGCTACCACGCCCTCTGGCACGGCGAGACCGCCTACTCCGGTGTGTCACTCCTGGTGAACTGCGCGCGGATGGCGGCGCCGCCGGCCTTCGCCCACCCGCCCTTCGACTTCGAGACCCGCGTGGTGATGGCCCAGGTGGAGGGCGTCACGGTGGCCAGCCTCTACGTGCCCAACGGCGGGAAGGACTTCGAGGCCAAGCTCCGCTTCCTCGAGGCGCTGGACGGCTGGGCGGCGGAGGCCCAGGCGGCCGGCCGGCCGCTGCTGCTGTGCGGCGACCTCAACGTGACCCGCTGCGAGGACGACGTGCACCCGAAGGAGCGGCGCGCCGGCGCCTGCGGCCAGCGCGAGGACGAGCGGGCCCTGCTGGGTCGCCTCCTCTCGCGCGGCCTCACCGACGTGGGGCGGGCGCTCGACCCGGCCAACCCGGCGCTCTTCACCTGGTGGCCGCCCTGGCGCGGCTTGCGCCAGAAGAACGTGGGCTGGCGCATCGACTACGTGGTGGCCAGCGAGGCGCTGGCCCGCACCGCCAGCCGCTGCGCCGTGCTGCCCGAGTTCGGCACCAGCGACCATGCGCCGGTGGTGGCCGAGTTCGGCTGGCCGGCGGCCGGCTGAGGGGCGCTCCGGCTCCACCAGCGGCGCGGCGGCGCGCGGGCTGAACGGCAGCTCGCGATCCGGCCAGACCGGTCGTGTGCCGAGCCCGGGGTGATCTCGATTCGTGCCCGGTCGTTCAGCGGCTCGGCGACGGGACGACGACCCCCGCCACCTTGAGCAGCTTGATGGCGGCGAGCTGCGCCTGCAACCCCTCGGTGGTGGCCGCGATGGCGGCGGTGCGCAGCGCCGCGGTGGCGTCGGCCTGCTCCACCGCCGTGGCCGCGCCGGCCCGGAAGGAGACGTCCACCAGCCGCTGGTTCTCCTCGGCGAGCTTGGCCTGTTCCTTGGCCTTGACCGCGTTGGCCCGGGCCGACTCCAGGTCGAGCAGCGCCTGGCGCACCTCGGCCGTCACCCGGTTCTCCAGGCCGCGCCGGGTGGCCTCGGCCTCGGCGATCCTGGCGGTCCCCTCGCGCAGCTCCGCCTCGCGCAGGCCGCCGTCGAAGATGCTCCAGTTGAGCGCCAGGCCGGCCGCCCAGCTGTCGTTCTTGCCGGTGAAGCCGGTCACGTTGGCGATCTGCCAGCGGTAGAAGGCCCCGACGCTGGGCAGGTACCTGGCCATGGAGCCGCGGCGCAGCGCGGCCGCCAGGTCCTCGGTGAGGCGGGCCGCCTCCAGGTCGGGGCGGGCCTTCAAGGCCTCCTGCTCCAGCCCGGCGGTGTCGCCGGGCAGCGTGGGCTCGGGCGGCTCCACCACCTCGAAGGCGGTGTCGCGGTCGAGCAGCGAGGCGAGCGAGATCTTGGCCGACTGGTAGGCGTTTCGGGCGCGGATGAGGTCCTGGTCGGCGCGGGCGAGATCGATCTGCGCCCTCAGGTAGCCCACCTTGGCGATGGTGCCGGCGTCGAGCCGCACCTTGGCGTCCTTCTCCTGCCGCGCCGCGATCCCCTGCAGCTCCTCCGAGACCTTGACCAGCTTCTTCAGCGAGGTGACCCCGTAGTAGGCCTGGGCCACGCCGAAGAGCACCTCGCGCCGGGCCCCCTCCACGCTCATGGCCGCCACGTCCGCCCCCCGGTAGGCCGCCTGGATGCCGAACCAGGCCTGCGGGGCCAGCAGCGCCTGGGTCACCTGCACCTGGCCCCCGAGCTGGTCGAGCCTCTGCAGGGAGACCGAGACGGCGCCCGACGGAACCACGTCCCAGGGCGGGCCGGTCGGGGCGCCGTTGGCCTCGAGCCGGTAGCCGGTGGGCAGCGTGATCACCGCCTCGTCGCGGTTGTGCGTCCAGGTCCCGGCCGCGGTCACCTGCGGCAGGTGGTAGCTCCAGCCCTTCCAGATGCCGGCCTTGGCCTGCTGGAGCTTGGCCCGCGCCACCCGCAGGTCGGTGTTGGCCAGGGCGGCGCGCTGCAGCGCCTCGTCCAGCGTGAGCGGCGCGCCGGCAGGGGCCTGCGCCGGGGCGACCGTCACGGCCAGGGGGGCCTGCGCCAGGGTGAGCGCGGCCAGGGCCGCCACGAAGGTGCTCATGTGTCCTCCAGGGAGTTCGCCAGCTTCTCGACGATGCGGAAGAGGTCGCGCCGGTCGGCCGCGTCGAGCAGCCCGAGCAGGCGAGTCAGGGACCGCAGCACCTCGGCGTCCATCCGCCTGGAGAGCGCCGCGCCGCGGGGGGTGAGGGCCACGTGGATGACGCGCCGGTCGGCGTCGTGGCGCGCCCGCTCCGCCAGGCCGTCGCGCGCCAGCCGGTCCACCATGCCGGTGACCGTCTTCTCGGTGACGGCCAGGCGCCGCGCCAGGTCGCCCATGGTGAGCGCGCCGGCATGGCCCAGCGCCAGGATGGCGTGGACCTGCGGCGCCGAGAGGTCCAGCTCGGCGCAGCTGGCCGCCAGCGGGTCGCGCAGCGAGCGCCGCCGCATCAGCCCGACCAGCAGGCCGTGCAGGCGGCGGGCGGCGGCGGCGGCGCTGGTCCGGCCCTGGCGGAAGGTGGTCCCGGCGCGGGAGATGGTCCGCATTGCGGAGCATCCCTATGCCGGACCGTCTCCGCTGTCAAGCCACGCCCGGAGCGTCCCCCGACGAGGGCGGGCCTGCTCCTCTCAGGGCGTCCCGCCCAGGTCCTCGATCTCCCGCTGGATGTCGCCCTGGTCGTCGGCGTCCGGCTTCTCCGCCAGGTAGGCCTTGAACTCCTGGATGGCGCGGGCCTTGGCGCCGCGCTCCTTGAAGGCGTAGCCCAGGTAGTAGTGGGGCATGGCGTTGCCCGGCTCCTGCTTGGTGGCCCGCTCGTACCAGGGGAGCGCCGCCGCCAGCCCCTGCGTCTCGTGGAGCGCCCGCGCCAGCCGGTAGGGCACCTGCACCGCCGACGGGTCATCCTTCAGCACCTCGCGGTACAGCCGCACCGCCTCGCCCCCCTTGCGCGTCCTGAGCCGGCAGTCGGCCAGGGCCAGCTTGACGCGGGAGACCCCCGGCGCCGCCGCCAGCGCCTTCTCGAAGGCCGGGATGGCCTCATCGCAGCGGCCGTGGCTGGAGTAGAGGAAGCCCAACCGCTCCTGCGGGTCGGGGAACCTGGGGTCGGCCGCCGCCGAGGCCCGGTAGGAGTCGATGGCGTCGGAGAGCGCGTTGGCCTTCTCCTGCGCCAGCCCCAGGTGGAGCAGGTAGACGGCGTTCCCGGGCGCCATCTCCACCGACCGCCCGAGCTGGGTGAGCGCGCCCGGGGTCTCGCCCCTGGCCAGCAGGGCCCGCCCCAGCCAGTGGTGGCCCTCGGCGAGATCGAGCTGCAGGTTGGAGCCCGCCTCGGTCTCCACCACGGCGCCGGCCACGTCACCGCGCTCCAGCTTCACCGCGCCGAGCCGGATGCGCGCCAGCGCGTCCGAGGGGGCCAGCGCCACCGCGGCGACCAGCGCCTTCTCGGCGCCGGGCAGGTCGCCCGCCTTCCAGAGCAGCGCGCCCAGCGCGGCGTGACCGGCGGCGCTGCGCGGCTCGACCGCCAGGGCCCGCATCAGCCCGGCCTGGGCCGCGGCGACGTCGCCGCGGGCTTGCGCCAGCTGCGCCAGCCCGAGCTCCGCCTGCGCGTACTCGGGATCGAGCTCGAGCGCCGCCTGGTAGGCCATCGACGCCTCGGCCGACTTCCCCTCGGCGAGCCTGAGATCGCCCAGGGCCGCCTGCACCTCGGGCTGCTTCGGCGCCTTGGCCACCGCGGCGTCGAGCTCCTTGGCCGCGCCGGCGAGGTCCTTGGCCGCGAGCGCCAGCCGCGCCAGCGCCAGGCGCGGCCGCACGTCGTCGGGGGCGCGGTCCAAGGTCTGCCGGTAGAGGGTCTCGGCGGCGGCGCGCTCGCCGGCGTGCTCGTGGATGTTGGCGCGCGCCATGAGCAGGCGGGGGTCGCCCGGCGAACGGCCCAGCGCCGCGTCGGCCAGCTGGGAAGCGTCCAGGGCGCGCCCGGCGCCGGCCAGGCCGCGGATGAGCAGCTCCGCCAGCGCCGGGTCGCCCGCCGCGCCGGCCTGCAGCGGCTCCAGCGCCTTCACCGCCGCGGCCGGGTCGCCGCGCCTCAGCCTCCAGGCCGCCAGGGCGAGCCTCACCTCGGTGAGCTTCGGATCGGCCGCCACCGCCGCGGCGAAGGCCTCCTCGGCCCTGGCGGCGTCGGCCGCACGCCGGCCGTGGAGCCTGGCCGAGAGCGCCAGCGCCCGCGCCCGGTCCCGCGGCGCCAGCGCCCCCTCGGCCTCCTTGGCCAGCAGCGGATCGAGCGCGGCGCGCGCCTCGGCCACCTCCCCGCGCCGCTCGGCCAGGACGGCCAGCTCGAGCCTGGCCGGCGCGTGGTCCCTGGCGCGGGCCAGCGCCTTCTCGACCTCGGCGGCGGCGGCGGCCAGGTCGCCCCCCCGCGCCGCCGCCCGGCCCAGCCCCAGCGCGGCGCGCGCCGAGCCCGGCTGCGCCGCGTCGAGCCGCAGGTAGAGCCCGGAGGCGCGAGGCGCGTCGCCCCGCTCCAGGGCGCGGGAGGCGAGCAGCGCCAGCGCCTCCGGGTCGGGCGTCCCCTTGCCGAGAGACCGCTCCAGGGCCTGCTCGGCGGCCTGCACCGGCGCGCCGCCGGCACCATCCAGCCCGGCCGCCGCGGCCTGCGCCAGGAGCGTGGCCGGCTCGCCCTCCGCCTCCTTGCCGAGCTGCGCGGCCAGCGCGCGAGCGCGCGCCACCTGGTCGGGCAGCGCCCCGTGGAGCTGGTCCATGGCCGCCACGACGGCCACCAGGGTGGCGAGCGCCCTGGGATCGGCGTCGTCCGCCTTGACCGCCTGGCCCGCCGTGGCGATGGCCTCGCGCAGCGAGGCCATGTCGCCCACCGCGAGCGAGGTCCGCGCCGTGCCCACCAGCGCGGCCACCTGGGCCGAGTCGCCGCGGCCGCGGAAGATCTTGTGGAAGAACCAGCCGTGGCGCGTGGTGGCTCCGGCCGCGCCGACCCCGACCAGCAGGAGCACCGCCACGCCTGCCGCCGCGAGCCTGGCCCACGGGGGAAGCGCCGAGAGGCCCGGGATGGAGGGCAGCCTGAGCCGGACCCGGGGCGCTTCGCCTTCGGTCACCTTGGCGGCGGCCATGCGATCGCCGAACGGGACGCCCGCGGCCACCGTGGGCGGCGGGCGGCCGGAGGCCGGCGCGGCCAGCTCGTCGGGCGTGGCGGTGAGCGCCCGCATCGCCTCGCCGAAGGCCGGCACCGTTCCGATGGGCGACCAGCTCGCGCCGGCGTCGGCGGAGACATCCTCGTTGCCGAGGAGCTCCCCCTTGGTCAGCATCTCGACGACCTGGTCCGCCTGGAACGGGCCGAAGACCTTGCCGGAGCGGCGGCGCACCTTGTAGCCGCCCGCGCTGGCGCGGGGCGGCGCGTTCCGCTCGCCTTCGCCGAAGAGCATCTCCAGCTCCCCGGCCGGACCCGCCGGCGCGGCGGCCGCGGGCGCGGGGGGCTCGAGGCGGGAGAAGGGATCCTCCTCGGGCGCCGGCACCGAGAAGGGATCCGCCGCGGCCGGTGGGGGCACGGGATCGCCGAAGTCCACCTCGCCGAAGCCGAGCGGCGTGGCCGGGAGCCCGGGGTCCGACGGGAGCGGCTCCTGCGGCGCGAACGGTCCCGGGGCCGCGGCGGGGGTGCCCCTCGTGGCGAAGGGCGTCTCGACGGTGGCGGCGAAGGGCGTCTCCGCGGCGGCGAAGGAGGCGTCCGAGGCGGCGAACGGGCTCTCGGCGGCGGCGAAGGAGGCGTCGCTGGCCGCGAAGGGGCTGTCGCCCGCGGGTGGCTCGCCGGCGCCAAAGGGCTCCGGGGGCGGCGGTGGCACGATGGCGGCGCCGCGGCCTGGGGGGAGCGGCGGAGGGAGCGGCACGGCACCGGGCGCGGTGGCGCTGGGCGAGGGGCGAGGCGGCCCCGGCGGGGGGAGCGGCACGGAGGCTCGCGGCAGCGGCGGCGGCGGGCGCGGC
>JANNKC010000244.1:0-13111 GCA_031396105.1 Anaeromyxobacter sp.
TGAAGGTCCGGCGCGGCTCCATCCACGCGCTCATCGGCCCCAACGGCGCCGGCAAGACCACCGTCTTCAACCTGCTCACCAAGTTCCTGGCCCCATCCGCCGGCACCATCCACTTCGAGGGCGAGGACATCACCAGCGACCGGCCCGCCGAGGTGGCCCTGAAGGGGATGGTCCGCTCCTTCCAGGTCTCGGCCACGTTCCCCAACCTGACGGTGCTGGAGAACGTGCGGGTGGCGCTGCAGCGGAAGCTGGGCACCTCCTTCCACTTCTGGCGGAGCGACGGCTCGCTGCGCGTGCTCCACGATCGGGCCTTGCAGCTGCTCGAGGCGGTGGACCTGGCCGGGCTCAAGGACACGGTGGCGGTGGAGCTGCCCTACGGGCGCAAGCGGGCCCTCGAGCTGGCCACCACCCTGGCGCTCGACCCCGCGCTGCTGCTCCTCGACGAGCCCACCCAGGGGATGGGGCACGAGGACCTGGGACGGGTGGTGGAGCTGATCCGCCGCGTGGCCGCCGATCGGACCGTGCTCATGGTCGAGCACAACCTCTCGGTGGTGGCCGACCTCTGCCACACCATCACCGTCCTGCAGCGCGGGGCCATCCTGGCCGAGGGGCCCTACGCCGAGGTCTCGACCAACCCCCAGGTCCTCGAGGCCTACATCGGAGCGCCCGAGTGACGCCCACGCCGTCCACGCCGGGCCCCGAGCTCCTGCGGGTCACCGACCTGCACGCCTTCTACGGCGAGTCGCACATCCTGCACGGCGTGGACTTCCGCGTCGCGGCCGGCGAGCTGGTGACCCTGCTCGGGCGCAACGGCGCCGGGCGCACCACCACGCTCAAGGCCATCCTCGGCCTCACCGGCAAGCGCACCGGCTCGGTCATGGTGGACGGGCGTGAGACGGTGCGCATGCCCACCCACCGGATCGTGCAGCTGGGCATCGGCTACTGCCCCGAGGAGCGCGGCATCTTCGCCAGCCTCTCGGCCGAGGAGAACCTCCTGCTCCCGCCCCCGGTGGGGAGCGGCGGGCTCTCGGTGACGGAGCTCTACGCCATGTTCCCCAACCTGCAGGAGCGGCGGAAGAGCCCGGGCTCCCGGCTCTCCGGCGGCGAGCAGCAGATGCTGGCCATGGCGCGCATCCTGCGGGTGGGCGCCAGGCTCCTCCTGCTCGACGAGATCACCGAGGGGTTGGCCCCGGTCGTCGTGCAGGCGCTGGGGCGGGCCGTGAAGACCCTGAAGGAGAGGGGCTTCACCATCGTGCTGGTGGAGCAGAACTTCCGCTTCGCCGCCGGGCTGGCCGACCGCCACTACGTGGTCGAGCACGGCCGCATCGTCGACATGATCCCGCGGGCCGACCTGACTTCCAGCGTGCAGAAGCTCCAGGGCTACCTGGGCGTATAGCAGCCAACCCCGAGACGAGAGGTCCCCCGATGAGAAAGACTGCTTCCTTCCTGATGGCGCTGGCGCTGCTCTCCCTCCCGGCCGCGGTCCCGGCCGCCGACAAGGTCTCCGACGGCGTGGTCAAGATCGGCGTGCTCACCGACATGACCGGCTACTACTCCGACCTGGCCGGGCCGGGCTCGGTCCTGGCCGTGAAGATGGCGGTGGCCGACTTCGGCGGCAAGGTGCTGGGCAAGCCCATCGAGGTGGTCTCCGCCGACCACCAGAACAAGGCCGACATCGCCTCCAACACCGCCCGCAAATGGTTCGACGAGGAGAAGGTCGACGCCATCGCCGACCTGGTGTCCTCGTCCACGGCCGGTGCGGTGATGCCGGTCGCGAGAGAGAAGAAGCGCATCACCTTGCTCTCGGGCCCGGCCACGACCAAGTTCACGGGGTCGGACTGCACCGCCTACAACGTCCACTACACCTACAACAACTGGGCGCTCGCCAACGGCACCGGCGCCGAGCTGGTGAAGCAGGGGGGCGACTCCTGGTACTTCGTCACCGCCGACTACGTCTTCGGCAAGTCGCTGGAGGAGGAGGCCACCAAGGTCGTGAAGGCGGCCGGAGGCAAGGTGCTCGGCTCGGCCAGGCACCCCTCGCCCGGCAACACCGATTTCTCCAGCTACCTGCTCCAGGCCCAGGCCTCGGGCGCCAAGATCATTGGAATGGCCAACGCCGGCGGCGACACGGTCAACACGGTGAAGCAGGCCAAGGAGTTCGGCATCACCCCCAAGCAGAACCTGGCCGGGCTCCTGGTCTTCATCACCGAGGTCCACGCGCTCGGGCTGGAGACCGCCAAGGGCCTGTACCTGACCGAGGCCTTCTACTGGGACCTGAACGACGCCACCCGGGCCTGGTCGAAGAAGTTCCAGTCCCACCCCGACAACAAGAAGCAGTACATGCCCACCATGGTCCAGGCCGGCCTCTACTCGTCCGTCACCAACTACCTGAAGGCCATGCAGGCGGCCGGGACCGACGACGCCGACGCCGTCATCGCCAAGATGAAGGCCACCCCGGTGGACGACTTCTTCGGCAAGGGCGTCATCGGCCCCGACGGGCTCTACCGCCACGACATGTTCCTCTTCCAGGTGAAGACCCCGGCGGAGTCGAAGGGCCCGTGGGACTACTACAAGGTGGTGAAGCGGATCCCGGCCGCCGAGGCGTTCCCATCGGTCGAGCTGCAGGCCTGTCCGCTCGTGAAGAAGTAGCGCGGGGCGGGTGAGGGAGGACGCATGCAGGCGCTCTTCGGCCAGCTCCTGGTCGGGCTCATCAACGGCTCGTTCTACGCCCTGCTGTCCCTGGGGCTGGCCATCATCTTCGGGCTGGTGAACGTCGTGAACTTCGCCCACGGCGCGCTCTACATGACGGGCGCTTTCCTGGCGTGGCTCATGCTGGACAAGCTCGGGATCGGCTACTGGCCGGCGCTCCTCCTCTCGCCCCTGGCGGTGGGGCTCCTCGGCATGGTGGTGGAGCGCACCCTGCTGCGGCGGCTCTACCAGCTCGACAACCTCTACGGCCTCTTGCTCACCTTCGGCCTGACCCTCATCATCGAGGGGCTCTTCCACCATGCCTACGGGAACTCGGGGAGCTCCTACCCGGTGCCGGAGGCGCTGCAGGGAGGCGCCAACCTCGGCTTCATGTACCTGCCCAGGTACCGGGCCTGGGTGCTGCTGGTGTCGCTGCTGGTCTGCTTCGGGAGCTGGTTCGTCATCGAGCGCACCCGGCTGGGCGCCTACCTCCGGGCCGGCACGGAGAACCCGCGCCTGCTGCAGGCCTTCGGCGTCAACGTGCCGCTCATGATGACGCTCACCTTCGGGTTCGGGGTGGCGCTGGCCGGGTTCGCCGGGGTCATGGCCGCGCCCATCTACCAGGTGAGCCCTTCGATGGGCTCGTCGCTCGTCATCGTGGTCTTCGCGGTGGTGGTCATCGGCGGCATGGGCTCCATCCTGGGATCCATCGTCACCGGCCTGGGGCTCGGCCTGGTGGAGGGGCTCACCAAGTACCTCTACCCGCCCGCCTCCTCCACGGTGGTCTTCGCCATCATGGCGGTGGTGCTGCTCCTCCGGCCCGCCGGCCTCTTCGGGAGGGAGCGGTGAGCGCGCCCGGCCTCCAGGAGAGCCGGGCCCTCTACCGGCTGGGCGTCATCACGCCGGGCCGCAAGCGGCTCTTCTTCGCCGTCATGCTGGCGGCCGGGCTGGCGCTGCCCTGGCTGGTCTACCCGGTCTTCCTCATGAACGTGCTCTGCCTGGCCCTCTTCGCCAGCGCCTTCAACCTGCTGCTCGGGTACACCGGCCTCCTCTCCTTCGGCCACGCCGCCTTCCTCGGCTCGGCGGCCTACGTGACGGGCCACGCGGTCAAGGTCTGGGGGCTCCCGCCGGAGCTCGGCATCCTGGCCGGCACCGCGGTGGCCACGCTGCTGGGGTGGCTCATCGGCAGCCTGGCCATCCGCCGCTCGGGGATCTACTTCGCCATGATCACCCTGGGCTTCGCGCAGATGATCTACTTCCTGGAGGTCCAGCTGCCCTTCACCGGCGGCGAGGACGGCCTGCAGGGCATCCCGCGCCGGCCGCTCCTCGGGCTCATCCCGCTCGAGAGCGAGTGGGCCATGTACTACTTCGTCTACGCCGTCTTCATCGCCGGCTTCTTCCTGCTCTACCGCACCATCCACTCGCCCTTCGGCCACGTCCTGCGCGCCATCCGGGAGAACGAGCCGCGCGCCCTCTCGCTCGGCTACGACGTGGACCGCTACAAGCTGCTGGCCTTCGTCCTCTCGGCCGGCGTGGCCGGGCTGGCCGGCGCCACCAAGGCGCTGGTCCTGCAGTTCGCCACCCTCACCGACGCCCACTGGCACAAGTCGGGCGAGGTGGTGCTCATGACGCTGCTGGGCGGCATGGGAACCGTCATGGGCCCCTCGGTGGGTGCGCTGCTGGTGGTGACGATGGAGAACTACCTCTCCGGCTACGGCGACTGGGTCACCGTCATCGTGGGGGTGGTCTTCGTGGTGGGCGTCCTCGCCTTCCGGCGGGGCTTCGTGGGCGAGGCGCTGCACCTGGCCCGGAACTTCCCCTTCTAGCCTCGGGGCGAGCGTCCCGGGAGGTGACGACCATGGCAGGCGCACTGGCGAATCGCGTGGCCTTCGTGACGGGCGCCGCCGGCGCCATCGGCCTGCAGGTGGCGCTCGACCTGGCGCGCGAGGGGGCACGGGTGGCCCTCTCCGACCTGCCGGGCCCGGCGCTGCAGGCCGCGGTGGAGGCGCTGCGCGCCCAGGGGCACGAGGCCGAGGCCGCCCCCTGCGACGTGACCCGGGAGGAGGACCTCCACGCCGCGCTCGACGGCGCGGTGGCCCGCTGGGGCCGGCTCGACGTGCTCGTCAACAACGCCGGCTTCCAGCACATCGCGCCCATCGAGACCTTCCCCACCGACCGCTTCGAGCTCCTGCTCAAGGTGATGCTGGTGGCGCCCTTCGTGGCCATCAAGCGGGCCTTCCCGATCATGAAGCGCCAGGGCTGGGGGCGGATCGTCAACGTGGCGTCCATCAACGGCCTGGTCGGCTTCGCCGGAAAGGCCGGCTACAACTCCGCCAAGCACGGCGTCATCGGCCTCACCAAGGTGGCGGCGCTGGAGGGGGCGCCCCACGGCATCACCGTCAACGCCCTCTGCCCCGGCTACGTGGACACGCCGCTGGTGCAGAACCAGCTCGCCGACCTGGCGCGCACCCGCGGCGTGCCGCTGGAGCGGGTCCTGGAGGACGTCATCTACCCCTTGGTGCCGATGCGCCGCCTCCTGACGGTGGACGACGTGGGCGCCTACGTGGCCTTCCTGGCGAGCGACAAGGCTCGCTGCGTGACGGGCGTCCCGGTCGTCATCGACGGGGGCTACACGGCGCAGTGAGGAACTGATCTTTATCGAATGATCTCCGCGTCATGCGCCGCCAGCCGACCGCCAGATCGAAGTGCAGAAATTACTGCGTCGGCTTGAATGTTTTGCGCCACCCTGTGACTCTCGTGTGATATGTGATTCTTCACCCCGTCCGGACTCGCCAGATTTTCATCCCCGCCGGACCATTCCGCCCACCCTTCGGAGGCACACGAATGAAGGTACTGAACAGGCTCCTCCCGCTCCTCGTCGCCGGCACCCTGCCGGTCGCCGCGTCCGCCCAGGCGGCCGCGCCCGACTACACGTTCCAGATGAAGGGCTTCGTGTCGATGACCGGCGCGATGCAGACCGGCACCTTCAGCCTCGGCGAGGGGCAGCAGTCGCTCGCCGCCGGCGCCGAGCCGACCGTGGACAAGAGCTCGCTGGCCTTCGACGTCCGCCAGTCCCGCTTCAACTTCTCCGTGAAGGGGCCGCAGGTCCTGGCCGGCGCCACGCCGACCGGCGTGCTCGAGATCGACTTCTACGGCGGCTCCAGCGCCGGCAACTTCGGCAACGTGTCGGTCTTCCCGCGCATGCGCGTCGCCTACACGCAGCTCGACTGGGGTCAGCACAAGCTCCAGATCGGCCAGCAGAACGACCTGACCTTCGCCATGGCGCCGACCTCGCTCTCCCACATCGGCTTCCCCATGGGTTACTTCACCGGCAACATCGGCTGGCGCCGCCCGGGCATCCTCGGCTTCCACACCATCCCGGTGGCCGAGGACCTGAAGCTCGAGCTGGCCTGGCAGGTCGGCCGCAGCCAGTACGCCGACGCCACCACGGTCGGCGGCATCTACAACGGTGAGGCCTCCGGCATGCCGGCGTTCCAGGGGCGCGTCACCGTGTCCGGCAAGACCTACAGCGCCTTCGTGGCCGGCCATTACAGCAGCATGGACCCCAACGGCGTGGGCGTGGCCGACGTCGACCCCAAGGCCATCAACTCCACCGCGGTGGCCTTCGGCGGGAAGATCGCCTTCATGGGCATCACCCTCCAGGCGGCCGGGTTCACCGGCAACAACACCGACCCGCTGCTCGGCAACTTCGTCGAGTTCAAGCCCCGCACGGCGGCCGACAAGGATCTCTCGGCCATCGGCTACTGGGCCCAGCTCGGCTACAACGTGACCAAGGAGTTCTCGCTCTGGGGCTTCTACGGCAACCAGGCGACGGACAAGGACGTGTCGAAGCGCCTGCCGACCGCGCTGGTCGGCACCGTCCGCGCGCCCTCCAAGTTCGACAACACCACCATGAACGTCCAGGCCATGTACCGCGACGGCGGCGTGGGCTTCTCGGCCGAGTACTCGGCCTTCACCACCAAGAGCCTGGTGTACGACAACGCCACCGGAGCCTTCGCCTCCGAGCGGAAGGACAAGGCCTCGCAGATCATGGCGACCGCCAACTACTTCTTCTAGGCAACCGGACGCAGCGTCTCAGGGAGCCGGCCCGTCGCTGGGCCGGCTCCGTCGTTTCCGGCCCTGCTCCACCCTCCCCGCCCGGGCCAGCGGCGGCTCGCCTCTCCCCCGCGGCGGCTTGCATGGGGGGGCGGCGTGTCGTAGGCACATGAGTCCCGCCGTCACCATCTCTCCGGAGGTCCACGCCATGACCGTGTCCCGCCTCGCCTCACTCGCCGTCGCCGCCGCGCTCTGTGCTGGATCCACCCCTGCCGCGGCGCAGACGGTGGTCAAGATCGGCGCCGCGCTCTCCATGACCGGCCCCGCCGCCGCCTACGGCGCGCAGCAGAAGGCCGGCATCCTGGCGGCCGTCGAGGAGGTCAACAAGAGCGGCCTGCTCAAGGGCATGAAGCTCGAGGCGGTCATCGAGGACGACGCCTCCACCAAGGAGCAGGGGCTGGCGGTCTTCCAGCGCTTCATCAACAAGGAGAAGGTGGTGGCCATCATCGGCCCGACGCTCTCCAACACGGCCTACGCCACCGATCCGCTCGCGCAGGCGGCGGGGGTCCCGGTGGTGGCGGTCTCCAACACGGCCCCCAAGGGGATCACCGACATCGGCGAGTGGGTCTGGCGCGTCTCGCTCACCGAGGGACAGGTCATCCCCGGCGCCCTCAAGGCGGCGCAGGCCAAGCTGGGCTTCAAGTCGGCCGCGGTGCTCTACGGCAACGACGACGCCTTCACCCAGGGCGGCTACACCGTCATGAAGGCGGCGCTGGAGGCCATGGGCGTCCAGGTGGTCGGGACGCAGACCTTCGCCAAGCCGGACCGGGACTACAGCGCCCAGCTGACCGCCCTGCTGGGCCAGAAGCCCGACATCCTGGTGGTCTCGGCGCTGGTGGAGAACGCCTCGGGCATCGTGGCCCAGGCGCGGCAGCTCGGCTGGCAGGGGCCCATCCTCGGCGGCAACGGCTTCAACAGCCCCAAGCTCATCGGGAACGCCGGGGCGGCGGCCGAGGGCGTGCTGGTGGGCACCGCCTGGAACAAGGTGAGCACCGACACGGCGAACCTGGGCTACCTGGCCCTGATGAAGGCGCGCGGCCACGAGCCCGACCAGTTCTGCACCCAGGCCTACGTGGGCGTCCAGGTGGTGGCCGAGGCCATCCGGCTCACCGGGAAGGGCACGCGGGAGGGCGTCAAGGCCGGCCTCCTGAAGGTGAAGGGCCTGCCCACCCCGCTCGGAAAGTTCTCCTTCCAGCCCTCCCGCGACGGCGATCACGCGCCGGCGGTGCAGCTGGTGAAGGACGGCAAGTTCCAGATCATGCAGTAGGCGTCGGACCGGGAGCCGGGCGTGCTGCAGCAGGTGATCAACGGGGTCTTCCTGGGCTCCATCTACGCCCTCTTCGCGCTCGGCTACACCCTGGTCTTCGGCGTCCTCGACATCCTCAACCTGGCGCATGCCGCGGTCTTCATGCTGGCGTCCTTCGCGGCGCTCGCCCTGGTGGGTCACGGGGTCCACATCCTGGCGGCCTTCCCGCTCGCCGTGCTCGCGGCCGGCCTGATCGGCGTGCTCCTGGAGCGGGTGGCCTTCCGGCCCCTCCGGGCGCGGGCCGACTCCAACATCTCCGGCCTCATCTCCTCGCTCGCGATGGCCACCATCTTCGAGGCGCTGGCGCTCCTGGCCTGGGGTCCGAACGTCTCGCGCTTCCCCTTCGGGACCATCCCGGACACGCAGTTCCGGCTCGGCGGCGCGGTCATCTCCCGCCTCCAGCTCACCATCATCGGGGTGGCGGTGGCCCTCTTCCTCGCCCTGTCCTGGCTGGTGACGCGCACCCGGCTCGGGCGCGAGGTGCGGGCGGTGGCCGAGAGCCCGCGGGCGGCGCGGGTGCTCGGGGTGGACGTCGACCGGGTCATCGCCTGGAGCTTCCTCATCTCCTCGGCGCTCGGAGGGGCGGCGGGCGTGCTCTACAGCCTGGCCTTCAACGCCATCCAGCCGGACATGGGGCGGGGCGTGGAGCTCAAGGGGCTGGCGGTCATCATCCTGGGCGGCATGGGCTCGATGCCCGGCGCGGTGGTGGCCGGCTTCGCCCTCGGGCTCACCGAGGTCTTCGTGGTGGCCAACCTGGGGGCCTCGTGGCGCGACGCGGTCTCCTTCGCGGGCCTCTTCCTCATCCTGCTGCTCCGGCCGCGGGGCCTCTTCGGCGCGGCCGCGCTGCGGGAGGCCTGATCCGCGATGGAGTGGCTCCTGGAGGAGTACGCCACCTACCAGTCGACCGTGGCCTACATCGGCCTGAACGGCCTGCTGGCCCTCTCGGTCTACACCACGCTCTCCTGCGGCCAGCTGGCGCTCGGCAACGCGGGCTTCGCGGCCATCGGCGCCTACGCGGCCGCGCTCCTCACCATGAACGCCCACGCCCCCTTCGCCGTGGCGCTCCTCGCCGCGGCGGCGCTGCCGGCGCTGGTGGCCGTCCCGCTCGGCCTGCCGGTGCTGCGGCTCAAGGGGATCTTCCTCGCCATCGCCACCATCGGCTTCGGGGAGGTGGTGCGGATCGGCCTCGTCAACTGGGAGTACGTGAACGGCGCGCAGGGGCTGGTGGCCATCCCGCAGAAGGCCAGCGTGGGGCTGATCTGGATCCTCCTCGGCGTGGCGCTCCTCCTGCTGTGGCGCCTGCGCGGCTCCAAGTGGGGCTTCGCGCTGGAGGCCATCCGCCAGGACGAGCCGGCCGCCCGGACCCTCGGGATCGACACCACCCGCTACAAGCTGGCCATGCTCATGGTCGGCGCCGCCCTGGCCGGGCTGGCCGGCGGGCTCGAGGCCCACTTCACCTTCATGGTGGCGCCCAACGGCTTCGCCTTCACCCGCGTGGTGGACATGCTGGTCTTCGCCGTGGTGGGCGGGGTGGCCGCCGTCTGGGGACCGATCCTCGGCGCCGCCTTCCTGACGCTCCTCCCGGAGGTGCTGCGCGAGGTCTCGCCCCACCTCGGCATCGAGCCGGGGCCGCTCCGCCTCCTGGTGAACGGCCTCATCCTGCTGGCCGTCATCCTCTTCCTGCCGCAGGGGCTGGTGAGCCTGCCGCGCTGGTGGCAGGAGCGGCGCGGCGCGCGGAGGCCGGCGTGAGCGCCCCGCTCCTCGAGGTCGGCGCCCTCGAGATGGCCTTCGGCGGCGTGCGCGCCGTGGACGGCGCCAGCTTCGCGGTGGCGGCCGGCCAGGTGCACGGCCTCATCGGCCCGAACGGCGCCGGCAAGACCACGGTCATCAACCTCGTCTCCGGCCTCCTCGCCCCCACGGCCGGCGCCATCGCCCTGGAGGGACGCCCCCTCCACGGGCTCCCGCCGCACCGCATCGCCGCCCGCGGCGTGGCCCGCACCTTCCAGAGCATCCGGCTCTTCCCGGATCTCTCCGCCAGGGACAACGTGCTGGTGGGGCAGCACCTGCGGCGGCGGCCCTCGCTGGCCGCCAGGCTGCTCATGCTGCCCGCCTCGCGCGCCGAGGAGCGCCAGGCCAGCGCGCGGGCGGACGCGCTGCTCGAGCGCGTCGGCCTGGCCGGCCGCATCCACCAGAAGGCCCGGCACCTCTCCTACGGCGAGCAGCGGCGGGTCGAGATCGCCCGGGCCCTCGCCAGCGAGCCCCACCTCCTCCTCCTCGACGAGCCCACCGCCGGGATGAACCCGGTCGAGGTGCAGGAGGTGGCCGCGCTCATCCGCCAGGTGGCCGCCGACGGGCGCTCGGTGCTGCTGGTGGAGCACAACGTCCGCCTCGTCATGGACGTGTGCGACACCATCACCGTGCTCAACTTCGGCCGGGTCATCGCCGACGGGAAGCCGGCCGCGGTGGCGGTGGACCCGGCGGTGATCACCGCCTACCTGGGGGCCCCCGCGTGACCCCGGCGCCGGCGCCCCTCCTCGAGATCGAGGATCTCCAGGTCACCTACGGCCACGTCGAGGCGGTCCGTGGCGTCTCGCTCCGCGTGCCAGAGGGGCGCATCGTCACGCTCATCGGCCCCAACGGCGCCGGCAAGACCTCGATCCTCTCGGCCCTGGCCGGCCTGGTGAAGCCGGCCGCCGGCCGGGTGCGCCTGGGCGGCAGGGACGTCACCGGGCTCCCGGCCCACCGGGCCGTGGCCGCCGGGATCTCCCTCGTGCCCGAGGGGCGCGCCATCCTCGGCCGGATGACCGTGGAGGAGAACCTGCGCCTGGCCGGTGAGCGCCGCCAGGCGCCGGCGGCCCTCGCCGCGGCCATCGACGAGCAGTGCCGCCGCTTCCCCATCCTGGGCGAGCGGCGCGGCCAGCTGGCCGGCGCGCTCTCCGGCGGACAGCAGCAGATGCTGGCCTTCGCCCGCGCGCTGCTGGCCCGGCCTCGCATCCTGCTCCTCGACGAGCCGTCCATGGGGCTCTCGCCCATCCTGGTGCGGCAGATCTTCGAGATGGTGGAGCAGATCCACCGCGAGGGCGCCACCATCCTGCTGGTGGAGCAGAACGCGCGGCTGGCGCTCGGGGTGGCCGACTACGCCTACGTCCTGGAGCATGGCCGGCTGGCGCTGGAGGGGCCGTCGCAGGCGCTCGCGGAGGACCCGAGGGTGAAGGCGGCCTACCTGGGGCGCTGACCGGGCAGGTCCCCGGGGACCGGCCGCCAGGGTTTGCCGCCCGGCCTGGCGCCGCGCCCCTGGCCGGGGTAATCACGCCACGCCATGACCGCCGACCACGCCCTGGTCCAGCTCGGCTGGCCCGAGCTCCTCGAGGCCCTCTCCGCCCGCTGCCGCCTGCCGGCCGGCCGGCGGCGCGCCCTCGCCCTGCCCTTCCAGCCGGACGCCGCCGCGGCGCGCCAGGCCCTGGCCCGCGTGGAGGAGGCCCGGCGCCTCGGCGAGGGCGGCGCCTCCCTCCCCTTCGGTGGCCTCGGCGACGTGGACGGCCCGCTCGACCGGGCCGCCAAGGGAGGCGTGCTCGAGCCGCTCCTGCTCCGCGAGGTGGCCGCGCTGGCCCGCGCCGCGGCCCGCACCAGGGCCGCCCTGGGCGCCCGCGCCGGAGAGGCGCCGCTGCTGGCCGCCCTGGCCGCGCCCATCGAGGTGGACGAGCGGCTGGCCGACCGGATCGAGCGGGCCATCGAGCCGTCCGGCGCGGTGAGCGAGCGGGCCAGCCCGGAGCTGGCGGCGGCCCGCGAGCGGAGCCGCGGGCTGCACCGGGCCTTGAAGACGCAGGTGGAGACCTACCTCTCCGACCCGGAGTTCGAGCGCCACCTGCGCGACCGCTACTTCACCATCCGCAACGAGCGGTACGTGCTGCCCATCGTGACCGGCTCGCGCAGCGCCGTGCCGGGCATCGTCCACAACGCCTCGCAGTCCGGCCAGACCCTCTTCGTCGAGCCGGAGGGGATGGTGGAGCTCGGCAACGAGCTGGCCATCGCGTCGGCGGCCGCCGCCGAGGAGGAGGCCCGCATCCTGCGGGAGCTGTCGGCCGCGGTGGCGGCCCGGGCCGGCGCGCTCTCGGCGGCCCTCGACGTGCTGGCGGCGCTCGACGTGCTGGAGGGCTCGGCCCGGCTGGCCTCGGATCTCGACGCCCACGCGCCCGAGGTGGTGAGCGAGCGGGACGGGTTCGAGCTGCTCAGCCTGCGCCACCCGCTGCTGGTCCTGCAGAAGAAGAAGGTGGTGGCCAGCCACGCGCGGCTGGCGGCGCCGGCGCGGGCCCTCATCGTCTCGGGTCCCAACGGCGGCGGCAAGACGGTGGCCATCAGCGCGGTGGGGCTGGCCGCCATCATGCTGCGGGCCGGCCTGCCGGTGGCGGCCGCCGAGGGCTCGCGCCTCCCGTACTTCCTCGAGGTCCAGGCGGCGGTGGACGAGCGGGGCGACCTGCACAAGGACCTCTCCACCTTCACGGCCCACCTCACCGCCGTGAAGTCCATGCTGGCCGGCGCGGTGCCCGGATCGCTCGTGCTGGTGGACGAGATCGCGGCCGACACCGATCCCCGCGAGGGGGCGGCGCTGGCGGCCGCCATCCTGGAGGCGCTGGTGGCGCGCGGCGCCACCGTGCTGGTCACCACCCACCTCGACGAGCTGAAGGCGCTGGCGCTCACCGACCCGGCCTACGCCAACGCCCGGGTCGGCTTCGACGCCGAGCGGCTGGTCCCCACCTACCAGCTCCTGCTCGGGTCACCCGGCAGCTCCTCGGCCATCGAGGTGGCGGCGCGCATCGGGCTGCCGGCGGCGGTGGTGGAGCGGGCCCGCGCGGCGCGCAGCGGCCAGGGCGGCGCGCTCGGCGAGGCGCTGGCGCGGATGCGCCCAAGCCCACCGCAACGCCGGGAGCCAAATCATGATGGCCCGCCTGACGAAGATTGCCACGCTGGCCTTCGGCGCGATGGCGGCGCTGATGCTGGCCG
>JANNKC010000259.1:0-41744 GCA_031396105.1 Anaeromyxobacter sp.
CGACGGCGCCTTCCGGCTTCACGCGCTCGACTTCCTCCCGGACGGCTGGAAGCGGGCGGTCATGTGGCTGGTGGTCCTCGCGTGGCTGGCGCTCGCCGCCACGGGCTTCCGGCTGGCGCTCGCCTGGCTGGGGCGGCGCCGCCCGGCGAGCCCGGCCCGCGGTCGACCGGGCTAAACGACCGAGCACGAATCGAGATCACCCCGGACGCCCCGAGCGTAGGCGAGCCCAAGCGAGCGGGAGTCGAGGGGCCGCCCTTGGACGCGGGCCGTACCTCGACTCCGCGCCTGCTGCGCAGGCGCTACGCTCGGCACGACCGGTGTTGCCGGATCGCGAACTGCCGTTCAGCGCTGCTCGGATGGGGTGGAGGCACCATGGGATTTCTCGCAAGGCTCTTCGGGCCGTCGACCCCAAAGGTCCAGCCGGTCCACGTCGACGACGAGAACTTCATCCAGGAGGTGGCGCGCTCCGAGCTCCCGGTCGTGCTCGACGTCTGGAGCCCGGGCTGCGGCCCGTGCCAGATGATGGAGCCGATCGTCATGGACCTCGCCACGGCGTACCAGGGGCGGGTCAAGGTCGCCGAGATGAACGCCGCGGAGGCCGGGAAGTACGCGGCTCGCCTCGGCGTGATGGGAACGCCCACCGTCGTGTTCCTGAAGAAGGGGCGGGAGGTGCATCGCGTCGTCGGCTTCGTCGGGTCGAGGTACCTGCGCGAGGTCGTCGAGGCCGAGCTGCTGGGTGCGACGGCGGCGTGACATCGCCGGCGCTGCTGGGGGAGGTCCACCCGCGCGGCGCAGGCCTTGCGGACCGAGCGCAGCAGCTCGACCACCGACGGGTCCGCCAGCAGGTAGGTGACGAGGAACCCCTCCTTGGTGGACTCGACCAGGACCTGGTCCAGGGCTGCCGGCCCTCGGCGGCGCCACGGGGGTGCCGAAGGTGCGGCAGGACCGCATGAAGAACCGCGTCGCCCCGCCCGTCGAGGGCCGTGGCACCCGCGCTGGAGATGGCCTATGTTCCCGGGCCCGGCGAACGGGATTCCACGAGAGGACGGCTGAGATGGCGCGCCTGGTGATGTGCAAGAAGCTCGGCAGGGAGCTGCCCGGCCTCGGCTACAAGCCGTTCCCCAACGAGCTCGGCCAGCGCATCTACGACTCCATCTCCCAGGACGCCTGGAAGCTCTGGCTCGAGCACTTCAAGATGATCCTGAACGAGTACCGCCTGACGCCCGGCGACCCGCGGACGACGGCGCTCCTCTACGAGCAGGCCGAGCAGTTCTTCTTCGGCGTGGGCGCCCAGGTCCCGCCCGACTTCCGCCCGCCGCCCTCCAAGGGCTAGCGCGGAGGGCGCCGGCTCAGGCCACCGGCAGGGGCGCCCGGATGTCGGGCTCGAGCCGCGCATGGGCCTCGCGCAGGGCGCGCTCGACCTCGGCCGGCGCCTCCCCCTTCGCGAACAGGAAGCCGAGGTAGCTGTCGCCCTCCGGGAGCGGCACGACCTCGTGGCCCTGCGGCGCGGTGATCACCACGTCCTCGACACCGGGCACGGCGCGGGCCGCCTCCAGGCCGCCGACGCCGTGCAGGATCCCTCGCCGCGGGATCGGCAGCATCATGACGCCGGAGGCGCGAGGCTCTCGGCGCAGCGCGGCGAGCGGGAGCCCCACCGCGTGCGCCACCAGCACCTCCTCGAGGGTGAGCCCCGCGCCGAAGCGGAGCGTCCGCGAGCAGAGGCCTCCGATGGAGCGGGCGGCGATCTCGAGGATCACCGGCCCGGCCGGCGAGAGCCGCAGCTCCGCGTGGATCGCGCCCTCGGCGAGCCCGAGCGCGCGGCAGCCGGCCGCGGTGATCCGGGCCACCTCGGCCTGCGCCGCCGCTGGGTGACGCGACGGCGTGACGTAGATCGTCTCCTCGAAGAACGGCCCGTCGAGCGGGTCGGGCTTGTCGAAGAGGGCCAGGACCTCGAGCGCGCCGCGACGGAGCAGCCCCTCGAGCGCAACCTCCGCGCCGGGGACGAACCGCTCCACCAGCAGCCGCTCCTCGGCGCCGTCCTCGTGCGGCCGCCGCTCGGCGCGGGTGGTCTGGAGGAGCCGGGCGATGCGGCGCCAGGCGGCGACGAAGGCGGGCGGGTCGTCGGCGCGGATCACGCCGCGGCTCGCCGAGAAGAGGAGGGGCTTGAGGACGCAGGGGTAGGCCGTGGCGCGGGCCGCGGCCTCCGGGTCGCCGGCGAGTGCGTGGAGCGCGAAGGCCGGCACGGGAAGGCCCGCCCTGCGCAGCGCGGTGCGCGAGGCGTGCTTGTCGGCGGCGGCGCGGGCGGCGGCTGGCGGGTTGTGCGGGAGCCCGAGCCGCTGCGACGCCAGCGCGGCGATCACCGCGGTGGCATCGCTGGAGGCCACGATCCCCCGGAGCGGCCGCCGCCGCGCGGACTCGACGACCTGCTCCGCGGCCTGCGCCGGGTGGCGGTAGTCGAGCGACAGGAGCCCCTCCTCCGCGCCGAAGGCCTCCTCGATCCGGTGGCAGCGGTCGCTGCCCAGCACCATGGGCACGCCGAGGCGGCGGGCCGCGGCGCGGAAGTCGTCGAGGCGGTAGCTCGTCGTCGGGACGAGGAGGAGGAGCGCGCCGTTGGCGGGGGGCGTCACGCCCTACACATGCCGCAGTGGCGCCGCCGGGGCAATCCGGACGCCGCCTGGTCCGCGTCGGAGGGGTGGGCCCAGCCGCTCGGTCAGCTTCCTCGGCGGAGGTCCCCGAGCAGGTGGCCGACCAGGAGCTCCTCCGGCACGCCTCGTCCCTCGCGCGCCAGCGCCGGTCGGAGCAGCGGGTCCCAGGGCGATGCGACGGGAGGACCGATGAGCGGGGGGCCGCCCTCCCTGGCGGCCGCCAGCGCGGCCAGGTAGTCGGCGTGCCCGAAGCGCCACGGGGTCGCGCCGGTCCGGGCCATGACCAGGCCGGCGATGCGCAGGCCGGCCCAGTCGAAGTCGGCCCGCACGCGCAGCACGGCGCCGGAGCGGTCCAGCGAGGCGAGGAGCCGCGAGGCGGCGGTGGACGGCACGCCCTCCAGGCAGACCAGGGCCGCGGCGCCGCTGCCCAGCGCGGTGGCCGCCGCCGCCACGACCGCCGGGTTCTCGCAGACGAACAGGGCCGTGCCAGGGGCCACCGCCAGCTCCACCCCGCCGAGCTCCCGCAGGGTGATCCGCCGGGGCTCGCCGTCCTCCGCGCTCTCGCGCAGGTGACGGGCCAGCCGCGCGGCGCCCACCGGCCGGAGCCCCAGCACCAGCACGTCCGACGAGAGCGGGTCGAGGTCGACCCCGACCTCCTGCAACAGCCCCCGCCGCCCGGCTGCGCTGGCAGGCACCTCGGGCCACCCGGCCAGGACCGCGGCCGCCCGGAGCAGCAGGGAGGCGAGCGGCCGGCCGGCGTCCAGGGCGTGCGGGTCGCCGGTCACCTCGGCGGCGAGCACCTGGAGCAGCACGCCCGGCGCGGGCAGGCGGAGCGCCGCCGCGACGGCCTGGTCCAGGAGCGGCCCCTCCTCGAGCCCGGCGGCTCGCGCGGCGCGGGTGACCGCGCCAGCGGAGCGCAGGCCGTCGAGCCAGGGAAGGAGCTCGGCCCGGCCCTCCGCGCCGAGGCGCCGCCGGGCCTCCCCCCACCGCGCCTCCGCCAGCGCCGCGACCTGCGTCCGCTCGGCACGCCGGTCCCGGAGCGGACCGCCCAGGATGACCAGGGCCTGGCGCAGGGTCACGGCGGCCGCGCTGCCGGCGATGGCCGCATCGAGCTCCTCGAGCGAGATCCGCACCGGCCCGCTGGGCACGCCGGGCCAGCCGAGGAGTCCCGCCAGGGCGGCACGCTCGGGTTCGTCGAGGTCCGGCAGCGTGAAGGACCGGGCGCCCTCCCCGGCCTCCTCCCACCGGCTCCGCGCCGCCGCCAGCACCGCCTGGTAGCGCGGCCCGCCGAGCAGGGCCCGGACGCGACCGGCGACGGCCTCGGTCACGACTCCTCCACCAGCACGCGCTCCTTGCCGTCCCAGAGGAACCACTCGGCGTGGACGCCGCGGTGCCCGGGCTCGCGGGAGAGGTGGTAGGTCGAGAGCCCGTCGAGCTCCGCGTAGAAGCCCCATTCCTCGAAGGAGGTCATGACGAAGTCGAGGTCGAACTCCGCCAGCAGCCCCATGAGCTTGCCGCGCGTGGGCCGGTCGATGCCGGCGAAGGCCTCGTCGAGCGCCACCAGCCGCGGTGCGCTCGGCCCGGCGGAGTCGTAGAAGGCCGCGGCGGCTGCGAAGAGCGGCAGGTGGAGCATCACCGCCTTCTTGCCGCCCGAGCCGGCCCCGTGGGCCTTGCGGGTGAGCGGCGCCCACGGGCGACCGGGCTCGCGGTGCTTGACCTGGAAGCGATGCCACCTGCGGTAGTCGAGCACCTCCAGCAGCCGCTCCTGCAGCGATCGCTCGCCCGCGGCGTCGCGGGCCTGCGCCAGCCGCCGCTCCAGGAACTGGCGCAGCGCGCGCCGGTTGGCCTCGGAGAGGAGGTGCCCGGAGACGAAGAAGAGCGGGACGGCCGTGAGGGCGTCGGCCTGGTCGGCCGCGTCGTCGGGCCGCCAGTCGAGCTGCACCTGGGCGCCCGCCGCCGTGGTGCGCGACTCGAGCGCCTGGTTCATCCGGTCCACCAGCGCCTTGGCCTGGCGCAGCCGGGAGGCGAGGTGGTCATGGGCCTCGCCGGAGAGGAACTGCTCCAGCAGCCCCGCCTCCTGGTCGCCGAGGAGCGCGGAGCGAGCCGCCACCTCGCCCTCGAGCTCGACCAGCAGGTCGGCCGCGGGGCGCGTCCGTCCACCCCAGGTGAAGCTGTAGGTCAGCACGTCGGCGGACCGGGCCGGCACCACCCGCGCGCCGGCTGGCAGCTGCCGCTCGAGGTCGCTGGCGTCGCGCATGAGCCGGTCCTCGGCCTTCTCGCGCTCCTCCGGCGTCCCGCCCGACTCCACCGCGCCATCCACGCGGCGCGCCTCCTCGAGCGCGGCCGTGTAGCTCCAGGTCTCGGCGGGCTCCAGCGGCGGCAGGCCGGCCGCGGCCAGCAGCCCCGATCCGGCGTGCGTCCGGAAGGAGAGGGCGGCCGCCTGGCGATCGGCCTCGGCGCCGCCGACCGCCGCCTCGGCCAGCGCGGCCTCCGTCCTGCTGGCGCCGACCTGCTCATCGAGCCGGCTCTTGCCGGCGCCGGCGTGCCCGCGTTCCTTCCGGGCTGCCTCGGCGCCCAGCCGGGCCGCCGCCAGCGCGACCAGCACCGAATCCCGCGCCGTGCCCGATGCCTCGCGGAGCGCCTCCGCGCGAGCCTCGGCACCGGCGGCCTCATCACGAGCGTGCTCGGCCTCGGCGCGCGACCCCTGCGCTCGCCCGCTCGCCTCCAGGGCCAAGGCCACGGCCCGCGCCAGCGCGGTTCGCGAGCCGACCAGGTCGCTCACCGCCAGGATCAGCGCATCGCCCGCCCGCACCCAGGCCCGCGTCACCTCGGCCAGCCGGTCGGGGTCCCTGGCGAACGCCGCGACCCCGCGGGCGCCGGCCTCGGCATCGAGCGCTCCAGCCGCTCGCGTCGCGGCCGCGGCGGCGTCGGCGGCGCTCCGCTCGGCCTCCCCGACCTGCGTCCTCGCCTCGGCCAGGGCCTCGGCGCGGACGGTGACCCGGATCCGGGCCTCCTCGACCGGCGCCGAGGGCGGCAGGGCAGCAAGCTCCGCCGCCAGCCGGGCCAGCCGGCCGGTCGCGCCCAGTTCCTCGGCTTCCGCCTCGAGCCGCTGCTCCGCGAGATCCTCGAGGCGCAGGTCCAGGAGGGCGATGAGCCGGGCGCGCTCCCGTTCGCGCGCCGAGGCGCCGATGTAGCTCGGCGCGGCCTTGGTCCAGGCGCCCCGCGTCGGACCGAGCCGCCAGCGGCCGTCCACCGAGACCCAGCAGGTCCCGTCCGGCTCCTCCTCGGGTCCGGCGAAGCCAACGGCCCGCATGGCCGCCCGCGCCGCCTCCAGCCCGACCCCACCGGCCTCCGCCGGGACCAGCACGTCGGCCAGCGTCCGCCCGGTGGCCGCACCGCCCACGAGGAGGACGTCCTCGGTCCGGGGGTCGAGCACCGTTCCGTCCGGCGCCACCCAGGCGTCGAGCAACCCGGAGGCCTGGAGCGCCGCCTCGAGCCCGGGTTCGAGGCCCTGGCTGGCAGGCCCGAAGTCGCACAGGAGGTAGAGCGGCGCACCGGGCCGATCCAGCGGGCGGGCCGGCCGCCAGGACGGCGCCGGCGGCGTCGGGTGCGGCGCGCTCGCAAGCTCGGAGCGCTCGGCCTCGAGGTCGCAGGTCTCGGCGCGCAGCGCCGTCAGGCGGGTCGACGCGGCGGCCCGAACCTCCGCGAGCTCCTGGTGAACCCGGTCCGCCAGCTCGCGCACGGCTGCCGCATGCGAGGCCGGCCCGTCCGCCTCGCCGTCCCCGTCGAGCGCGGGCAGCGACGCGCCCGGGAGCACCTCGAGCCCGGCTCGCCAGGCCTCGGCGGCCTCGCGCCAGCGCTCGAGGGCGCGGCTCGCCTCCAGCTCGGCCGCCTGGAAGGCCGCGCCCGCCAGCCGCGCCTCCTCCTCGCGCTGGCGGAGCCGCTCCTCGGCCCGGTGGCGCGCCTCCTGGGCGCGACCCAGCCCCTGGTGGAGCGCGCGCACGCGGCTGATGGTCTCCTCGCGCTGCGCCGTGAGGGCGGCCAGCGCCGTCCTCAAGGCGCCGTCCTCGGATCGCTCGGCCAGGCCGTCCACGGTGGCGTGGAGCCCGTCCATGGCCGCCTCGACGGCGAGGCGCGAGGCCGCGGTCCGGGCGCGTGCCACCTCAGCACCCCGCTCGCGCTCGACGGACTCGAGCCGAGCCGCGTCGGCGGCGGCCAGCCCCAGGGCGCGGGCGTCGTCGTGGCTCCGGCGCTCCGAGGCCACCCGGCGCGCCGCGGAGGCGCGCGCCTCCTGCTCGGCCAGGTCCAGGTCCCTGGCGGCCCGATACTCGTCGGAGCCCTCCAGCGCGCGGATCCGGTCGAGCTGCGCCCGCTCCTGCCGGTCCAGCTCGAGGAGGCGCTCCTCCAGCGTGGTGCGCCCGGCTTCGAGGGCGTCCCGCTCGGCCGCCTTCTCGCGAGCCGTGGCGCGCGCGCGCTGGTAGGCGCTGTCGGCGCGGGTCAGGGTCAGCGCCAGGCCCTTGGCCACCGTCCCGGCGTAGTCGCGGTAGACCGCCTCGAAGCGGCGCAGCTTCCGGAGGTTCTCGGCCAGGCTCTCCAGGTCGGACCGGTGGTGGTCCAGCCGCTCGAAGCCCTCGGCGATCGGGCCCAGGATCCGCCCGTCGAGCGGCGGGAGGCTGGACGACAGGAAGCCCGAGAGCTGGTCGAGGTCGAGCCCCTTCGAGAGCTGCGGCCGGCGCAGGGCCAGCAGCGTGTTGACCAGCGCGGTGTACTGCTCCTCCGGGATCCCGAAGAGGCGGGTGTTGACCGCCCTGCGGTAGTCGGAGTGCCGCTCGAACACCTGGCCCCGCGTGCCGATGGCCTCCTCCAGGTCGCCGCGGGTGCGCGGGCGCCGGGTCTCGTCGAGGAGCGTCAGCTCCTGGTCCGGGCGCTGCGACGTCATGAAGAACCAGTCGTCGAGGTCGGCGCTGCCGCGGCGGGCCTTGAGGCCCGCGCCGAGCGTGCAGTAGGCCGGCTGGTTCTCCTCGAGCCGGCCGAACTCGATCCAGACGTACCCGATGCGGAGCTGCTGCTCCGGGTTGGCGTCGTTGATGAGGTTCCAGCGCATCGGCCTGGACGAGGTGCCGAAGGGGTCGAGCCGCTGCGGCGAGAGGTCGGCGTCGAGCAGGAGCGGGAAGAGCAGCTCCATGGCCTTGGTCTTGCCGGCCTCGTTCTGGCCACGGAGCAGCAGCCGGCCGCGCGAGAAGACGAAGCGGCGGTCGTCGTACTCCCAGACATCCTGGATGCCGGCGCGCAGCGGCGTCCAGCGCTCCCGATCCGGGAGGGGCAGCGACGAGGGCGGCGGGGTGGTGGCGGGGTTCATCACGTCCTCCTACGGGGAGACTGGCGCCGGGGCGAAGCGGGCCGCGGCCGGCCTGGCCTGCCAGGCGCCGTTGACCTGGCTGGCGAGCCCGAAGCCCTCGAGGATGGCCAGCGCTTCCCTTGCCAGCCGCTCGGAGCCGACCGGCCCCGCCTCGTGCTCCTTCGACCAGCGCTCGCCGTGCTCGGTTCGAAGCGCCTCCACCCGATCGAGCACCTCCGGCCAGGATGCGCCCGCGGCCAGACCTTCGGCCCCGCTCTTCCAGGCGGCCCGAGCGCGATCCGCCAGCCACTCGCAGAGGAGGAGCGCCGCGTGCTTCACGGTGGAGCTCCCCTCCGGGAAGGTCGAGTCGGTGAGCGCGCCGTCAGCGTCGACGCCCGCCAGCCCCTCGGCCCGCCGCTCCACCTGCAGCCCCACGTCCTGCTCGAGCCGCTCGTAGAGGAAGGCCCGGCCGTGCTCCAGCCACTCGCGGGCGCGCGGGTCGAGGTCCTCGAGGTAGACCACCGGGTCGTCGAGCAGCGCCCTGAAGACCGCCTGCCGGGCCCGGTGCCGCTCGCCCTCCTCGGTCTGGGGTCGCTCCTCCTCCACCATGCGCGCTGGGCTGCCCGCCAGCGACGGAGGGAGCGGCGCGGAGAGCAGGTGGCCGAGGAGCCGGTCGCGGACGTCGTAGAGCGCGTCGCCCTCGCCGCGCCGGGCATAGGACTCGGCGTCACCGTCGCGCAGCACCAGCACGCCCAGGTCGGCCAGCAGCCGCAGGACGTCCACGAAGGCGTGGCGCTCGGACTGCAACTGAGGGTCGAAGGCGGGGAGGCCATCCTCCTCGAGCGACAGGTCGCGCACCGCCCCGGCCAGGCGGGCCAGCGTCGTCTGGCCTGGCGTGCCGTCCAGCGCGGCGAGCGCCAGGCAGAGGAGCGCGTAGCGCCGCCGGTCGAACGGCCCCTTGCCGGGCGCGCGCGCGGGCCGGGTGCCGTCGCGGCGGGCTGGGCGCTTCAGGAGCCTGACGTGGCCGGCTCCGGCCTCGACCACCAGCGTCCAGCCCGTCAGCTCGGCGAACCAGGCGGTCAGCTCCCCGCGGTGGCGCACCGCCGCGGCGAACAGCTCGGGCTCCCGATCGGCGAGGATGAGCGGCCGGACCAGCAGGTGACGGAGCACGCGCCGGCGCTCGGCCAGCCGTCCCGGCTCGATGGGCGCCGTGGTCATCACGCCACACCTCCGGCCGACGCCTGCCGGCGCGCCTCGAGCCCGGCGACCCGCAGCTCGTAGTCGAGGCAGCGGAGCCGGCCCGACGGCGTGCGCAGCGTCACCCAGGCTCGTCCGCTCGCCGGCGGCTGGAGCAGCACGTCGAGCCGTCCGTCCGCGCTCCGCGCACGCCGGCTCCCGTCGGCGGCCCGCGGCGCCGTGAGCGCCTCGTCGAGCAGCGCCAGCAGCTGATCGAACTCGGAGGCGTCGAGCTCGGCCAGGTCCGACAGCCGCACGCTGCCGCGGCCGGCGAAGCGCGCCATGGCCTCCTCGACCTGCGCCCGCTCCCGGCGGCGGCGCGCCGCCATCCAGGTGCGCCCGTCGGAGAAGTCCGACGCCGGAGGCGGCCGGCCCGAGCGGAGCACCGCGCCTCGGGTGCGGAGCCGGACGGGCACGTCCACCGGCACCGCCTCCCACCAGGAGGCCCCTGGCCGCGTCAGCTCCGCATCCTCCTCCACGAGGTGGTAGTGGCGCGCCGGGTAGAGCCCGAAGGCCGCCGACCAGAGGGCGTGCGCCTCGCCCTCGGTGGCGCACCGGGAGAACCACCCGGCCAGCGTCCGGAAGTCCGCCGCGCGATCGACGGCGCGGGACCGCCGCTCGTTCAGGCGGGCCAGGGCGCGGGTGAGCCGGACCACCGCGTCCACCGCCACCGAGTGGAGCCGCTCCACGCGCGGCGGGCCGGACGCGTCACCCGCGAACCAGGCGTGGATCCCCGCCCAGCGGTCGCGCTGGTCTTCCTGCCAGCGCACCGAAGGGTCGGTGCCGTCCACCGAGGGCGGCAGCTCGGCGGCCGTGGCCGCCAGCGCGAGGAAGCTCGCCGGCGCCAGCCCGCCCACCTCGGCGACCCGCTCGGCGATCTCGGAGCGGAGCCGGCGCAGGTCCTCCAGGAACTTCCCCAGGTAGGAGAGGAGGGCCTGCTTGTAGGCCAGGAAGCGGACCTCCTCGACGCGCTCCGTGCCGGTGTGCCGGTCGAGCTCGCCGAGGAAGAGGTTGGCCTCCTGGGTGAGCGACTCGAAGGCGCCGCCCAGCCGGTGGAGCGCCCGCACCAGCCCAGGGGCGTCGCCGCCGCGCGCCGCCTCGGCGAGGGCGGCCAGGGCGTCGCGCACCTCGTGCAGCATCGAGACCTGCAGCGAGCCGGACCGGCCCACGGTGGCCTCCACCTCCCTGACCGCCCGGTGCGCCGCCTCGCCGATGGCGGTGAGCCGGTAGAGGTAGCGGCGGCGGTAGAAGTCCTCGACGCGCGAGACCGCGCCGGTGTCGTGGGCGCGCTGCAGGTTGCCCCAGTCGGCGAGCTGATCGAGGTGGCGGTCGAGGTCGTCCGCGGCCGGCAGGTCGAATCCGAGGGCCGAACGGGCGAGCCGCCCTCGCACCTCGGGTGGCCTCAGCTCGATGACGTAGTGCTCCTTGGCCTCGACGAAGACCTCGAGGAGGGCGCGGTAGTTCGGCGCGTTGTCGACCGTGACGTACCGGAAGGCGTCGACCTGGTCGAGCCGGCGGGGAGGGCGCGCGGGAGGCGCTGGCGGGGTGGGGTCTGGTGGGGTCACGGAGGGCGCTCTCTTGTCCAGCGAGACCATAGTCCGGCGGGCCGACAGCGATATCGGCGCTCAGCTCCGGCCGTAGACCGGGATGGCGGCCCCGACGACCGCCCGCGCGTCGTCGGAGCAGAGGAAGAGGACCACCCTGGCGATCTCCTCCGGCGTGGGCCACCGGGCGTGGTCCGCGTCGGGCATGGCCGCTCGGTTGGCCGCGGTGTCGATGACGCCCGGGAGGATGGAGTTGACCCGCACGCCCCGGTCCTTCACCTCCTCCGCCAGGGCGGCGAAGAGCGCCAGCGCCCCGGCCTTGGACGCCGCGTAGGCCGCCGCGCCAGGCGACGGCACGAGGGCCGACCGTGAGGCCACCTCCACGATGGCGCCGCGCCCGGCGCGGAGCATGTGCGGCACCACCGCCCGGGCCAGCGCGTAGCCGGCCGTCAGGTTCGCGGCGAGCATCCTCGGGTAGACCCCGACGTCGGCCTCCCAGAGGGGCTGGCCGCCGGACCACCCGCCCACCGTGTTGACGAGCGCGTCGATGCGCCCCTCGGCGGCCACCAGCTCCGCGGCGAGCTGCGCCGCGGTGGCCGGGTTGGTGGCGTCGCCCACCAGCCCGCGCACGCGCCCGGCGGCTGCGCCGGCCTCGCGGACCAGCTCCTCGACCTCCGGCCCCCGGCGGCCAGTCACCGCGACCCGTGCGCCCTCGGCCAGGAAGGCCCGCGCCACCGCCCTGCCCAGCGCGCCGGTGCCGCCGGCGACCAGCACCACCTGATCCTGAAAGCGCATGGTCCCTCTCCTAGTGGGCGGTGGGCCGGCCGGCCACCGGTGTGCTACAGGTCTCCGCCATGCGAGCGAACCGACTGGCCCCTGCGGACGTGACGTCCTGTCGAGGGTCCGATGGACGGTGAGGTCTGCCGCCTGTGCGGTGGGGACGGGCGCATCGGCAACGCGCTCGGCGGCAGCACGGCGACCTGCCCTGGCTGCCATGGTTCGGGCCGGCGAGCCGAGCTGTCGTCCGGATTCCACGACGTCACCAAGACGAAGCCATCGCACCATCGCCCGGCGGTCGAGAGCTCCACGGGGCCGAGGGGCCCGGCGACGGCGGTGGGCGTGCAGCTCGCCCTCGAGGTGAGCGCGAGCACGGTCCTGGCCGCGGACGCCAAGGCGCGGCTGCTCGCGGAGATCGTGAACCACGAGAGCACGCACGGACGGTGCACCAAGACCTTCATCAAGAAGGTCCGCAAGCAGGCTCGGCCAGGCCCTTAGGGCGGGCGCCTCAGCCTCGCCTCCGAGGACCCCGCTCGAACTGCAGCGCCAACGGCTAGGAGATCCGCACCTCCGCCATCTCCCCCCGGATCGGCAGGTGGATGAACGCGGCCTTCATCGGCTTCCCCAGCGCCTGCGCCAGCACCTTCGCGTACCACCCGAGCTGCGGCGCGTACTCCTCCACGAGCTTCCGGTCCCGCTCCTTCTCCGAGCCGGGGAAGGACTTGTGGTCCACCAGCACGAAGCCGTCGGGCAGCTCGAGGAACAGGTCCACCTCGCCCACCACGAGCCGCGGCGGGTCGCCGGCGAGCCGGGCACGGATGGGCCACTCCCGGTACCAGGTGGCACCGGGGTAGCGCGCGTCGAGCCAGGCCCGCAGCGCGTCGGAGGCCGACAGCAACGTGCCGGGCGAGACGGCACCGACGACCCGGAAGGCCGTCAGGATCCCGGTCGCCATCGCGGCTCGGGCCTCGGGCGGGCCGGGTCGATCGGCCGCCAGGAACCCGTGAATGGCATCCCCGACGAGCCCGGCCTGCTCGGGCGTGGCGTCGAGCGCCTTCCGGCCCCCGAGCTTCTCCACCCTCACGATGCCCGGCGTCCCGGCCAGCGGCTCGGCCGACGGCTTGAGCCGCTCGGGCGGCCGCGCCACTCGCGGCGCCGTGGCGTACCAGCGGGTCGCGGCCCGCTTCGGAGCCGCCGCCACCGGGGGCAGCCCCGAGACGTGGCGCACCAGGCAGGGCCACTCGGCCTGGCCCACGCCAAGCCTGCGCTCGCCCGGCTCCGCCTCGAACGGCGCCTCGAGGAGCGTCGTGCCGTCGGCCCCGCACAGCAGGTCGAGCGCCTCCGTGGCCATCCCGGTCTTCTCGGAGTGCCTGGCCGCCAGCACCAGCAGGTCTCGCGGCCGCGTGAAGCCCACGTAGAGCAGCCTCAGCCGCTCGCGGTGGTCGGCCCTTGTCGCCCGCTCCGCCTCGGGCGTCTTCACCGCGTCGTCCAGGAGCGCCAGCCCCTTGCTCATCCTTCCGTAGGGCCAGGGCCACCAGCGCACCCATCGACCCGCCAGCGGCTCGTAGAAGTCGAACTTCTCGGCCCCCTCCACCGTCACCTCGAAGACGCCGCGCGGCCTGGCGAAGTCGAGGTGCGACAGGACCACCACCGGCCACTCCAGCCCCTTGGCCTTGTGCCAGGTGAAGACGGTCACCGCGTCCTCGGAGCTGGGCACCGCCTGCTTGCCGGCCTCGGTGTCGTCGCCGAGCCCGGCCAGGTGGGCCACCAGGCCGAGCATGGTCGCGGCGCTCCGCTGCGCGTCGCAGAGCTTCTCGTAGGCGCTCGCCTCGGCGCGGAGCGCTTCCAGGTTGGCGAGCCGCTGGCCGGGTTCGGGCCAGGCGCGGACGAGGTCCGGGATGCCGGCGGTCCGGAGCGCGAGGTCGAGCGCCTGGGCCGGCGAGAGCCGCTCCGCAGCCGGGACCGCCTTGCGGAGCCCGGCGACGCGCGGGTCGTCCTCGAAGGCGAGCGGCAGCGGCGGCCTCCGCTCCTTCGTCCTCTCGGCCACCTCGACGGCGGCGCGCCAGCGGGAGACCTCGAGGAGCCGCCGGGAGAGCCAGGCGTCCGGATCACCGGCCGCGGCGCCACCGAGCCAGCCCACCTCGAGGGCGGCCACGCCGTCCTGCGGGTCGGCCAGGAGCGCCAGCGCGGCGCGGCCCAGCACGCCCTCCGGCGTCAACGTCACGCCGCCGAGCGAGACCTTGGCCGGGATGCCGCGCGCCCGCAGCGCCTCGGCGATCTCCTGGCAGCGGGTGTTGGAGCGGGCCAGGATGGCCACGTCCCGGGGCGTGGCGCGCCGCAGGGCCTCCTCCTCGCCGGTGCCGCGCTCGCGGACGAGCGGCGGGTCGGCCAGGAGCTCGGCCACGCCGGCCGCGAGGGCGTGGGCCTCCGAGGCGTTCACCCGCTGGCCGCCGCGCTCCTCGGACACCTTCGACCAGCGCCAGCACTCCAGCACCGGCTGCCCGGCGAGCGCCTTCGGGTCCTTCCTGGCCGGCTCGAGCACCACCTGCTCCGGCGGGAAGCCGTGCGGCGCCAGCGCCTGGCTGAACAGGTCGGAGACCAGCTCGACGAGGTCCTTCCGCGAGCGCCACGACGTCCCGAGGATGTCCGGGGCGCGGCCGCCGAGCGCCACCTCGGTGGCGGCGGTCATGAGCTCGGGGTCCGAGCCCTGGAAGCTGAAGATGGCCTGCTTCCGGTCGCCCACCCAGATGGAGCGCCTGGCCAGCTGCCCCAGCGCGCCGACCACCGCGAGCTGGAGCGGGGAGGTGTCCTGGAACTCGTCCACCAGCACGAGGTCGAGCCGGGCCCGCAGCGCCGCCTGCACCGCCGGACGGGCCAGCACGTCGCAGGCCTGCGCCAGCATGTCGCCGAAGTCCACCACGCTGGCCGCGCCCTTCTCGGCGACGAAGATGCCGAGCGCCCGCCCGGCCAGGTCGAAGAGGGCCGCCTGCATGCCGAGGACGTCCTCGTGGAAGGCCGCGCACGAGGGGTGCTGGTAGGCCAGCTGGACGAAGTCGTCCGACCAGGCCAGCAGCTTCCGCTTGTCCACCTCGACGGCGAACTGGAACTGGCTCTTCCAGGAGGGCATGAGCCCGCGGTCGAACACCGACGCCAGCCGCCGCCCCGCGGCCGCCCGGTCCCTGGCCGCGGCCACCGTGCCGGCGGCCAGCTCGTCGAGCTTGGGCTGGAGCGTGGCGTGGGCGGCCTTCAGCCGCTTCAGGTAGCTCGGCCCGTCGATGGTCGCCGTGCCGAGCAGGTTCGCGAGCCCCTTCCGGCTCGCCGCGGCCGAGGCCAGCAGCGCCGCCTGGTCCATCCCGTTGGAGCGTGCGGCGTCGACGACGGCGAGGAGGTTCTTCTTCCACGCCTCCAGCTCGAGCCGGCGGGCCAGCTCGTTCAGCTGCCCCTCGCGGCCGGCCAGGACCGAGGAGAGGGCCACGTCGAAGAGCCGCTGCCGCTCCGCCTCCGGGATGGGCTCGAGGTAGGGCGAGAGCCCCGCCTCCAGCGCGAACTCGCGCAGCAGACGCTGGCAGACCGAGTGGATGGTGCCGATGTAGCCGTCGCGGACCCGCGCGGCCAGGTCGGAGCGCCCCTCCTCGAGGAGCCGGGCCCGGATGCGGCTCGACAGCTCGCCGGCCGCCTTCACGGTGTAGGTGATGGCCACCACGCCCTCCGGACGGGCGCTGCCGTCGAGGAGCGCCCTGGTGAGGTCACCCGTGAGCCGGTAGGTCTTGCCGGTGCCCGCGCTCGCGCTGATGACGTCGACCTTCATGGCGCACCCTCCTCGTCCTGGATGGCCGGCGGCACGCAGATGGCCGCGTAGTCGCAGAAGCGGCACGGCGGCTTCCGCCGCGCCAGCGAGTCCTCCCCGGGCGGTGGGCCCGCGGCCGCGGCGACCGCCGGCTCCCAGTCGAGCTGCTCGTGGAGCACCGGCAGGACGCCCTTGGCGAGCACCTTCCTCCAGTACTTGAACCCCTCCTCCGAGCCCTGGAGCGTGGCCTGCGAGCCCGGCCCCTCCACCACGGTGGCGCCCGGGAAGGCCTGGGGCTCGGTGGTGAGGAGCTGGCCATCCTCGAGGATGAAGAACCCGGATGGCGGCAGCCCCTGGCCGCCCTTCCCGAGGAGCGAGGCGTAGAGGGCCGTCTGGAGGGCGTGGCCCGCCTCCAGCTCCTCCTGCCGGTAGCGCAGGCCAGAGAGCTTCAGGTCGATGACCGCCTCGACGCCGTCCTTCTCGACCACCAGGTCGATCCGGCCCGAGGCGGGCAGGCCCGCGAAGGTGCCGGTCACCACGCGCTCGACGTCCACCGGCCTCCACCCGCTGCGCTTCAGGAAGTCGAGGAGCGCGCCCGCGGCGTTCGCCACCAGCGTGCGCGCCCGGTCGAGCTCCACCTCGCCGCCGCGGCGGACCAGCGGCGCGGCCTCCAGGCCGACCCGCTCGCCGAAGGCCTGCTCGGCCCAGGCGCGAGCGTCGGCATGCTTCGCCTTCGGGAAGGCGAGCTTGTCCGGGCCGCAGAGCATGTCCTGCAGGATCCGGTGGGCGAAGTCGCCGAGCAGCCGGCTCCCCTCGGGGAGGTTGACGCCGCCGCCGGGCGTGAGCCTGGCCTGGTAATGGAGCGCCCAGCGGAACGAGCAGCCCAGGTAGGCGTCGAGCGACGAGGCGGAGAGGTCGGCCGTCGAGGTCAACGTCAGCGGCGGCACGTTCCAGGCCGGTCGCTGCGCCATGATCCCCTGAGGCGCGACGGTCGCGGTGGCCGCCTTCCAGGGAGCCGCCGCCGTGGTGCTGGACAGGAGCCGCTCCGACGACACGGTGCAGGCGGCGAGCGCGCCATCGGCCAGGCGGGTGGAGAGCTCGTCGAGGAAGGCGTGCGGCGGGATGGAGTCGGCGCCGGCGAGCCGCCAGCGGACCAGCACCACCCGCTCGCGCGCGGCGAGGATCGGCTGGCGCCAGCCCTCCGCCTCGCTGTCGCGGCGCTCGCCCGGGGCCGGGAGGGTGACGCCGGCGCGGACCAGCGCCTCCTGCTCGGCGCCGGTCCAGGGCTCGGGCGCCGGGCCGGGGTCGGCGTCGAGGACGAAGCCCCACCAGATCACCTCGGCGCACGGGGTGGTCACGCCGGCCGGCGTGGAGGCGAGCGCGGGCCGGCCCGCCTCGCCCTCGAAGGCGGCCAGGTCGGAGCCGCTGCCCACGGCCATGGCGTGGAGCTGCATGAGGACCTGCTGGGTGAGCTTCTCACCCGGCGGGCGGGCGACGAGGAGCTGCTCCAGCGTCCGCGCCACCGCGGCGGCGTGGCTCCAGAGCGAGGAGTCATCGCTGGCGTCGCTCTCCGGCGCGGCCTCCGCCTGGTCGAGGGCTCCCTTCACCTTGCCGCCGGCCCACTTCGCCACCATGGCGCAGAGCGCCGCCGCCCTGGCGGCGGGGAGGCCCTCGACCGGGTCGAAGAGGCCTCCGCCGAACCAGTCCTCGATGCGGGCGCGGAGCGAGGTGCCGCGGGCCACGGCAGCGGGCCTCTCCTCCCCGCGGTCCAGCGCGTAGCCGACCTCGTCGGCCACGGCCCGCTCGACGGCGCCGAGCCACGTCGGGCTGCCGAGACCCGGCCGCTGGTCGAGGGCGCCCAGCAGCTTCCGCCGCGCATGGCTCGCGAGCGGCGCGCCCGGGAGGAGCAGCAGCTCGGCCGCGCGGAACGGGTCCTGCGGCCTGAAGGCCAGGGCGAGCCGGAGCGGCAGCACCTGCAGGTGCGGACGGAGGTGGGAGGAGGAGGAGAGCCCCAGGGTCGGCAGCCCCTGGCGCGCCAGCGCGGAGTCGAGCGTGGCCGGCTCGGTGGCGACGACGAAGGTGGCGTCGGCGAGCGAGCGCGTGCGCGCGAGGGAGGCGGTGAGCTCGGCCGCCTCGAGCGGCGTGTCGGCCTCGAGGATCAGGAGCGAGCCGTCGCCCGCGAGCGTGGGCTTCGAGGCCTTCTGGTCCAGGAGGGCGCGCTGGAGCCGGCCGAGGTCGCTCCCGGCGGCGGCGAGCGCGGACCTCGGCGGCGGATCGTTCACCGTGGCGCCCGCGGCGGCCAGCGCCTCGAGGAGCTGCCGGAAGAGCGGCTGGAGGGCGCGCCGGGGCGAGGCGAGGTCCAGGCGGACCGGGAAGGGGAGCGTGCCCGCGCGCTTCAGGCCGTCGACGAGGGCGCGGACGAGGTCGGGCACGCCCGGGGGGAGGGGAGCGCCGAGCTGCTCCAGGGCCGAGAGGTCACCGAGGCGGGCGCTGCCGTCGAGGGCGCGCCCGTCCCAGCCCGAGAGGCGAAGGCCGTCCCGGAGCGTGAGCAGGTAGCGGGCCACGCCGAACGGGTCCCGGCCGCGCGAGGCGGAGTAGGAGCGGGCCTGGTCGTCGTGCTGGTCGAGCCGCTGCGTGTAGGCGGCGAGCCGCTCCGGGGCCGTGGCCGCCTCCGCCGGGAGGCCCAGGATGCGCCCGAGGCGGCGAGCCAGGCCGAGCGGACCCACCGGCTCGAAGCCGGCGCGCGCCTCGCCCGGGGCGAGGAGGTGGCGCCAGGCCGTGCCGCCGTCGTGGGCCGAGAGGAGGAGTGTGAGCATGTGGGTGTGGCCCCCAGGTGCAACCAGAGGCCGCATCATAGTCGGGGGGCGGACATGGGCTGCGCTTGCGGCAATCGGACACACCGGATCGGCTATCCACTTTCCGTGGGACCCTTGGTCATGGACTGGCGGTCAATGGACTGGCGGGGTACCGATCCCCAGTCATCCATCCGCGCGCCGCGCAGGGAGTAGGACCATGAGATCTGCCTCGCTTCTCGCCGCCTCGCTCATCGCCTCGTTTCCGATCGCGGCGGCCGCCCAGGTGGTGGAGTGGCCGGCGTCTCCCGACACGGAGGTCGCGCAGCCCGGGCAGATGGCGCCGGCCGCGCCGGTAGCACCGGTAGCACCGGTAGCACCGGTTGTGCCGGTTGTGCCGGTTGCGCCCGTCCAGAAGGTCGAGAAGAGCGGGAGCTACTTCGGCGTGTCGCTCGGCACCGGCAAGGGGACCCTGTATTCGGGCAACTCCTCCATGGATCTCAATGACCTGTTCGGCGCGTCCGGCAAACCGCCAACGACCCTCGCGCTCCAGCTGCGAGGGGGCTGGGGGACCGGGGACCTCCTCCTTGGGACGCAGGTGAACCTGACCCGAACCTCGGCGGCGTCCGGCGGCGTGTCGTACGGCCTGCAGTTCTTCTCCGTGGACCTCGTGGCCACGTGGTGGTCGCAGGAGATGGGGATCTACACGAAGGTCGGCATCGGCCCGTCGCAGGTCTCCTCCTTCGGCGGCAACACCACGAGCACCCCGGTCCAGGGCGTCGAGCTGATGGCGGGGATAGGCTTCACGACGGGCGGCCTGGGAGTCGGGATCGATGTCACCCGGCAGGCGTACAGGGCGAGCGAAGCAGGCTTCGACTCGGTGACCTACATGCTCGCGATGTTGTCGCTCGACACGTACTGACGGCGGCTCGAAGGCCTCGTCGATCCGGTGGCTCGGGGCGGTCGCGGGAGCCCCGTGAAGCCGGCGACTGGCCCTCGAGCATTCCGCCGCACCCGAAAGGCCGCGGTCGCGCCAGTGGCGCTGCAATACTTTCCCAAGGGCGGACGGGGAGGGCGGCGAGGCGAAGCGCCGTGGCGATGGCGGGCTCCACCGGGCGGGAGGCATGCAATGAGCGACATCGGGATGCAGACCACGACCGCGGCGAGGTTCGACGACGTTCTGGCGCGCCTCCCCGACCTCCTCAAGGCCGAGGGGTTCGGCGTGCTGACGAGGATCGACGTCCAGGCCACCCTGAAGGAGAAGCTCGGCGTGGGCTTCAGGCGCTACCAGATCCTGGGCGCCTGCAACCCGACGTTCGCGCACCAGGCGCTCGGCATCGACCTGTCGGTCGGCGTCATGCTTCCCTGCAACGTCATCCTCTGGGAGGGAGACGACGGCCGCACGGTCGTCACCGCGGTGGACCCGCTCCAGACGCTGGCCGGGCGGGACGCCCGCTTCGCCGAGGTGGCTGGCCAGGTGCGCGAGCGACTGAGCCGGGTGGTGGCCGCCGTCGGCACCTCGCCCTGAGCGCAATGCCAGCCACCTAAATGAGCGACCGTCCGCGGGATCTTCCGCCGTTGCAGCCGGGCCAGGCGGACCCGGTCGCCGTCCACCGCGCGCGGAGTCAGGGACGCCGCGGCCCGGCACCGGGCCTTCGCCGAGGTCCTCCTCGTGCCCCTGGCCCTCGTCACACGCGCCGGGTGAGCAGGCCTGCCAGGGCCTCGGCGAGCTGACCGCGGAGTGGCAGGGTCCCGGCCTCGGCGGCGAGCGCCCGGCGGGCCGCCTCCTCGAGCACGATGGGTGCCGGAAGCCCGGCCGCGGCCCAGTAGCCCGGCCGGGTGGCGAGCAGGTCGCTCGTGAGTCCCTCGACGAGCTCGCGGGCGAGCCCGAAGTCGGCGCGCGTCACCAGCCGGATCCAGTGGGAGGAGAGGCGAGGGGTGACGAGCGGGACGTCGAGGAGGAGGGGTCTGCGCCCCATCACCGCGGCGACCCGCAGCAGGATCTCCTTCCCGGAGAGGGGCGCGGGTCCCGGGATGTCCCACCAGTGGCTGGTGGGCAGCTCGATCCGCACACCCGCCACCAGCGCCGCCACGACGTCGTCGACCGCCACCGGCTCGCTGCGATGCGCCAGCCACGCGGGCAGGACCATCCCGGGAAGCCGCGCCGCCAGGTCGCGCACGATGGTCCACGACGCGCTGCCCACTCCGACGATCATGCCCGCGCGCAGCTCCAGGCACGGGACCGGCCCGGCGCGGAGCACCTCGCCGGTCTCGAGCCGCGAGCGCAGGTGCTCGGACGGCTCGCCGCGAGGCGCCACGCCGCCCAGGTAGACCACCCGCCGCACGCCCGCCTGGCCGGCCGCCTCGGCGAAGTCCTCGGCCCAGCGCAGCTCCTCGTCGGCCCAGCCGGGCTTCGCCGCCGACATGCCGTGGACCAGGTAGTAGGCGGTCGCGCAGCGCTCCATGGCGCGCGCCAGGCCCTTCGGCTCGCCGACGTCGCCGCCGACCCAGTCGCGGTCCGGCCAGCGGGAGCGCGCCTGGCCGGGCCTGCGGGTGAGGCAGCGGACGCGATGGCCGGCCTGAACCAGCGAGGGGTGGAGGTGCTGGCCTATGAAGCCGGTGGCGCCTGTGAGGAGGACCTGCTCGGACATCGCGTGCCACACCTTGCTACAGTCCACCTGCTCATGTCACCCCGACTGGACCTGCCCATCGCCGTGGCCTGCTGGCTCCTTGGCTTCGCGTGGGTGCGGCTGGCGGGAAGCTGGACGCCACTCGCCATCCTGGCGGCGCTGGCCGCGGGGCGGCTCGTGCTCGGCGATCCTGGAACCCGGCGGCTGCTGCGACCGAGCGCCGGGTCCCTGGTGCTGGGCGCGGCAGGTGGCGTCGTCATGGTCGGCGCGACCCACGGCCTCTACCGGGCGCTCGTACCGCTCTTCCCGGCGCTTCCGGGGGCGACCCGCGGACTCTACGGCCTGCTCGACGCCGGGGGATACCGCCGGCCCGCGCTCGGTGCGCTGGTGGTCCTGCTCTCCTTCTGCGAGGAGCTGGTCTGGCGCGGCCGTCCGCTCTCGGGCCCGGCCGCCGAATCCGGCGCGGGGCCAATCCATGGCCGGGCCGTGGCCCGGGCGGCCACGGTGGCGCTCCTCTACGGGGCTGCGAGCCTCCCGTCCGGATCGCTCCTGCTGGCCGCTCTCGCGACCGGCTGCGGCTTCGGCTGGGGTCTCCTGCGCGTCGCCGGACGCTCGCTCTGGCCGGCGGTGCTCGCCCACGCAGCCTGGGACCTTGCCGTCCTGGTGGTCTGGCCGCTGGTCTCGTCATGAAGGAGGGGAGGAGTGACGAGGCGCTCTGGGGCTGCCTCGGTCCACGCTACCAGCGCTTCGACCGCCGCCGGTTCACGCCGTCGGTCCCGGCGGCGCCCGGCGGAGGCGAAGCTGGCCCCGTGCTCCGGGGCGGCGTCCGCGGGCCCGGCTTCGGCCCGCCAAAGGAGTCGTCCATGGCGTCCTGGGCCCTGGTCGCGTACTTCTTGCCCATCCGGTCGAGCCGCTCCTTGGCCTCCCCCTCGAGCTCGCTCGCAGCACCGCGCTTCAGGCCGGCCTGCATGCTCTTGCGGTGCGCGGCGCTCCGCTGGAACGCCCCCGCGTCGCTCATCTTCGCGCTCATGGCGCGCGCCTCGTCGGCCACGCCGGCGTGGCCGCGGTCCTCCAGGCTCACGGCCATCTGGTAGAGCCGCATGGTCGCCCCCTGGTAGTCCCCGCTCCGGGCGTGCACCTCGGCGTCGAGCTGGGCGCGCAGGAGCTCGGCCTGCGCCACGATGACGTCGAGCGCCGGGTCGGGCTTCGGCTGGGCCAGGGGTGGCTCCACCCGATCGACCTGCACCGCGTGGGCGAAGGTCCCGGGCACCATCGCGCCGCGGGTGAGCGCCGTGTAGGTCCCGTACACCTGGAAGGCGGCCAGGGTGGCCGGCTCGGTGCGGGCGTCCAGCGCCACCTGGACCACCAGGTGCCGCTCCTCCTCGGCCAGGATGTCGTCCAGGCGCATCACCAGGTCGCTGCCCTCCGCCCTGGCGTCCACGTCGGAGAGCACCGAGACGACGTGGGTGCCGGGGGCCGGGGTGACGCGCACCTCGAGGCCGGTGGCGAACGTGGAGAGCAGGCCGCCCAGCTCCCGCGCGAAGGCGCTGGTGGCGTCGTCCGGGTTCTCGACGAAGGCGTAGTTCCCGCCGCCGCGCCTGGCGAGGTCGGAGAGCAGCTCCTGGTCGGCGTCGTGGCCGTAGCCGAAGGCCGAGACCGTGGCGCGGCCGCGGTGGGCGTCGAGCAGCGGCAGGAGCTGCTCGGAGGTGGTGGCCACGCCGTGGTTGGCGTGCCCGTCGGTGAAGAGGACGACGCGGACCAGCATCCCCTCCGGCAGCACCGGCTGGTTGCCGAGGCCGAGCCCGGCCAGCATCCCGCCCGAGAGGTTGGTCTGCGAGTCGGACTGGAGCTCGCCGACCTTGAGCTTGAGGCCGGCCTTGGCCGCCGGGGCCATCTCCACCGCCGGAGAGACGACGCCCACGGTGGTGGAGAAGATCACCAGCCCGCAGCGGTCCTGCGGGCCCAGGTGGTCGATGAGCTTCAGGACCGACTGCTTGGCCTGGTGGAGCTTGGCGCCCTGCATCGAGCCGGACACGTCGATGACCGGGATGACGCAGACCGGGGCGCGCCTCGCCTGCCGGTCGATGGGCGGCGCCGTGAGGGTGACCACGAGGTGGGCCGTGGCCGGCCGGTCGAAGCGGATGGAGTCGTAGGTGAGGCGGGCGGTGGTCTTCATGCCTTCAGTCTCCGGGGTGGACGGACACGACCCTGGAGTGGGGCCCGAGAAGGAGTCGGCATCACGCCAGGACGGCGGGGCGGGCAGCCTCGCGGACCTCGTGGCGGCCAGCACCGGCAGCCGAAGGCCGGGCCCACCCTGTGACTTGACGCCGCTGCACTCGAAGACTAGCTCCGACCTGGACCGCCACCATGACTACGTCTGCGTCCGGTGCGGGCTGGTCAGCGACTTCGAGAGCGAGAGCGTCCATGCCTGACGAAGCGAAGTGCCCGTTCCATCACGCCGCTGGCGGCGGCACGGCCAACCAGGACTGGTGGCCGAAGCAGCTGAAGTTGAACATCCTCCACCAGCACTCGTCCAGGTCCAACCCCATGGGCCAGGACTTCGACTACGGCGAGGAGTTCAAGAGCCTGGATCTGAAGGCCCTGAAGAAGGATCTGCGCGCGCTGATGACCGACTCGCAAGCGTGGTGGCCGGCGGACTTCGGCCACTACGGCCCGCTGTTCATCCGCATGGCGTGGCACAGCGCCGGCACCTACCGCACGGGCGACGGGCGCGGCGGCGCCGGCACCGGCAACCAGCGCTTCGCGCCCCTCAACAGCTGGCCCGACAACGTCAACCTCGACAAGGCACGCCGGCTGCTCTGGCCGATCAAGCAGAGGTACGGCCGCAAGATCTCCTGGGCCGACCTCTTGATCCTCACGGGCAACGTGGCCCTGGAGTCGATGGGGTTCGAGACCTTCGGCTTCGCCGGCGGACGCGAGGACATCTGGGAGCCGGAACAGGACGTCTACTGGGGCTCCGAGAAGAAGTGGCTCGACGACGAGCGCCACGCCGGCGACCGGGACCTCGAGGATCCGCTCGCCGCCGTCCAGATGGGGCTCATCTACGTCAACCCGGAAGGCCCGAACGGCAACCCGGATCCGGCCGCTGCGGCCAAGGACATCCGCGAGACCTTCGCCCGCATGGCGATGGACGACGAGGAGACGGTGGCGCTCATCGCCGGTGGCCACACCTTCGGCAAGTGCCACGGCGCCGGGGACGTCAAGCACGTGGGGCCGGCGCCGGAGGCGGACGGCATCGAAGCGCAGGGCCTGGGCTGGAGGAGCAGCTTCGGCACGGGCAAGGGCGGTGACACCATCTCCAGCGGCCTGGAGGTCACCTGGACGAGCACGCCCACGAAGTGGGGCAACGGCTTCTTCGAGAATCTGTTCGGCCGCGAGTGGGAGCTGACGAAGAGCCCGGCCGGCGCGCACCAGTGGGTCGCGAAGGGTGGAGCGGGGGCCAACACCATCCCGGATGCGCACGACCCGTCCAGGCGTCACGCGCCCACCATGCTGACCACGGACCTCTCCCTGCGGGTCGACCCGGCCTACGAGAAGATCTCGCGGCGCTTCCTCGAGCACCCGGATCAGTTCGCCGACGCCTTCGCCCGGGCCTGGTTCAAGCTGACCCACCGCGACATGGGCCCGCGTGCGCGCTATCTCGGGCCGGAGGTGCCAGCGGAGGAGCTCATCTGGCAAGACCCGATCCCCGCGGTCGATCATCGGCTCATCGATGAGAAGGACGTCGCCGCCCTCAAGGCCACCATCCTGGCGTCCGGCCTGTCCGTCTCCGAGCTGGTGACGACCGCCTGGGCCTCGGCGTCCACCTTCCGCGGCTCCGACAAGCGCGGCGGCGCGAACGGCGCCCGCATCCGCCTGGCGCCGCAGAAGAGCTGGGAGGTCAACCAGCCGGCCCAGGTCGCGAAGGTGCTCAAGACCCTGGAGGGCATCCAGGGCGCGTTCAACGGTGGTCAGCCGGGCGGCAAGAAGGTGTCGCTGGCCGACCTGATCGTCCTGGCCGGCTGCGCCGGCGTCGAGCAGGCGGCGAGGAACGCCGGTCACCAGGTGACGGTTCCCTTCGCCCCGGGCCGAATGGACGCCTCGCAGGCGCAGACCGACGTGGCCTCGTTCGAGGTGCTCGAGCCGGCCGCGGACGGCTTCCGCAACTACGTGAAGGGCAAGAACGGCGCATCGGCCGAGGAGCTGCTGATCGACAGGGCGCAGCTGCTGACCCTGACCGCGCCCGAGATGACGGTGCTCGTCGGCGGCATGCGCGTGCTGAAGACCAACGCCGGCCAGACCCAGCACGGGGTATTCACGCAACGGCCCGAGTCGCTGACCAACGACTTCTTCTTGAACCTGCTCGACATGGGCACGGAGTGGAAGGCGGCCTCCAAGGACGAGGACCTGTTCGAGGGGCGCGATCGCAAGACCGGCAAGGTCAAGTGGACCGGCACCCGGGTCGATCTCGTCTTCGGCTCGAACGCCCAGCTCCGCGCCCTGGCGGAGGTCCATGGCAGCGGGGACGCGCAGGAGAAGTTCGTCCAGGACTTCGTGGCCGCCTGGGCCAAGGTGATGAACCTGGACCGCTTCGACCTGCCCTGACGGCCTCGACGTGGGCGGCGTGCGCCTCCCCGCGCCGATCGGGTGGCGACCAGACCGTCGTCCGGAAATCGGACGCTCGGACGCCTACGTCGTCCGAACTTCGAACGGCGTTGCGCGGTGTCGGCCTGCCAACCACCCGAAACCACGAGATTCGCAGTCGGGTTCTCGCGTTGCAGGGACGTGAAGGCGTTCAACGATCCGCGACGTGAGGCCGTTCCAGGCAGCACCCCAACTCCGACTGAGAGGGACCACCCAATGAAGGCGCTCGTCTACCACGGACCCGGGAAGCGCTCCTGGGAAGAGAAGCCGAAGCCCACCATCCAGAAGCCCACCGACGTGACCGTACGGGTCGACAAGACGACGATCTGCGGAACGGACCTCCACATCCTCAAGGGTGACGTCCCCACGGTGACCGATGGGCGCATCCTCGGACATGAGGGGATCGGCGTGGTCGAGGAGGCCGGCTCGGCGGTATCGAACTTCAAGAAGGGCGATCGGGTCTTGATCTCCTGCATCACCTCCTGCGGCAAGTGCGAGGCCTGCAAGAAGGGGATGTACTCGCACTGCGCCGACGGCGGCTGGATCCTGGGCCACCTGATCGACGGGACCCAGGCCGAGTACGTCCGCATCCCGCATGCCGACAACAGCCTCCACGCAGTTCCGCCGGGCGTGGACGAGGACGCGCTGGTGATGCTGAGCGACATCCTCCCCACCGGCTTCGAGGTCGGCGTGCTGAACGGCAAGGTGAAGCCGGGCGACACCGTGGCCATCGTCGGCGGCGGGCCGGTCGGGCTCGCGGCGCTTCTCACGGCCCAGTTCTTCTCGCCGGCCGAGCTCATCATGATCGACCTCGACGACAACCGCCTCGAGGTCGCCAAGAAGCTCGGCGCCACCCGGTGCATCAACAGCGGGGACGGGAAGGCCGTGGAGAAGGTGATGGCGCTCACGGGCGGCAGGGGCGTGGACGTCGCCATCGAGGCGGTGGGTATCCCGGCGACGTTCGACGTCTGCCAGGACATCGTGGCGCCCGGGGGCCACGTCGCCAACGTCGGCGTGCACGGCAAGAGCGTCGCCCTCAAGCTCGAGAAGCTCTGGATGCACAACGTCACGATCACGACGGGGCTGGTGGACACCAATACGACGCCGATGCTGCTGAAGAACGTGGTGGCGGGCCGGCTCAAGCCGAGGACGCTCATCACCCACGAGTTCAGGCTCGATGACATCATGAAGGCGTATGACACCTTCGCGAACGCCGCGAAGGAGAAGGCCCTCAAGGTGATCATTCGAAAGGGGTAGCGCCGCGGCCGAGCCGACGAGGCAGGCCGGGGATTGCATCGCGGCCTGCCTCGCGCGGCTCCCGCCGGGGGGCGGGGCTCACTTCCCAGCGCGTCGCGCGATGGGGTACGCTCATGGCTCCTCGTGAATCGAGCGCCGGTGGTGCAGGCCGGCGAGGAAGGCCGCACCCCTTGGCCATTCCCGTCAGGGAAATGTTCGCCCAGCCCGAGCTGGACCGGGAGGTCCTGGCCGCCTGGGGCCGACTGGTCCGGGGGGAAGTTCCGGAATCCCAGCCAGTCCGGTCCGTGATCGCCCAGTCCTGGGCGCGCTGCCGGGAGAGCACCGTCGATCCGGGGCTCCACCGAGCCATGGGCGTGTTGAGTGAGGACGACCTCCGCCGCCACCGCGAGCTCCGCAGGACGTTCGTGGACGCCAGCGCCCCGGTCATGGCCGCGGCACGGGAGTTCCTGGCCGACTCCGACAGCATCCTGCTGCTCACGGATGCGAGCGGCCTGATCCTCGGCGTCGAGGGCGACCCGGCCACGGTGGAGATGGCACGCGAGATCCAGCTCGCGGCCGGCCTTCGGTGGGACGAGCACGCCACCGGGACCAATGCCATCGGGACGGCGCTGGCGATTGCGCAGGGCGTCCAGGTGCACGGGGCCGAGCACTACTGTGAGGGGATCCAGTCCTGGACCTGCTCGGCGGCGGTGGTGCACGATCCCTGCGATGGCAGCGTCCTCGGCGCCATCGACGTCTCCGGGATGTCTCGGAGCTACAGCCGGCAGAGCCTCGCGTTCGTCGTCTCTGCCGCCGCGCAGATCGAGGGCAACCTGAAGCAGATTGAGCTCTCGCAGCGCTACCGCATCCTCCAGCGGTGCGTCGCCCCGCTCTCCGTGGCTCACGCCGAGGGGGTGGTCCTGTTCGACCGGCGCGGCTTCGCCATCAAGGCCAACAGCCAGGCGGCAGCCTCGCTGGACGAGCGTGGCGTCGCCCTCGCGGGCAAGAGACCCTTGCGCGTCGAGGCGCTCAACCTCGAGGACCGGGCCACCGCCGCGGGCCTTCCGGACTGGTTGCACGCGGCCCGGATCGAGCCGGTGATGGATGGCGGGGAGCAGATCGGCACCCTGGTCGCACTCCACGGCGGCGGTCGCCGGGGACGGCGGGGTGAGCTGCACCTCCCGGCCAGGGAGGGCGCCACCACGGATCCCTTCGCGGCCATCGTGGGGCCAAGTGGGCCGCTTCGCGAGGCGGTGGAGCGCGCTCGGACCCTGGCCAGATCCCGGACTCCCGTCCTGCTGCTCGGCGAGACGGGCGTCGGCAAGGAGCTCTTCGCTCGCGGGATTCACGCCTGCGGTGCCAGCGCCGGGGCGCCATTCGTCGCCGTGAACTGCGCGGGCCTCTCTCGCGACCTCCTTTCGACCGAGCTCTTCGGGTACGCCGATGGAGCCTTCACGGGCGCGCGGCGCGGCGGGATGGTCGGAAAGCTCGAGGCTGCGGACGGAGGGACCCTCTTTCTCGACGAGATCGGCGAGATGCCGCTGGAGCTCCAGGGGTATCTCCTGCGCGCGCTCGAGACGGGCGAGATCTACCGCGTCGGGGAGAGCCGGCCGCGAAAGGTCGGGTTCAGGCTGGTTTCCGCCACGAACCGAGAGCCGCGTGATGACGTCTCGGCCGGACGATTCCGGATGGACCTCTTCTACCGGGTTGCCGTGACGAGCATTCGAGTCCCGCCGCTGCGGGACCGGCCCGAGGACGTCGTGCCCCTGGCCGAGCATTTCCTGCGGCTCGCAGGCCAGGGTGCCGACCCGCGCGCGCTAGGCTCCGACGCGCTGCCCGCCTTGAAGGCGTACCGCTGGCCGGGGAACGTGCGCGAGCTGAGGAACGTCATCGAGTCGAGTGCGGCCTCGACGAATCGCGGGCTGCTCCGGTGGGAGGACTTGCCTCCGGAGGTGCGCGCGGCCACCGAGGTGGGGACTCCGCCGGTGTTGGCCGAGGATGGCACCGGGCTGAGCGACGCCGAGGTGGGCGCGATCCGCGTCGCGCTGCGCGCCGAGAGGGGAAACCTGACCCGCGCGGCTCGGCGGCTCCGGATCGCGAAGAGCACGCTCTACGCCAAGATCGAGGCGCTCGGCCTCGCGAGGGACGTGGAGCAAGCCCGGGCCCGTTAGTTCGACCCTCCGAGGCCACGGTGAGATCCCGGGGGGCGCAGGGGCTGGGTCAAGGATGCGCACCTGGGCCGGCGACCAGATGGGGTGGCGCTGTGGGACGCGCGGTCAGGCCGTCCCCGCCTTCCTGGCCGCCGCCTCCAGCGTCCGAGCGCGAGCCTCGAGGAGACGCGCGTAGCGAGTCTTCATCTCGTCCGGCAGGTAGCACCGGGCGACGAGATCGAGCGAGGGCGTGAGCGCGGCATGCACCTGCCCGAGGGCTCGTGCCGTGGCCTTGGGCGTCAGGCCGCAGCACGAGGCGAAGGCGAGCCACTGCCGCGGCGTGACCCCGCGTCGGTTGCCGCCCACCGGCAGCGCGAGCTGGTCGTCCACGACGACGAGGTCGGTGCTGAGGAGGTCGTAGGCTGGCGAGAGGCGGTGCAGGCCGTCGGCGCCGCGAAGAAGCGAAAGGTTCTTGAGGTGCATGTCGCCGTTGCCCGTCCACCAGGCGAAGACCGTCTGGCGGAAGAGGGCCAGCGCGGCCACCAGGGGCTCGGAGGCGTAGCGCCGAACGAGCCTGGCGCAGAGCTCCGCGGAACCCTCGTACTTCTGCTTGGGCGCGAGCGCTCCAAGCTGGCAGAAGTCCTCCTGGAGGAGCTTCCTGCCCTCGGCGGTCCGGTCGAACCGGCGGGTGAGGCAGGCCAGGCTCCCGTCGTGGAGCCTGACGAGACCATTCGGAGGCACCTGGAGCCCCGCGGCCGCGGCGATGCACATGGTGACGTGCTCGTTCTCGGGCAGGCTCGGGAAGACCTGGGCCTGGGGCTTCAGGATGAAGTGGCCCTTCTCCATGGCCACCCGGAGCGTGGCGCGGTCCGCGGTGAGCCCCACCGAGACCTTTCGCTGGACGCCCGAGAGCGACGTGTGGCCCACCATGGCCTGGGCCACCGTGTGGAGCCTGGCCAGCTCCAGGTCGATGGTCGGAACGCGGGTCGAGCCGAAGAGCGCCTTGGCGCAGCGCGCGTGGTACTCGCCTTCGCCCCGGACGTCGGCCAGGCAGACGAGGCAGCGCGCGGTCACCTGGCGCTCCCGGTCGCGTCGACGATCTCGACCGCGCCGATGCAGTCACCGCAGGTGGCCAGCAGGAGCCCGAAGGCGTCGTCCTTCGAGATCTTGAGCTTGGCGGTGCTGAGCTCGAGGAGCCAGCCCTCCGGGAGGAGGTTCTCGAAGAACGGGTGGAGGCCGCGGTGGTCGAACGGTTCCGGGCGCAGGGGGAGGGTGAGGGAGAGGGGCAGCCGGTCCGGCGTGGCCAGCCAGGCCGCGTCGTAGGTGAAGCGGGTGCCGGTCTCCCGCTCCTCGATGACGCCGACACGGCGGCCGTCGAGCTGGACCACTCCGCGACGGGTGCTCACGGCGTGGGCTCCTCGGAGCGGGCGGCGTCGATGGCGCCGAGCGTCTTTCCGAAGACGGCCAGGACACGATTCACCACGTCCATGCGGAGCGTGGCCTTGCCGCGCTCCAGGTCCCAGACGGCTCGTGGCCCAACCCCGGCCAGCTCCGAGAGGGCGCGCTGCGTGAGGCCGGCCGCCCGGCGCCGGTCGCGGACCAGCCGTGCGATGGCGCTGGTCTCCCTATCGGGTCGGACGACGGGGCTGGGGCCTACGCTGCAATCCACCCCTCCCCGATCCAGCCCGCCAGGGCGGCCCGAGCCGCGGCGGCCGGATCCGGCCGGGAGGCAAAGGGTTCGAGAGCCTCGCCCAGGCTGGCGCCGGCGCGGGCAAGCCGCAGGGCGTGGGCCTCCTCCACCCCAAGCGTCGAGTGGAACACCTCGAACCCACTTCGCCAGACGGCCATGACCGTGGGCGCCGGGATCACCGGCCCGCCCGCCTCACCGGTCGAGAGCGCCCGCCAGGCCGGTGCCACGTCGTGCCGGAGCCGGAGCACCAGCAGGGCAGGAGACAGCCGGAGCCGGCTCGCGGCAAACGCGGCCGGGGAAACGGTGGCAAAGGCCTCCGGTCCAGCGGCCGTGGCCGGCCTGGCGAAGAAGACCCGGTGGCGCGCCCACTCCAGCGCGGCCAGGTCACCAAGGTCGGGCCGCTCCGGCGCCGGGTTGCGGCGCAGGAAGCCGGCCAGCTGCCGGCCAACGAGGCCCACGTCGTGGTGCCGCGAGGGGTGGCGCGCCAGGTAGTCGCCCGCCAGGGCGGCGAAGCGCTCCTCGCCGAGCTGCCGCGCCAGCGCCGGGAAGACCTCGCGGAGCGCCTCGGTGAGCCGGGCCAGGTACATGCCGGCATAGAGGCCGACACCCTCCACGGCGGGAAGCCCGGGCGTGTCGAGCAAGCAGGCCTGGAGCGCGCCGGGAGGCGCGGGGGCGGTGCCCGTCAGCGCACCGTGGAGGAGCGCCTGCGTCTCGGCCAAGGTCATGAGGCCAGCCTCGCCGAGTCAAGAGTCTCCGCTTCGAGCGCCGCGGCCCGGTCCCGCTCCGCGACCACCTCTTCCAGCGGCGGGATGGCGTCATCCCACTCCACGAGCGTGGGCACGGGCCCGGCCCGCCGCACCACCTCGCGGTGGAGGGCCCAGACGGCGTCCGGGACGGTGTGGTCGTGCGTGTCGAGCAGGTAACGCCCGTGGTCGGAGTGGCCGGCGAGGTGGAGGTAGCCCACCGCCTCGGCCGGGACGCCGGTCAGGTAGTCGAGGGGATCGAAGCCCAGGTTGTGGCCGCTCACGTACACGTTGTTCACGTCGAGCAGGAGGCCGCAGCCGGTGCGGCGCACCAGCGCCGCCAGGAACTCCCACTCGGTCATCGTCGAGTCCCGGTAGGCCACGTAGGCGGAGGGGTTCTCCAGGAGGAGCGGCCGACCGAGCCGCTCCTGCACGGCGTGGACGCGGGACGCCACGTGGGCGAGCGCCTCCTCGGTGTAGGGGAGGGGCAGGAGGTCGTGCACGTACTGGCCGCGGTGGGTGCCCCAGCAGAGGTGATCGGAGACCAGGGCGGGCTCGATCCGCCGCACCAGCCGGGAGAGCTCGACGAGGTACCGCTCGGAGAGCGGGTCGACCGAGCCGATGGCGAGCGATACCCCGTGCAGCACCACCGGCAGGTCGCGGCGCACCTGCTCGAGCACTGCGATGGGCCGCCCGCCCGGCGCCATGAAGTTCTCGCTCACCACCTCGACCCAGTCGACCTTGGGGCGCTCGGCGAGGAAGCGGGCGAAGTGGACGGTGCGGAGGCCGATGCCGTGCCCGAGGGCGGGGCGAGGGGATGGCCTTGGCGGGACAACGAGGCGGGCCGGCTGGCGCATGGATCAGGCCAGGAGCCGGCCACTCGGGCCGGCCCCTGGCTCCGGTGGAGGGTCTACTTCTTGGCCATCGCGACCTTGCCGCCCTTGTCGGTGCACTCCTTGGCGGTCTTCGTCTCCACCCAGCCGTGCCCCTTGCAGGTGTTCTGGGCCTTGCAGGCGTTGTCGGCGCCGGCGCAGGAGCCCTGCCCCTTGCAGGCGTTGAGGCCGGCGCAGTGGACGGCCCCGCCGTCCTTGGACTTCTCCTCGGCCTGCGCGGCGCCGGCGGCGAACATGGAGCAGACGGCGGCGGCGACGAAGGCGCCCTTCATGGCATTGCGGGTCATTCGTACTTCCTTTCGTGGGGGTGGCGTGCTGCGGGTGGGTGCTGCGGTCACTTCGCCTTGGCGAAGAGGGAGAGCTCGACGTTGCCCTTCTCGGCGACCACCTTGGCCAGCGACTGGACGCGCGCCAGCCAGCCGTCGGTGTGCTTCGGCCCGATGAGGTAGGCCTCGCGGTCGAAGCCGGCGACCGTGGCGCGGATGCGGATGGTCCTGGCGTCGCCGTAGGCGCCCGGTGGGAAGAGCATGACGGTCCCGGTCACGGTTTCGGCGCCGCCGTCGGCGCGGGCGCGGCCGCACACCTTGAAGGGCACGCTGGCGGTGAAGGGGACGGCTCGCTCGGGTGCCAGTGTTCCGACCTTGACGCCGCTGAACACCGCTTCGATCCGGCAGGCGCGGGGCTCCGACTTCTTGTTGGTGGCCCACTGGCGGAAGTGGTCGCTCTTGGTGTCGTCGTTGTCCACGCGGATGGACTCGAGCGGGACGCTGCAGCGGCCGGTGGCGGTGGCGGCCTTCTCGTCGAAGGTCACCTGGCATCCGACGGCGGAGCTGACGGCGTTGATCCGCTCGCCGAGGGCGGCGTCGAAGACGGCCGAGAAGCTGTTGTTGCCGGCGTCGGGGTTGACGGTGAAGTCCTCCGCCGCGCCAGCGAGCGGCAGCGCGAGCAGGAGGGAAAGCGGCAGGCTTCGAGTCATCGGGTGGCTCCTCGGCGGTCGGCGTGGTCGCCGGCCTCACACCCGGTTGACCTGGATCAGTCCCGGCCGTTACAGCCTTGCCACGTGCGACCCATCCAGGCGGCGTGCTGGAGGCGTCATGAAGGTCGGGAGCGGCGGCACTCAGCGTGCGCCAGCCACGTAGCCCTCGAGGGCCTGCCGCACCTTGCACCGGGCCCGGTGAAGCAGGACCCGCTGGTTCGACGCCGAGATCCCGAGCAGCTCGCAGACCTCCTCGGCCTCGAGCCCCTCGACGTCGCGGAGGGTGAGCACCGTTCGCTGGGCGTCTGGCAACCTGGAGATCTCGGCCTCGATGACCGCGCGTGTCTGGGCGCCCATCGCCAGCCGCTCCGGGTTCTCCTCCGACCAGGTCTCGGGCGGCGACCTCCATCCCCCCGCCTGATCGAAGGCCGCCGAAGCCGGCTCCTGCCCGTCCACCCCGTCCCCGTCGGAGAGCGCGGAGAAGGGCAGGCTCCGCCTCTCCCGGACTGCGCGGGTCCGGGCCTTGTTGACGAGGATGGCGAAGAGCCAGGTCCGCAGCGAGGCGCGCTCCTCGAACGCGTCCAGGCCGTCCAGAAGCGCGAGCCAGGTGTCCTGGACGACCTCCTCGGCCGTGGCCCGTTCTCGGAGGAAGGTCATCGCCACCCGCAGCATGGCGCCGCCGTGGAGATCCACGACCTGGGCAAAGGCCGCTCGGTCGCCGGCCCGAAGCCTGGCCAGGACGGTCCGCTCCTCCGCTCCGGACTGCGGGGCGGTGCGTTGCGGTCGAGCGGTGCTCATCGAGGCGGGAGGGTGCCACATGGGCTGGTGCTCGGCGCGGTGGCCCCTCCGCCCCTCAAGGGTCGAATGGCCTCAGGGGCCCAGTTGACGCTCGCTGCACTCCACGCCTGCCGGCCGAAGGCGTCGCGGCGGTGTAACGTCTGGGGGCTCAAGCAGACATGGAGCCAGGGGTGTCAGCGGACACCTCGCGAGGTCGATTCCTCACGGAGGGTCGAGGCCAGCGGGAATGCCGAGCTGCAAGGAGATCACGGAGCTCGCCGCAAGCTACGCGGAGGATGCGCTCGATCCCGATTCGAGGCAGCGGTTCGACGCCCACGTGGCCACCTGCCCCGGCTGCCGGACCTGGCTGAGCCAGCTCGCCATCACCACCAGCGCCATCCGAAGGCTGCCACCGCCAGCCCTCCCGGCAGAGCTGCAAGACCAGCTCCTCCGCCGCTTCGACGCCTGGAGTGCGGGGCGCGCCGCCGAGGGCGCCCCGGTCACGACGGTGAGCGCCGCGGCCAGGGGTAGATACGCCTGGGAGGCGCTGGTCGCGGTCGTCGGCGTGGTCGCGCTCCTCGCCGGGATGGCGCGGAACCCGTCCCGTGCCGTGGCCGACTGGGTCGTCTCGATGGGGCTCGCAGCGGGCGCCATCGCGCTCGCACTCCTGGCGCGGCGCCTCACCTTCAGGTTCGCGGTGGCCGCCGTATCGGCGGCGCTCGTGGCGGCGGCCATCCGCGGAGGGCCGGGCCAGCTCGAGCTCGCCGAGGGGCTGGAGTGCCTGGCCATCGAGGTCGTGGCGGCTGGAGGCGTGGCAGGGTCCGCGTGGCTCGCCCGCCGGCGGTCGCCGAGGGCCGTCCCGCTCGGCCCGTGGGCCGTCGCTGGAGCGCTGGCCGGCGCCGCGGCGCTCCAGGTCGCGTGTCGCGCCCACACGGCACTGCCCCACCTGATCGTCTTCCACGCGGGTGGCGTGCTGCTGGTGGCAGCCGCTGCGCTGGTCTGGTCCCTGCGCCGGCCGCTGGCCGCCTGAGGAGGCCCAGGGCACGAGCGCGCCAGGGCGGACGCCGAGGACCCTCGATCCGGTCTGTGGAAAACAGCCACGTCGTGGTTGATTTTCGTCCGTCAAGTGGCCAGGCTTGGCGCATGCTCGAGCGACACCTTCGCCCGTCCGTCGAGGAGGCGCTGGCTGACACCCCCGCGGTGCTGGTCGTGGGCGCGCGCCAGACAGGCAAGACGACGCTCGTCCAGGAGGTGGCCGCCACCAGGCCCGGAACCTCCTATGTCACCCTGGACGACGCCTTGCCGCTGGAGGCGGCCCGGGCCGATCCTGCTGGGTTCGTGGCCGGCCTGCGAGGGCCGGTCGTCATCGACGAGATCCAGAAGGCGCCCGACCTCCTGCCGGCCATCAAGTCCTCCATCGATCGGGACCGGCGCCCCGGCAGGTTCCTGCTCACCGGGTCGGCCAACGTGCTGACGCTTCCCAGGGTCGCCGAGTCCCTCGCCGGCCGGATGGAGGTGGCGACGCTCTGGCCACTGTCCCAGGGCGAGCTGTCCGGGCGGCACGAGACCTTCCTCGACCGCGTCATGCGCGGTGAACCGCCCGTCTGCGTGGCCGGGGGCGACGACCTGCTCCCGCGGCTGGCGCGCGGCGGCTACCCCGAGGCCAGCGCCCGCGGGAAGGCGGAGCGGCGCCGCGCCTTCTTCGACGCCTACCTCGCCGCGCTGATGGCGCGCGACGTGCGGGACATCGCGGCCATCGAGGATCCGGCAGCGCTCCGGCGCCTGCTCAAGCTCGCGGCGGCGCGGAGCGCCTCCCTGCTCAACCACTCCGAGCTGGCACGCACGCTGTCCCTGCCGGTCACCACGCTGAAGCGCTATCTGGCGCTCCTCGAAGCGCTCTTCCTGATCCATGAAGTGCCAGCGTGGGCCTCCAACAGGGGGAAGCGACTGGTCCGGGCGCCCAAGCTCCACGTGGTCGATTCGGGCCTCCTCCTGGCGATGGCAGGGCTCGACGTCGAGGCCCTGCGGCGCGAGCGAACCTTGCTCGGCCCCGTGGTCGAATCGTTCGTGGCCGCCGAGCTGGCCAAGCAGCTGGGATGGAGCACGAGCCGCCCGGCGCTGCACCACTTCAGGACCCACGCCGGCCAGGAGGTGGATCTGGTGCTCGAGGACGCCCGAGGGCGGGTGGTCGGCCTCGAGGTGAAGGCGAGCGCCACCGTGACGTCGAGCGACCTGAACGGATTGCGGGCGCTCTCCGAGGTGGCCGGCACGTCGTGGGTGCAAGGGCTGGTGCTGCACCTCGGTCGCGACACGGTGGCCTTCGGTCCCGGGCTCACCGCCTGCCCGGTCGAGGCGCTCTGGGGCTGAGTTCGGCGCAAGTGGCGCGCAGGCGGCCCGGCCAGGCGCCCCGGACGCTCTCACCCCCCCACCGGCCTTGGCTCCGCTCCTACCGAGTCCGCCTCGTCGGACGCCGCCGCGGCCTGATCAGCTCGGGCGGGCCCGCGTGGATCTCCAGGTCCGTACCGTCGCGCACGAGGTCGAGGTACGCCTTGTACGAGTAGGCGCGATCCCGGCGCTTGCCGGTCGTTTCGGCGAGGACGCCAGCCTCGATGAGGACCTCCACAGCGCGTCCCGCGGTGGGCTTGGTCGTCTTGAGCAGCCGCTGGACGGTCCCGGCGGTGACGACCGGATGCCTGGGCAGGAGCTCGAACAGGCGGAGAACGGCGAGTGAGCTCGACTCCTGGGCCAGGACCCGCGCCCGGTCCGCTGCGACCAGCGAAAAGAGGTCGCGCGCGGCCTTGACGGTCTCGTCCGCGGTGGTCGCGACCCCGTCGAGGAAGAAATCGAGCCACCCCTCCCAGTCGCCGTCGACCCGGACGGCGTTCAGGCGGCGGTAGTACTCGGCGCGGTGCCGCTTGAAGAAGAGGCTGAGGTAGAGGAGCGGCTGGCCGAGGAGCTCCCAGTGCTCCAGGAGCAGCCCGATGAGGAGGCGGCCAAGCCGCCCGTTGCCGTCGAGGAACGGATGGATGGTCTCGAACTGGACGTGGAGCAGGCCCGCGCGGACCAGCTTGGGGAGCTGGTCATCGGCGTGGATGTACCGCTCGAACGTGGTGAGCAGCTCGGAGAGCGCCTGCGGCGGAGGGGGAACGAAGACGGCGTTGCCGGGGCGGCTGCCGCCGATCCAGTTCTGTATCCGGCGCACCTTGCCGGGTGCCTTGTCCCCACCTCGCACGCCTCGCATGAGGCGTCGGTGGGTCTCGGCGAAGAGTCGGACGGAGAGGGGCAGCCCCTTGGGCGACTGGAGCTGCTCGCGGGCGTAGGACATCGCCTCCAGGTAGTTGCAGACCTCCTCGACGTCGGCGCTCGGAGCGACGTTCTCGGCAGCCTCGAAGTTGAAGAGGTCGACCAGGGATGCCTGCGTGCCCTCGATCTGTGACGAGAGGACCGCTTCCTTGCGGACGAAGGTGTAGAGGAGCCAGTCAACGGACTGGACCATCTCCCCAGCCAGCCCGAGGCGGGCGAGCGCCTGGTCGGCCAGGCGGAGGCGTTCGGCCAGCTTATCGGTGATGTCCAGGGGCGGGTCGCTTGGAGGGAGCGGCGCCGGGATGAATGCGTCCACAGACTCGCCGCCGGCGGTGGTGCGTTCGTAGGTGCCGGTGACCCGAGTTGGCATCCAAGGACCTGAGGCGGAAGAGGCGTGTTGGGCAAGACCGCTTGACTGCGGCCGATCGCTAGTAACGCAGTCTTGACTAGCGCAAGGGTTGAGTCAAGGTTGCGTACGGTCTTCCTGCTTGTCCGCTTGCGAACTGCTGACGAAGAGCAGGAAGCGGTTCCCGTTGGTGGCCCAGCGGGCCGCTGACGGCTGTCTCTTCGGCACGCCAGAGTTTTGGTCGAGTTTATGCCTGGGCTTCACTGTGTAGTGTATGTATAAACGTCCTCGAAACGGAGGCCCACATGCCCAGGACCGACGAAGCCCGCGCCGCGCTGGCCGCCATTCGGGGGGGAGCGACGCCCCGCAGCCTGGAGTCTGCCAGCCTCGAGTTCAAGGAACAGGGGCGCAGCGAGGGCGACGCGCTCAAGACCATCGCGGATGCGGCGCTCTGCTTCGCGAACGCTTCGGGCGGTGTCGTCGTCGTCGGCGTCGCAGACAACAAGGCTGGCGCCACCGCCCTCGTTGGCTGCACGCTCGAGGTTGACGCCGTCCGCCGCCGGGTATGGGAACTCAGCCGACCACCCCTGACCGTGGACGCCTGGGAGGAGCGAGTGGGCGAAGCCCGACTGGTCTTCGTCTCCGTGCCACAGAGTCCGGAGATCCACTCGGATCCCCAGGGGCGTGCGCCACGGCGTATCGGTCAGGACTGCCTGCCGATGGACCCAAGCGAGCAGATGCGACTCCGAGAGGATCGGCGAGGCATCGACCTCACCGCAAGCGAGACCGCGCTGGTCCTCAAGGATCTCTCCGAGCCGGCGCTGGAGAACGCCCGCGAGCTCCTGGCCAAGTTCACCGACGAGCGCCGTCGCCTTGCGAGGCTCGCCAGCCAGGAACTGCTTCGGGCGCTCGGCGTCATGACGAACCAGGGGCGAGTCCTGATGGCCGGGCAGCTCCTCTTCGGAAAGGCAGCGACCGGGAGTCCGCCAGCCATCGTGTACGAGTACCGGGCCACCGCCGGCGGTGAGCCAAAGGCAATCGAGCGGCTCCCGGGACCGCTGCTCCCCAGCTTTCAGTCGGCCCTGCAGTTGGTTCGCGCCCGGCAGACCGTCACACCGCTCAATCTGCCCGGGGGCCAGCAGGTTCAACTCGAAGATTACCCCACGTTGGCGGTCAGAGAAGCACTTGCGAATGCCATCATCCATCGAGACCACCACCTGTCAGGGCCGGTCAACGTGATCCACTCGCCCGAGCTCCTGACCGTGGCCTCGCCAGGACCGCTGGTGTCTGGCGTGACCCCCGAGAACATCCTGACCCACCCATCCAAGCCCCGGAATCCCTGCCTCGCGAATGCGGCGCGGGTGCTTGGACTTGCCGAAGAGGTGGGCCGAGGTGTCGATCGAATGTTCCGCGAAATGATCGGCTCCGGCCGCGACATCCCGCGGTTCGAATCGCACCACGATCACGTTCGGGTGAGCCTGGCCGGCGGGCGGGCCAACACGCAGGTGGCGCGCTTCGTCGCACAGTTGCCCGAGCAAGAGCGAGATGACACCGACACGATGCTGGTCCTGTTTCGGCTCTGCTCCGTGAAGACGGTCTCGGCGCAGCAGATCGCTTCGCTGCTTCAGAAGAGCGTGCCCGAAATCGAGCAGGTCCTGAGGCGGTTGTCGACCGACGCCGTGGCCATTCTGGAACCCACTCGGCTGACGACTCGCCGGACCAATCCAGCCTATCGGCTTCGGGGCGACGTGCTGCGAGAACTGGGCGCAGCAGTTCCCTATCAACGGCGCACCGTGGACGAGATTGACCGGAAGGTGATCGCTCACGTACGTGAGTACGGGAAGGTCACCAATCGGACCGTGCAGAACATGCTGGACTTCGAGGTCCAGCGAGCGGCGGTCATTCTCAAGGACATGGTGGACCGGAGCCTGCTCAGGAAGACGTCGAAGGCGCAGCGCGGTCCCGGTGTCGAATACGGACCTGGAGCCAAGTTCCCGGGAAAGGTGAAGGGCCGGTGACCCGCGGGAATCGCAGCCAGATAGCAAGTGGCGCGGCACGGTCGGGACCCCGAGGGGGGGATGAGGCCACTTCAGTACGCCAGCAAGAAGTCCCGAAGCGGCACGACCAGGAGCCGATCATCGTCCAGCCCGGACGTGTCCCGGGTCACGAGCAGGCCGCGCCGGCACTTGTGCTGCTCCATGAAGCGGCGCAGCGCCGCGAAGTCGGCGTCGTCGATGCGGCGGCGAAACTTCACCTCGACCGGGAGCACCTCACCGTCCGTCCGCTCGGCCACGAAGTCGACCTCCTGGAAGGGAGAGCGGCGGTCAGCCGGGTCGAGCCGCTCCCGGTAGAAGTGGACCGCGAGGTCGGCGTCCCGGATCACGGACTGGACGATGGTCTCGACGAGCGGGCCGACCACGTCGGGGGGCGACTCCCACAGCGACGGGGCGCCGCGGAAGATGGCGTTGCGCACCCCGAGATCGGTGAGCGTGGTCTTGACGGGGACGCGGGCCGTCTTGGCCTTGGCGAGTGGGAAGCGGCGGAACTCACGGATCAGCAGGGCGTCCGCCAGGTAGTGGAGGTAGCGCCCGACCGTCGGCTGGTTGGTGCGCAAGCCGGCGGCATTGGCATCGGAGGCGAGCTCCAGCTGGCTCACCTCCTGCCCGGTTCGCCGCGCCACGGAGAGGTACAGGTGCCGGAGGAGCTGCGGCTGCTGGATCGGGAAGAGGTCCGGGATGTCGACGCCCAGGACCCGGTCGAAGACCGTCTCGATGAGGTAGTCGGCCCAGCCGTCCTCCTCGACCTCGCCCGAGTGGAGCCGCGGATAGCCGCCCCGGTTGTAGTAGCGGTCGAGGGCCTGTGCGAGCGCGGTGGCGTGAGCATCGCCGAAGGCGTGGAGCTCCCTGAAGACGTCTCGCGCCTCGGCCTCGAACGTCTTGAGGAAGCGGAGGGGCGGGGTGGGCGGCGCCAGCTCAGGGTGCCAGGCCTCCACGACCTCGCGGAACGTAAAGGGAGGGAACTCGGTGGTCACGACCCGGCCTGCCAGGCTCTCCCGCGTGCCCTTGGCGACCAGGACGCTGGAAGATCCCGTCACCACCATCCGAGCACGGGTCGTCTCCGCGAGGTGCTTCACCTCCTCGTTCCACCGCGGCAGCTTGTGGACCTCATCGAGGAGCAGGTAGGCGGGCGCGCCGCTGTTGAGGGCGCGCATGCGGACGTTGGCCTCGAACCACCGGACGAGGCCGAGCAGGCCGCCCGCCTCCCGCAACGTCTGGAGGTCGAAGCGGAGCACCAGGACGTCCGTGGGCTTCACCCCGTCGGCGAGGAGCGCCTCCACGAGCTGGAGCGTGCAGGTGGTCTTGCCGACCTGGCGAGGGCCACGGATCACCTGGATGAGCGGGGACTTCTGGCGAAGCCGCTCCGTGAGCAAGCGCGTCTGCCGGCGCCGGAAGGCTGGCACGGCAGGCCGGACCAGGTGCGGCGGGCTCCACCAGGTGTTCAACCCATGCAGGAGGGCGGAGAGCTCTGGCGGGACGAAAGCAAGCTGGCCGGGGGGCCGATCGACCATGGTGCACAAGTTATACGCATATGTATAACCTGTCCAGGCGCGGTCGGACGCAGATGCTATGGCCCGATCGGTCCTGAGCGCTGCACATGGGAGGCGCGACGTGAGCGAATACCAGTACTACGAATTCCAGGCCATCGACCGCCCCCTCACGGCGCGAGAGATGGCGGAGCTCCGACGGTTCTCCTCACGAGCGACGATCACGCCCTCGCGCTTCGTGAACAGCTACTCCTACGGGAGCTTCAAGGGGGACGAGTCGGCCTGGATGGAGAAGTACTTCGACGCGTTCCTCTACCAGGCGAACTGGGGTACGCGGGTGCTCATGCTGCGCCTTCCCGCGGCGGCCCTGCCGCTGCGCGAGGCGAGGGGCTACTGCCCCGGGGGCCTGGCCCTGGCGCGGCGCAGCGGCGACAAGGTCATCTTGGAGCTTCGGTTGGAGGACCAGGACGGCGAGGACTGGATCGAAGAGGACGGCGGCCTGATGGCGTCGCTGCTCCCGCTCCGCGCCGAGCTGGCCGCGGGAGACCGGCGAGGCCTCTACCTCGCCTGGCTCGCCTGCGCCCAGGCCGGGGAGCTCGACGAGGCCGCCGAGGAGCCACCTTGTCCGCCCGGACTCAATTCCCTCTCGGCGCCTCTTCAGGCACTCGCCGAGTTCTTGAGGCTCGACAGCGA
>JANNKC010000261.1:0-8689 GCA_031396105.1 Anaeromyxobacter sp.
TGGCCAGCACCTGGTCGAGCCACTCGGTGTACTTCACGCCCAGCGTTCCCATGAGGGAGTCGTTGCCCTGGAGGAACTGGTAGACGTCCTCCGCCACCAGGGCGAGCGCCAGCAGCGCGGCGCCGATGAGCACCGGCACGACCGCCGCGCCGAGGCCTGCCGCGGTCATGCCGGCGAGACCCTTGGCGAGGCCCAGGAGCGCAGCGCCGGCGGAGCTCGCCGCGGAGCCGAGGCCCTGGAGCAGCGTGAAGGCGAGGGCCGCTGCGGCCGCGCGCATGACCCACACGTTCCCGGCGACGGTCGCCAGGAGCGAGGCGATCGGCTTCAGCAGCTGCCAGGTGTACTTGAGAGCTGTCGCCACCAGGCCGATGACCTTCTCGAACCGCTGGGCGATGATCTCGCGGTTGGCCTTGATCCACTTGGCAGCCGACGTCAGCCACTCCCGCACCGGCTCGAGGAAGGGTCCTGCGATCGTGTAGGCCAGGCCGCGCAGGAAGCCCTGCAGGTCCTCGATGGCGTCCTTGGTCTCGGCTCCCGCCCTGACCACGTCCACTCCCATCACCAGGCCCATGTCGCGGGCCTTCTGCGTCATCTCGTCGAGCCCGGCCGAGCCCTTGTTCAGCATCGGGATGAGCGCGGCCCCCTGCTTCCCGAAGAGCTGCATCGCGCGCGCGGCCTTGGCGCCGCCGTCGGGCATCGCCGCCAGCTCGTCCGCAGCGCGCCGGAGCTCCGTCTCGAAGTCCTTCACGCCTCGCTTGGCCATGAAGTTGAGTGCGCCCTGCAGCCCCTCCGCCCCCACGTCCGCCCGTTCCGCCGCGTACTGGAGCGCCTGGAGCGCCTCCACCCCGATGCCGGTGCGCTGCGCTGCCTTCTCGATGGCGTCCGCGTGCTGCGCGGTCTTCGCCACCGCCGCGGCCAGACCGCCGGCGACCGCAACGGCCGCGGTGCCGATCGCCACCATCCCGCCCCTGGCGAGGTTCATCATCGCCTCGGCGGCCTTGAAGCTCGATGCGTCGACGTGGAATCCGAGCTTGGCGACCAGCTCCTGGACGATCATGCTCATGCCAGCTCCTTCACGCTGAACCACCGCTGCACCACCACCTGGTCAAGCCACCAGACCTTGCGGCCGTCAGGGCCTTGGACCAGCTTTACCTGGCCGTCACGGATGCCATCGAGGAGCGCCAGCTCGAGCCGCAGCGCGCGCTCTGCAGCCTCCGCCTTCGCGCGGTCACCGGCGAGCCGCCGCAGTGGCTTGGGCCCCTTCAGCACGGCCTGCAGGTTGTGGAGCGTGCGCTCCACCTTCTTGCGGTAGGCGGGCCCCGCGGCCGCGAGGCGCGCGACCAGGCCGTCGATGGAGGCCTCGGAGGTGGCCATGGCCTACCCCCCGTAGGACCGGTGGATTGCCTGGCTGGCCTTGAACTCGCGCATCTCACCGAAGGCGCGCGACCCGACTCGGCTGTCGCTGGTGGCGGCCCAGTCGGAGCCGAAGGCCATGCTGTGGACGGACGGCCCGTCCTCCCCTGCAGCCTGGCGCCGCAACATCTCGAGCTCGCGGCGCTTCTCCACCAGTTGGCGCACGCGGCGCACCATGGTCAGGAGCCGCTGCTCGGCGGCCTCGGCCTCGGCGGTGCAGGCCGCGTCCGCTTCGGCGATCTCGGCTTCCAGGCTGGCGAGCTCCACGACGACGGCGGCCGCCTTCGCCTGCTGCAGCGCCTCCTCCGCGGCTGCGACGTCCGCCGCGGCCTTGCCCTCGCGGGTGGCCAGCGCCTCGAGCCGGCCGCGCAGGGCGTCCCGGGCCGAGACCAGCTTGGCGAAGGCGTCCGTGTCTTCGGGGTCGGTCTCGCCGATCTCGACGGAGATGGCGGCGACCTGGTCCTGGGTCTGCTTCGAGCGAAGGCGCTCCCTCACGAGCGCGGCGCGCGACTGGGCGAGGACTTGCTCTGCGGCTACGACGGCGCTGGGTGAGGCGGACTTGGTGGGCTGGGTCATCACGCGGGCTCCTGTTCCCGTAAGGCTGACGTATCGAGCAGGGGATGGACACCTCAACCCCCCCCCCTGCCTGTCAGCCGGTGGCCACCAGGTGCGCCACCCCCGGCCTGATCCGTTCCAGCGCACGGAGCTCGATCTGGCGCACGCGCTCCCGCGTGACACCGAGGACGTCGGCGACCTCCTGCAACTTCATGCCGCCGCGTTCGGCGAGGTCCAGGGCGCAGGTCTCCTGGGTGACGTCCGCCTTCGCGGCCTGAAGTCCTCGCCGCTCCACCCTGAGGTGATAGCGGCAGGTGGACCAGGGGCAGGGGCGGGGACCCTCGATGCACTCAGCGCGGCGGGCCGGTGGGGCGGGAAGGGCGACGGCCAAGCTGTCGGGCACGGTGGGGACCTCCTGGCAGCGACGTATCGACTGACGGCGCGTGCCGTCCAGAGGGTGCCTCCGGGCGCTCTGCGGCCCGCCGGGCCCCCGATCGCCGACTCGCTCGGGTCCGACGCCTACCTGGTGACCGATCGCCGCCGGAGCGGGCAGCCAGGCCCCTGCATCGCCCCTGCTCTGAGGGGGCTCATCCCGGCGCCGCAGCGAGCCGGGCGGCCTGCGCCGTGCCGCGGGCGATGATGGCCTCGAGCTCGGCGGTGGTGGCCCCGCCCTTCGCGGCCCGCTTGGCCACCAGGGCGGCGGCCCGGGTGAAGAGCTCGGCGGGGAGGGGCAGGAGCTGCAGCCCAGGTGCAGCTTCCTGGGTCGCTTCGGGTGCGACGGACCGGCCCGGATGGTCTACGCCACGCCTCGGCATCCCACCGGGACCGACGGCAGGCGACGCTTTGCGGCCCTGTGCGCCGCTGGGCGATGCGGCGGCGGCCGGTTCAAATCCGGGCAGCGCCTCCATTCCTCCACGCCTCGCGGTCGCTCGACCTCCACCGGAGAGGCTCCCGCTGGGCGCTTGTCCAGGCCCGCTCGTCCCGGTAGGCCACTGGCATGGCGACCGAGATCTGCCAGTACTGCGGGGTCGACCTCGACGAGGCGCCGCCGGGCCAGGAGACCGGGTGGCTCTACGGCGTGGAGTGCTCGCGCTGCCCACCCGAGCGCCGCCGCTCGCTGGTGCTCGCCCGGCCGTCCCGCGTGCAGGCGCTCGCCTGCCCGGACTGCGGCGCCACGCTCTCGCCGGCCGAGGAGCACCCCGACGTGCTGGTGGTGAAGGAGGTGCTCTACGAGGTCTGCCAGGCCTGCGGCGAGCGCTGCGGCGTGGCCCGGGTCCGAAAGGTTCGCGACGTGGGCGGCGGCACCATGTGACCGGGCCGGCGGCGCGCCGGCTCACGCCGGCGGCTCCTCGGGGTCGGGCTCGGGCCGGGGCGGCGGCACGCCGCTGGCCCTGAGGTGGCGGGCCAGGTCGAGGTCGGTGCTCGTGACGTGGTTCTTCAGCCACTTCTCCAGCCAGCCCGACACGCGCGCCGGCTCGATGCCCGTGCCGCTCTTCTTCTCGTGCTGGTCGGAGAGGAGCAGGATGTCCTTGATGAATCGGTCGTGCTGCTTCTCGTGCTCCGCCGCCCCCGGATAGCCGGCCTCGCGCATCCAGTCCTCCTCCGCGCCGAAATGGGTCACGGCGTAGAGCCGGAGGAAGGAGAGGAGGATGCCGATCTCCTGGCGCGACTGGCGCCGCAGGCTCTCGATGAAGAGGCCGGCCCGCCGGAACAGCTCCTGGTGCTGGGCGTCGATCTCCTCGATGCCCACCGAGTACTCGGGTCTCCACTCGAAGCGGCCTCTCGACTTCGCGGCCGACGGGTCGCCCAGCCCGGCGTGCGGCGCGGCGGGGGAGGCGGCGGGCTTCGACGGGGGCTTCGAGCCGGTGCGTGCCATGAGGACCGAAGGCTACCGGATCACCGGGCGCCCGCCCTTGAGCGGGGACAGGTCCGGGCGGCCCGGTGGGGTGGGCCTCGCGGCACCCCACGCTCCGGGCGGCCGGCCCTACCGGAGCCACCCTGCGGCGCGGTACCAGGCGGCGGCCCGGCCGATCGAGTCGGCCAGCGGCGTGGGGGCCTCGAAGCCGAGGAGGGCCCGCGCCTTGGCGGTGTCGCAGACCCAGCCGGGCGCAAGGAGCTGCCGCGCCAGCTTCCGGTTGAGCGGGAGCTTGCGCCCCGTGGCGCGGGTCACGAGGTCGGCCAGCGCGGCGGTCGCGGAGAGGACCGGGCCCGGCACCGCCACCCGGCGCGGCGTGACGCCCAGCGCGGCGGCGGCCGCCAGGAAGAGCCCCTCCACGCTGGTCCGCTCGTCGGAGGCGAGGAAGAAGGCCTGCCCCACCGCCTCGGGCCGCTCGGCCAGCAGGAGCAGGCCCCGCGCGCAGTCGTCCACGTCGATCCAGGAGAGCGGCGCGTCGCCGCCGAAGCGGAGCGCCCAGCCCCGCCGGGCCAGCTCGAAGAAGAGCAGGTTCTCCCGGTCGCCCGGCCCCATGATGCGCGGCGGCCGGGCCACCGTGACGGGGAGCCGGTCGAGGTGGTGCAGCGCCACCCGCTCCGCCTCCGCCTTCGACTCGCCGTAGGCCTCCGAGGGCCTGAGCGGCTCCTCCTCGCGGCAGCCGGTGGCCGACGGCGGTGAGGCGGCTCGCGAACCGGCCAGCACGAAGCGGCGGAGCGACGGGGTCTGCGCAAGGCACGCGTCGAGGAGCAGCCGGGTGGAGCCCACGTTGACGCGGAAGAACTCGTCCCGCTCGGCGGCGCGCCGAACCCCGGCGAGGTGGAAGACCACCTCGACGCCGTCCACGGCGCGGTCCAGCCAGGCGGGGTCGGTGGCGTCGCCCAGCACCACCTCCACGCCGGGGAGCGCCAGGGCCGGCTCGGCGCGGCGCACCAGGGCCCGAACGCGGGCGCCGCGGGCGGAGAGGGCACGCACCAGGGCCTGGCCGAGGAAGCCGCCGGCGCCGGTGACGAGCGCGAACATGACGCGGCCAGCGAAGCACGCGGGGCGCGCGCCGGTCAACGCGCCGCGAGGTCGCGGTCGGGGTCGGGTGGAACCGATCCCGGTCGCGGCGTTACAGTCCCGGCCCCATGCGCACCACCCACGCCTCCACGTGCCCCTACGACTGCCCCGACGCCTGCGGCCTCCTCGCCGAGGTGGAGGAGGGGCGGGTGGTGGCGGTCCGCGGCGACCCGGACAACGGCTACTCGCGGGGCACCCTCTGCCCGAAGATGGTCCACTACGAGCGGACGGTGAACCACCCGGACCGGCTGCTCCACCCGCTGGTTCGAACCGGCGAGAAGGGCGCGGGCGAGTTCCGCCGCGCCAGCTGGGAGGAGGCGCTCGGACTCGTGGTGGGGCGCCTCCGCGCCGTGGCGGCCGAGCACGGCGCGCAGGCCATCCTCCCCTACAGCTACGCAGGCACCATGGGGGTGGTGCAGCGCAACGCCGGCCACGCCCTCTTCCACGCGCTCGGCGCCTCGCGCCTCGACCGGACCATCTGCTCGCCGGCCAAGGGGGCCGGCCTGGAGGCCATCCTCGGCGCCACGCCCGGTCCCGACCCCGCCGAGGCGGCGGGCGCCAGCCTCATCGTCCTGTGGGGCACCAACGCGGTGGCCACCAACCTCCACTTCCTCTCGGTGGTGAAGGAGGCGCGCCGCAAGGGGGCGGCGGTCTGGCTCGTCGACACGCACCAGACCGCCACCTCGGCGGTGGCCGACCGGACCATCGTGGTGCGCCCGGGCTCCGACGGCGCGCTGGCGCTCGGTCTCTGCCACCTCCTGGCGCGCGAGGGGCTGGCGGCGGAGCGCTTCCTCGCCGAGGAGGCGGTGGGCTGGGAGGCGCTGAAGGCCCGGGTGCTGCCCGACCACGGCCCGGCGCGCACCTCGGCCCGCACCGGCGTCCCCGAGGCCATGCTCCTCGAGCTCGCCCGCGCCCTCGGCGCCGCCCCGGCCCCCTTCATCCGCCTGGGCGAGGGGCTGTCGCGCTACGCCAACGGGGCCATGAACGTCCGCTCCATCGTCTGCCTCGCGGCGGTGGCCGGCTGCTACGCCAAGCCGGGAGGTGGCTGCCTCGGCGACACCGACTCCGGCCAGGCCTTCGACCTCTCGCTGCTGCAGCGCCCCGACCTCGAGCCCGGGCCGACACGCCTCGTCAACATGAACCGGCTCGGCCAGGCGCTCAACGAGCTCACCGCGCCGCGGGTCATGGCGCTCTTCGTCTACTCCACCAACCCGGCCGCGGTGGCCCCCGACCAGAACGCCGTCGTGCGCGGCCTCTCCCGCGAGGATCTCTTCACGGTGGTCCACGAGCGCTTCCTCACCGACACGGCCCGCTACGCCGACGTGCTCCTGCCGGCCACCACCTCCCTGGAGCACGCCGACCTCTACCGCTCCTATGGCCAGTACTTCATCCAGCGGGCCCGGCCCGCGGTGGCGCCGCCCGGCGAGTGCCGCTCCAACTGGGAGCTCTTCCGCGCGCTGGCCGCGGCGCTCGGCCTCCAGGGCGGGCCGTGGCGCTGGAGCGCCGACCAGGTCATCGACCGCCTGCTCGACGTGCCGTCGCCGTGGCGCGCCGGGCTGGACCGGGCCGCGCTCGACGCCGGCCGGCCGGTCCGGCTGGCGCCGCCGCCCGGGCCGCGCTGGCGCACCCCATCCGGCAAGGTGGAGATCGAGAACCCGCGCCACCCCGAGCCGCTGCCGCGCTGGCAGCCCAGCCACGCCGACGCGGGCACGCTGCCGCTCCGGCTGCAGACCACGCCGGCCCTCTACGCGCTCAACTCCACCTTCATGGAACGCGACGACCTCGCCGGGAAGCGCGGCCCGCTCCGCGTGCGCCTCTCCCCCGGCGACGCGGCGGCGCGCGGCCTGGCCGACGGCGACCGGGCGGTGGCCTGGAACGAGCTCGGCGAGGTGCCACTGCGGGTGGAGGTGGCCGTCGGCGTGCCCGACGGCCTGGCGGTGGTGGAGGGCGTGCACTGGGCTCGCGACACCGAGGGCGGACGGAACGTGAACGCGCTGACCTCGCAGCGGCTCACCGACGAGGCCGGCGGCTCGACCTTCTACGACAACCGGATCGACGTGCGCCGGGCCTGACTCGCCGAGCGGAGTCCGCGGCGCCGTTTCCATGCCTTTTCAGCGAGGGCGCTCATGTATGCTGGCGCCCGGTCACTCGTCGCGCTGCCAGGGAGGGCAGCGGCCCATGAACGACTATCGGTACGACAATCAGACGGTCCAGGGGTTCATCCTCTCGGCCATCTTCTGGGGCGTGGTGGGGATCCTCGTCGGGCTCCTCATCTCGGTGCAGCTCTGGATGCCCGGCGCCAACTTCGCCCCCTACCTCACCTATGGGCGGCTGCGCGTGGTCCACACCAACGGCCTGACCTTCGGCCTCGGCGTGGGGGTGGTCTTCGGCCTCCTCTACTACGTGGTGATGCGGCTCAGCGGCCGCCCGCTGGTGTTCCCCAGGCTGGCCCGCGCCCAGCTCTGGATCTTCAACGTGGCCATCGCGGCGGCGGCGCTCTCGCTCCTCGCCGGCATGACCCAGTCCAACGAGTACGCCGAGCTGGAGTGGCCGCTCGACATCGGCGTGGTCATCCTCTGGGTGATGTTCGCGGTCAACGTCTTCGCGACCATCCTCAAGCGCAAGGACGCGCAGATGTACGTGTCGCTCTGGTACACCATCGCGACCGTCATCGCCATCGCGGTCCTCTACGTCGTCAACAACCTCGCCATCCCGGCCGGGCTCTTCAAGAGCTACCACCTCTTCGCCGGCGTGAACTCCGCCAACGTGCAGTGGTGGTACGGCCACAACGCGGTGGGCTTCCTCTTCACCACCCCGTTCCTGGCGATGTTCTTCTACTTCATGCCCAAGGCGCTGGGGCTGCCGCTCTTCAGCCACCGCCTCTCCATCCTGGCCTTCTGGTCGCTGGTCTTCGGCTACCTCTGGACCGGCGCGCACCACCTGGTCTACTCGCCGGTGCCCGACTGGCTCCAGACGCTGGGCATCGTCTTCACCCTCTTCCTCATCGCGCCGTCCTGGGGCTCGGTCATCAACGGCTACTACACGGTGGGTGCGGACTGGTCGAAGATGAGGACCAACTACCTCGCCAAGTTCTTCATCCTGGCCATCACCTTCTACGGGCTGCAGACGGTGCAGGGGCCGACCCAGGCCATCCGGGTGGTCTCGCAGCTCATCCACGCCACCGACTGGCTCCCCGGCCACGTGCACATGGGGACCATGGGCTGGGTGACGCTGACCGCCTGCGCCTCCATCTACTACGTCATCCCCAGGATCCACGGGACGTCCATCTACTCGGAGAAGGTCGCCAACATCCACTTCTGGCTGGTGCTGGTGGGGCAGCTCCTCTTCTCGGTGACCATGTGGATCACCGGCATCCAGCAGGGCGCCATGTGGAAGGCCACCAGCGCCGACGGCACGCTCAAGTACACGTTCGTGGAGTCGCTGGTGAAGAACTACCCGTACTGGCACACCCGCACGCTGGCCGGGCTCATCTTCACCGTCGGCATGCTCTTCTTCATCTACAACGTGCTCATGACCATCCGTAAGGGAAGGGCGCAGCAGGCGTCCTCCCCGGCGGCGGCGTAGGGCGGGGAGACCACCATGGCTGGCGCGATCTACAAGAACCCCATCACCTTCGCCCTCATGGCCACCGTCGCGATCCTGATCGGATCGGTGGTGACCATGGCCTACCCCATGCTCCGGGCCGACATGCACCCGAAGCTCGACACC
>JANNKC010000305.1:0-2288 GCA_031396105.1 Anaeromyxobacter sp.
CAGGAAGGGGGCCAGCGAGGCGGGCACGCCGGCGGTGCCCGGCACGGCGAAGGGCGCCACCGCCACCACGCCGAGCGTCACCGCCGCCTCGGGGACCAGGTCCCCGGGCCAGGGCAGGCCGGCCACCGTGAGCGCCACCGCCGTGAGCGGGTGGGCGTGCACCGCCGCCGCGATCTCCGGCCGGGCCGAATAGGCGGCCAGGTGCATGGCGAGCTCGGTGGAGGGGCGGCCGTGGCCGGAGAGGACGTGCCCGGCGGCGTTCACCACCAGCAGGTCGCCGGGCGCCAGGTGCCCCTTGCCGACGCCCGATGGGGTCACCAGGAAGGTGCCGTCGACGCGCCGCGCCGAGAGGTTCCCCTCGCCGGCGCCGATGAGGCCGCGCTCGAAGAGGCGGCGCCCGGCGGCGCAGAGGGCGTGGCGCAGCGCCTCGTCGGTCACCGCGGAGAGGTCGCGCTCCGGCGGCGGCCGGGCGGCGCGGCGCGGCGGGCGGGGGCGGCTGGAAGGGCGGGGGCGGCTGGGCGAACGGGCCATGGCGGCTCAGATGATCTTGGCGGCGAGGAGGTCCTGCACGTCGAGCAGCCCCACCATGCGCCCCTCGCCGTCCACCACCGGCACCTGGTCGATGCGCGCCTCGCGCAGCACGCGGGCGGCGTCCACCACCAGGTCCTCGGGGCGGATGGTGCGCGGGTGGCGCCCCATGGCGGAGGCGATGGGAAGGGTGAAGTCGGTCTGGCCGTGCTCCACCAGGCGGCGCAGGTCACCGTCGGTGAAGATGCCCACCAGCTTGCCGGCCGCGTCGTGCACCCCGGTGGCGCCGGGGCGGCCCGGGGTCTCGGTCATGACCGCCACCGCGGCGGAGAGCGGCGCCGACTCGGCCACCAGCGGGCAGGCCTCGCCCTGGCGCATCAACTCGCGCACCTTCATGAGGCCGCGCCCGAGCTTCCCGCCCGGGTGGAAGAGGGCGTACTCCTCCCGCGAGAAGGCGCGGTTCTCCAGCACCGTCATGGCCAGCGCGTCGCCCACCGCCAGCAGCACCGCGGTGGAGGCGGTGGGGGCGAGCCCCATGGGGCAGGCCTCCTCCACGTTGCCGATGGCGATGACGAGGTCGCTGCCGCGCGCCAGCGGGTTCACCAGGTCCCTGGTGATGGCCACGATGCGGGCGCCGATCTTCTTCAGGGCCGGCAGGAGCCGCAGGATCTCCTCGGTCTCGCCCGAGTTGGAGAGGGCGATGACCACGTCGTCGCGGGAGATGCGCCCGAGGTCGCCGTGGGCCGCCTCGGCCGGGTGGACGAAGTAGGAGGAGATGCCGGTGGAGGCCATGGTGGCCGAGATCTTCTGGGCCACGAAGCCGGGCTTCCCCATGCCGGTCACCACCACGCGGCCGGAGCAGCCCATGATCCACTCCACGGCGCGGGCGAAGGGCTCGCCCAGCGGCACCCGGGCGATGGCGGCGGACTCGGCCGCCAGCACCGTCCGGCCGTATTCGACCATGGCCCGGGCGGAGGCGGTCCGGCGCCCGCCGGTGGACTTGCCCGGCGCCTTGGCGGTGGGCGAGCGGGGGGTCCTGGCGGCGGGCTTCCTGGTGCGCCCGGCGGCCTCGTTCGGAGTGCTGCGGGCGCGGCGGCGAGTCTTCATGAGGGGCGCAGTATGGCACGCCGGCCGAGCTTGCGGCAGGCGCCGCCGGTGCGCTATGGCCATGATCTCCACCCCCGCCGCACCCGCCCGGAGAGCCCGCCCACATGAAGTTCTTCATCGACTCCGCCGACCTCTCCGAGATCAAGAAGGCCCTCGACCTCGGCCTCTGCGACGGCGTCACCACCAACCCCTCGCTGGTGGCCAGGACCGGCCGGAAGTTCGACGACGTGCTGAAGGAGATCGTGGCGCTCAAGCCCGGCCCCATCAGCGCCGAGGTGACCTCGGTGGACGCCGCCGGGATGCTGAAGGAGGCGGAGTACTACGCGAAGTTCGGCGAGGACGTGGTCATCAAGATCCCGCTCATCGTGGAGGGGCTCAAGGTGGTCAAGCAGCTCACCGCGCGCGGCATCAAGACCAACGTCACCCTCTGCTTCTCGGCGGTGCAGGCGCTGCTGGCCGCCAAGGCCGGCGCCACCTACATCTCGCCCTTCGTGGGGCGCCTCGACGACGTCGCCGAGGACGGCATGCTGCTCATCGAGCAGATCATCGAGATCTACTCGAACTACCAGTTCAAGACGCAGGTGCTGGTGGCCTCGGTGCGCCACCCCATCCACGTGCTCCGGGCGGCCCGCCTGGGCGCCGACGTGGCCACC
>JANNKC010000318.1:0-5409 GCA_031396105.1 Anaeromyxobacter sp.
CGGGCCAGTCCCAGCGCCCCGCCGGCCGCGGCCGCCCGCAGCAGGGCGGAGCGGGCGTACGGCCAGCCGCCGCACCTCGCCCCGCCGGCCGCGGCCGCCCGGATGGCGAGCGGCCGGGCGGACGCCGGCCCCGGCGCTGATCGGCGGGGCGGGCGCGACGTACCGCCCGACCTGGGCGGCTTACGCCTTGCGCCGCCCACCGACCGGCGGGACCATGCCGCGGTGACCTCGACTCCACGCCCCTGTCTCCCCGGGCTGACGGCCCTCGTGGCGCTCCTGGCGACCGTCGGCGCCTGCGGGGGCGGGCGGGACCTGGAGTCGCCGGATCCGGTCCGCCGCGCCGCCGCAGTGCGCGCGCTCTCCGGCGCCGACCCGGCGCGCGCCCTCCCGGCCCTGCTGGTGGCGCAGGCCGACCCCAGCCCGGCGGTGCGCGCCGCGGCGGCCGAGGTCTTCGTCCGTGCCGGTGCCCCTCGAGCCGGAGAGGGGCTGGGCGCGCTCCTGCTCGACGTGGAGCCGGAGGTCGCCGCGGCGGCGGCGGCCGGGCTGGCCGCGCTGCCGCCGGGCGCCGGCGGCAAGGAGCGGCTGGTGGCCGCCTACGCCGGCGCCACCACCGCCGGGCGCGCCGCCATCGCCGCGGCGCTGGAGCTCAACGGCGTGGCGCTCCGGGAGGCGGTGGAGGCCGAGGCGCGGGTCCTGTGGGAGCGGAACCTCTCGGCCATCGAGCAGGGCGCCGGCCTGGCGCGGGTCGGCGCGGCCGAGGAGCTGGGGGCGAGCGGCCGGGCCGAAGCGGTGACGCGGCTCCTGGCGCTGCTGGACGGTCCGGGCACGGCCGACCGGCGGCTCGCGGTCGCCGCGGTGCGCGGCCTGGGCATGGCGGGCCACCGGGCCTCCCGCCCCAGGCTGGAGCTGCTCCTCGAGGTGGCCGACCGCGACGTGGCGGTGGCCGCAGCCGAGGCGCTGCAGCGGCTCGGCGATCCAGGGGCGGCCGACGCGCTGGCCGCGGCGGCCGAAGGGGGCGGTCCGGCGGCGGCGGCGGCGTTCCGCGCCCTGGAGTCACTGCCCAAGGCGCCCGAGGTGGCGAGCGCGCTCTGTGCCGTGGCCGTGCGCGCCGTCGAGGCGGGGCGGGCGGCGGCGGCGGCCCGGCTCGCGACGCTGCGCGATCGGGCCTGCCCCCTGCGGCCGCTCCTGGTCAGGCTCGGGCGCCCCGGCGAGGTGGCGGCCCTGGAGGCCCTGGCGGAGCTCCGGCCAGAGCGGGCCGAGGCCGAGGCCGCGGCGCGCCGGGTGCTCGCCTGGCTCGCCAGCGGGCAGGGCACGCCGGAGGCCCGCGCTTCGGCGGCGCGCGCGCTCGGCGGGCTCGGCTGGACGGGGGCCGGGGTGCCGCTGGTGGAGCGGGCGGAGGCCCTGGCGAAGAGGCTCGCCGAGGCGCGCGCCAAGCTCGGGCCTCCAGCGGGGGCGCCGCAGAGCGGCCCACCCGCGGCCCCGGTCCCGGCTCAGGGACCCGGCCCGGTTCCCGTCCCGGCGCCCGCCGCCTTCGTGGATCCACCAGGCGTCGTGGAGCTCGGCGCCATCCTCACCGCGGCCGCCAGGCTCGGCTCGGCCGGGGTGGACCCGCTCCTCGAGCCCTCGCTCGACGATGCTTCGGCGGCCGTGCGGGCCGGGGCCGTCGAGGCGCTGGTGCTTCGGCGACGTGCGGCCGCGGCCCCTCGCCTGGCCCGGGCGCTCACGGACCCGGAACCGGTCGTGCGGGTGGCTGCGGCGCGCGCGCTGGGCCGCCTCGGTCCGGCCGGCACGCCCGCGCTGGTGGGGGCGGCGGGGGCCGCCAGGTCCTCCGATCCAGCCTGGCGGCTCGAGCTGGTCCGCGCCCTCGGCGAGGCGGGCGGCCCGCAGTCGGTGGACGGCCTGGCGGCGCTGCTCGACGGCGACTCCGCGGGCCCGGCGGCCCAGGCCCTGGCGCGGACCGGCGCCTCCTCGGCGGCGACGCCGCTGGCCCGCCTGGTGACCCGCGCCGGCGCGCCGGCCCTCCCGGAGGCCATCGACGCGCTGTCCCAGGTCGGCGGCGCCGAGGCGGCGGCGGCCATCCTGCCCCACCTCACCAGCGACCGGGCCGACGTGCGGGAGGCGGCGGTGCGGGCGCTGGGACGGCTCCGCTTCGAGCCCGCGTCATCCCGGCTGGAGGCCCTCCGGGCCGACTACCACGGGCGCATCCGGCGGGCCGCCGTGGAGGCGCTGGCCAAGCTTCCGGCCGGCCGGCCAGCGCCCAGGCCGTAAAGGGGACCGCCCCGCCGCCCTGTGCTAGGACACGAGGGATGGCCGACCTCCGAAAGCTCAAGGACAAGGCCGCGGAGCTGGCCGCCAGGGGAAAGCTGGAGAAGTCGGCCGACGTCTACCGCGAGGCCCTCGACGCCGATCCCCAGGACCTCGGGATCCGGCAGAAGCTCGCCGAGGTGCTGCGCCGCGCCGGCCAGGTGGCCGAGGCGGTGGAGCGTTACACCGAGGTGGCGGAGCGGTTCGCCGGGGACGGCCTGCTCATCAAGGCCATCGCCATCTGCAAGACCATCCTGGAGCTCGACCCGCGGCACGGGGCCACGCAGGCCATGCTGGCCGATCTCTACGGCAAGCGGGCGGCCGCCGACGGGGTGCGGCCGCCGCCCCGCGCCATGCCGGGGCCGCGGGGGGTCGCGCCGCCCCCACCCGGGACCGCCTTCACGCTCATCATGTCGGCCGCCGAGCAGGCCGTGGCGTCGGGCGTGGAGGATCGGATCCACGTCGAGGTGGACCTCGACGAGGAGGGCGGACCGGTCGCGGGTGACGAGCCGATCGAGGAGGCCCCCGCCAGGGCCGGGGCCACCGATCCGCGGCTGCCGCGCGTGCCGCTCTTCTCCGACCTGGGACGCGACGCCTTCCTGGCGCTCACCGAGGGCATGGTGCTCCACCGCTTCACCGCGGGTGAGGCGGTGCTCCGCGAGGGGGACGCCGGCGCCAGCTTCTTCGTGGTGGCCTCCGGCCGGTTCGCCGTGGCCAGGCGCGACGCGACGGGCGACGCCGTGGTCCTGGCCCACCTCGGCGAGGGGGACTTCTTCGGCGAGATGGCGCTGCTCTCCGGCGCGCCGCGCGCCGCCACCGTGACCGCCGAGGGGCCCGCCGAGGTGCTGGAGCTGCCGGCCGCGCTGCTGCAGGCCCTGGCCGGCAAGCACCCGCACCTGGCCGACTCGCTGCGCCGCTTCTACCGGCAGCGGCTCCTCGCCAACGCCATGGCGGTGAGCCCCGTCTTCCGCCCGTTCGGCCGGCCCGAGCGCAAGGCCATCATCGGGCGCTTCCGCTCCCGCGAGGTGGTGGCGGGCGAGGTGATCATCCGCGAGGGGGAGCGCTCCGACGGGCTCTACGTCATCCTGGACGGCGCGGTCGACGTGCTGAAGCGGAAGGGCGGCGCCGTGGTCCTGGCGGGCCAGCTCCGCGAAGGCGACCTCTTCGGCGAGGTGAGCTGCCTGCGCAAGACGGCCGCCACCGCCACGGTGGTGGTCCGCCGCGCCGGGTCCCTCCTCAGGCTGCCGCGGGCCGACTTCGACGCCCTGGTGATGTCCTACCCGCAGATCCTGGAGCTGGTCTCCACGCTCTCCGACGAGCGGCTGGAGACCCTGGACGCCCTCCTCTCGGGCCACGCCCAGTACACCGAGGACGGCCTGGTCCTCATCTGACGGGGTGGCGGCTCAGGCGGCCGGCGCCGGAGGCGGCTCCGCGGGCGGCTGGGCCATGGGCGGCGGCATGGCGCTGGTGGTCAACACCGGCTCCTGCCCGAAGCGGGTCCGCAGCACCGCGCCGAAGGTGACGATCACGGCGGCGGTCCAGACCAGCCAGCCCACCACCGGGATCTGGGTGGCCGCGAAGACCAGCCCCATCCCCAGCGCGAGCTGCAGCACCATGGCTCCGCGGGAGATCCGGACCGGCAGCCGCCGGCCCAGCCACCACGCCAGGGCGGTGAAGCCGAAGACGCCCGCCACCAGCACCCCCAGCACCTGCACCAGCACCAGCGGGATGCCCACCAGCGTGACGATGAGCAGGATGGTCAGGAACGGCTGGGCCGCCAGGCCGAGCAGGCCGGCCAGCATCGCCTTGACCGGGTCGGCCTCGATGGAGGCGCCCACCACCTCGACGCGCCGCTGGAAGAGGAGCATGAGGAGCAGCGCCAGGGTCAGGTAGACGGCGTAGCGCGCCAGGGCGCCCGCCAGCGACCAGCCGCGGCTGTGCACCTCGCTGGCCCGGTGGCTGAACTTGCCGAGCAGGGCGGTGATGCCCGGGATGGTGACGGCGGTCTGCTGGCCGCCCACGTCGCCGCTGGGATCGACCTGCACGCGGCCACCCACCGAGATGGCGTCCTGCTCCACCGTGGCGCCGGGGCCGACCCGCACGTCGCCGCCCACGGCCACGGCCTGCCGGACCGAGGCGCCGGCCTCCAGCGTGACCGAGCCGCCCACCGCCACCACCTCGCGGGCCTCGGCGCCCGAGCGCAGGATGACGCTCCCGCCCACCGCGTGGACGTCGCGCGCCGCCTCGCCGGCCTCCACCACCACGTCGCCGCCCACCCGCTCGCGGTCACGCGAGCTGCCGCCCTTCTCCTCGGCGCGCGACTCGCGCTCGGTCCGCTTCAGCTCGCGCTCGGCGGTGCGCAGCGCCTCCTCCACGGTGCGGTTGATGGCCGGCCCGAGCTCACCGCGGAAGTCGAAGCGGCCGGTCAGCCCGTCCTCCCGGCTGGAGACGGTGACGATCGAGCCCTCGCGCACGCCCTGCAGGCCGGCCTGCGTGAGCACCGCCTTGAGCGCCTCCTCCACCGGGACGTCCTTGAAGTGGGCCGTCACCTTGCCCAGCGTGCCCGGCGGCAGCACGATGGAGATGCCGGCCGCCTTGCCGATCTCCAGCAGGGCGTCGCGGCCGTCCAGGTCCTGGAAGTCGCCGCTGAACTTCTTGCCGGTCGGCTTGGCGAAGCCGGTCAGGACCTGGCGCTCCGACACCGGGGAGAGGTCCGGCGCCACCACCACCACGCCGCCGCGCCGGGTGGCGCAGAGCCCGGTGCCCTGCAGGGCCGCGCGCAGCGCCTCCTCCACCGGCACGTTCTTCAGCTTGAGCACCAGCAGCCGCTCGCCCACCCGGCCGGTGTTGAGCACGGCGTTCCAGCCGGCCGCCTCGGCGATGGCCTGCACGGTGTCGTCCACCGAGCTGCTCTCCTGGATGGTGACCCGCTGGCCCGACGGCTCGGCGGGCCAGTCGCCGCGCAGCACCTCGCCGGTGAAGGCCAGCGCGCCCCCGTCGCTGAGGCCGGCCCGCGCCAGGGCCCGGAGGGCGCCCAGCTCGGCGCGCCCGTCGGGAGGCGCCGGAGGCATCGGCGCGGCCCTTGGGGCACGCGGGGCCGCCGGC
>JANNKC010000350.1:0-7433 GCA_031396105.1 Anaeromyxobacter sp.
CGGGCCGACGCGCCGCGCCTCGGGTTGGTCGCGCTGTTCGGCGCCGTCATCGCGCCGTCGCTCTTCGTCGTCGGCCTGGGGCGCGCCGGGCCCACCGCCACGTCGCTGGTCCTGAACCTCGAGGCGGTCTTCACCGCCTTCCTCGCGTGGCTGCTCTACCGCGAGCCGATCGGCCCCCGCATCACCGTCGCCATGCTCCTGATGCTCGCTGGAGGCGCGCTCATGGCGGGCGGTGCCGGGGGAGGCGCCGCGTCGCTCGTCGGAATCCTCGCGGTCGTCGCCGCGACCGCGAGCTGGGCCGCCGACAATGCGCTGGCCCGAGGGCTGGCCGAGGCCGACCCGCTCGACGTCGTCTTCGCGAAGGGCGGACTCGGCGCCGCCATGACCGGCGCGCTCGCGGCCCTGGTGGGGGAGCCGGCGCCGTCCGCAGGTGCGGCGTTCGCGCTCCTGGCCCTCGGCGCGAGCGGCTACGGCCTCTCCCTGCGGTTCTACCTCCTCGCCCAGCGCAGGATCGGCGCGGCCCGCACCGGCTCCGTCTTCGCCCTCGGCCCGTTCCTCGGCGCCGCCGTGGCCTGGCTCCTCGGGGACCGCGGCGGCTCGGCGACCTGGCTGGCCGCCTCGGCCTTCCTGGCCGGGGTCCTGCTCCACGCGACCGAGCGGCATGCGCACCTCCACGCTCACGAGGCGCTGCAGCACGAGCACGCCCACGACCACGGCGAAGGCCACCACGACCACGGTCACCAGGTGGCCATCGAGGGGGAGCATACCCATCCCCACCGGCACGGGACGGTGGAGCACGACCACGAGCACGCGCCGGATCTTCATCACGGCCACGGGCACGGGTGACCGCTTCACGGCCGGCCGCGACGTGACCGTCGACGGGATCGACAGGCGATCCGGAGTGTGGGTTGACGCCGCTCGCAGCGACCGCTAAACCTGCAACCGGATGCCGTCCCACGCCCGCATGCTCCTCGTCGCGGCCGCGCTCCTCTCGAGCGGCGTGCTTCAGGTCGCCGCCGCCGTCGGCGAGGACGCGTGCTGTGCCGAGGAGAGGGGCGTAGCCGGCCCGGACTGCTCGCCTGGAGTCGCCTGTGCGTGCTGCCCGTTCCGGGGCGCCGTGCAGGTCGCCGCACCCGGGGTGGCGCCTGTCTCCTCGCCGGGCGTGGCCGTCAGCATCGCAGCCTGCGAGCCTGGCCCGCGGCCGTCTGCGACCGACATCTTCCACCCGCCGAGAGCCTGAGCGCGCCCTTCGTGCTCGAGGTGCGTCCGCCGAGCTCGGACGCCCCGCTCGCAATCATCCACTCGAGTTTCGTTTCTTTCGCGTCGGCTGCACCCGGCGCGCGGAGCCCACATGTCGATCCATGCCCGCATTTTGGCCGTCGCCGCCGTCCTCGCGCTCACCGCACTCCCCGCCCTCGCAGGCGAAGGCCCGCCGTCCGGGACGCCGGGCTCGGCCACGCCACCCCAGGCCACCAAGCAGGAGCAGTGCCAGCACGGAGTGCAGAAGGCGATCTGCGCCCGCTGCAACCCCAGGCTCGCCGCCGTCTACAAGGCGAAGGGTGATTGGTGCGCCGAGCACGTGCGCCCGGAGTCGCAGTGCGTGCTCTGCCACCCCGAGCTCGCGAGGAAGGGGATCAAGTGACGGCCACGCGCCTCCTCGCGGCAGCCGTGCTGGCCGCGGCCGCCACCGCGTGCTCGCGAACCGCACCGGTCGCCGAACCGGCCAGGCCGCCGGGGACGGCCGCCTCGGTGGCGGAAGCCGCCACCACGGTGAAGCGCTGCGAGCACGGCCTCCCGGCCGAGCTCTGCACGCAGTGCAACCCGGACCTCGCCCCCGTCTTCAAGGAGCAGGGGGACTGGTGCGCCGAGCACGGGGTTCCGGAGTCGCAGTGCCTGAAGTGCAACCCGACGCTCACCTTCACCGCCCAGGGCGCGCCCAGGGACTGGTGCACGGAGCACGCGGTCCCGGAGTCGAAGTGCACGAAGTGCAACCCTCGCCTGGTGGCCAGGTTCGTGGAGGCGGGAGACTACTGCCGGGAGCACGGGTATCCGGCGTCCTCCTGCCCACGCTGCCACCCCGAGCTCGTCGAGGCGGCCGGGGAGAAGCCGCCCGTCTTCCCCGAGCCGGGCACCAAGGTCCGGCTCGCGTCGGTGCAGACCGCGCTGGACGCCGGCATCCAGACGCGCTCCGCCGTGTCCGGGAGGATTGCCACGACCTTGGACGTCGTGGGCCAGCTCGCCTTCGACCAGAACCGCCTGGCGCAGCTCTCCGCGCGAGGCGATGCGCTCGTCCAGGAGGTCAAGGTGGACGTCGGGGACGACGTCGAGGAAGGGCAGGCGCTGCTGGTCCTCACCTCCTCGGCCGTCGGCGCCGACCAGGCCCGGCTGGCCGCGTCGAAGGCGCGGGGCGAGGCGGCACGGGCGGCCGTCGCCCGCGAGCAGGACCTCGGTGAGAGCGGCCTCAGCCCTCGCAAGAGCCTGGAGGAGGCACGTCGAGAGCTCGCGGCGGCCCAGGCGGAGTTCGACGCCGCGAGCGCCGCGCTCGGGGCGGCCGGCGCGGCGACCGGCACCGGCGGTGGACGGTACGTGCTGCGAGCGCCGTTCGCCAGCACGGTCGTCGCGCGAGACGCCGTGGCCGGGAGGGCCGCGGGGGCCGGGCAGCTCCTCGTGCAGGTGGCGGATCTGTCGACCATGTGGGCCTTGCTCGAGGTCCCCGAGGCGGACGCGGCGCTGGTCCGGCCAGGCCAACCGGTGAGGATCACCTTCGAGGGGATGCCTGGCCAGGCGCGCGAGGCGAAGGTCACGCGGGTCGCGGCGGCCATCGATCCCGCATCGCGCACGGTCCGTGCCCGGGTGGTGCTGCCCAACCACGACCGGACGCTCAAGGCCGGCGCCTTCCTGCGCGCCCAGATCCGGGTGACCTTGGACCGCCAGGCGCTGCTCGTCCCCCGCGAGGCCGTCCAGCATGCCGAGGGCCGGACGCTCGTCTTCGTCAAGCGCGGCGCCCGCGTCTTCGAGCCGGTCGCCGTGCGAACGGGCCAGACCACGGGGGACCTCGTCGAGGTGGCGTCCGGCCTCGAGCCGGGCGCCGAGGTGGTCACGACGGGCGCCTTCCTCCTCAAGACCGAGATCATGAAGGACTCGATCGGCGCGGGGTGCTGCGATCTCGAGGAGAAGAAGTGACATGCTGACCCGGACCATCGAGTGGTCGCTCCGTCACCGCTGGATGGTGCTCGGCGGCGCCGCCGCCGTCGTCGTGGCTGGTGCGCTCGCCTTTCGAGACCTGCCGATCGACGCCTTCCCGGACACGACCCCCACGCAGGTGCAAGTCAACGCGGTCGCTCCCGCGCTGACGCCGGAGGAGGTGGAGCGGCAGCTCACGGCCCCGATCGAGCAGGCGCTCTCGGGGCTCCCCCGGGTCGAGGAGCTGCGATCCATCTCGAAGTTCGGGCTTTCCCAGGTGACCCTCCGCTTCGCCGACGGAACCGACCTCTGGTTCGCGCGCCAGCAGGTGGCGGAGCGGATCGGGCGCGTCGAGCTGCCGCCCGGCCTGGAGCGGCCATCGCTCGGGCCGGTCGCGACCGGCCTCGGCGAGGTCTTCCACTATCTCGTGAAGAGCAAGTCCCGCAGCCTGGAGGACCTCCGGACGCTGCACGACTGGGTCATCGCGCCCCAGCTGCGAAGCGTCCCGGGCGTCGCGGAGGTGAACACCTGGGGCGGAAAGAAGAAGCAGTGGCACGTGGTGGTGGACCCGCGACGGCTGCAGCAGTTCGAGCTCTCGCTGGGTGACCTCTACCGTGCGCTCGAGGCCAACAACGCCAACGTGGGCGGAGGGGTGATCGAGCGAGGCGGCACCGCGACGCTCGTGCTCGGAGTGGGCGCGCTCGACGGCGGCCGCGCCATCGAGGAGGTCGTGGTGGCGGCACGCCACGGCGTACCCGTCCGCGTGCGCGATCTCGGCCAGGTCGTCGTCGGCCACGAGATCCGGCGCGGCGCCACCACGGCCGATGGGGAGGGCGAGGCCATCCTGGGTCTCGGGTTCATGCTCGTCGGGGAGAACAGCCACACGGTGACCGCCGCGCTGGCGAGGCGGCTCGAGGAGGCGAAGGCCCGGCTCCCCGCCGACGTCCGTGTCGAGCCGGTCTACGAGCGGACGGAGCTGGTGGACCTGGTGCTCCGCACCGTCAGGACGAACCTGCTGGAGGGCGCCCTCCTGGTGGTCGCCATCCTGTTCCTGTTCCTCGGCAACGTGAGAGCGGGGCTCATCGTCGCGGCCGCCATCCCGCTCTCGATGCTCTTCGCCTTCGACGCGATGATCCGCTTCGGCATCGCCGGCACCTTGATGTCGCTCGGCGCCATCGACTTCGGCCTGGTCGTCGACAGCTCCGTGATCATCGTCGAGAACGCGGAGCGGCGCCTGGCGGAGGCCAAGGGGACTGGCACGGTCGTCGAGATCGTCCGCGACGCCGCGGTGGAGGTGAGGAAGCCGACGCTCTTCGGCGAGCTCATCATCATGATCGTGTACCTCCCGATCCTGGCGCTCGAGGGGGTCGAGGGGAAGATGTTCCGGCCCATGGCGCTCACGGTCATCTTCGCGCTCGTCGGGTCGATGATCGTCTCGATGACGGTCATGCCGGTGCTGGCGTCCATGGCGCTGCGGCGCCCCGGGACGAACCAGCTGCACCGTGAGCCTCGCGCCGTGCGGTGGCTCAAGGCCGGGTACCGGCCCCTGCTCGAGTGGGCGCTCGGGCATGTGAAGCTGGTCATCGCGGCGGCGGCCGCGGTCGTTCTCGTCGGCGCGGCGCTGACGTCCCGGCTCGGGAGCGAGTTCATCCCGCGCCTCAACGAGGGGACGCTGGTCATCAACACGGTGAGGCTGGCCGAGGTCTCGCTCTCGGAGTCGCTCCGCTACGGAGACCGCATCGAGAAGGTCCTCCTCGCGAAGTTCCCGGACGAGGTGAAGCGGGTCTGGTCCCGGACCGGCACGGCCGAGGTCGCGACCGACCCGATGGGGCTCGAGCTCACCGACGTCTTCGTCACGCTCCAGCCCCGCGACGGGTGGAGGCGGGCGGCGACCCAGGACGAGCTGGCCGCCGAGATGAAGGCGGAGCTGGCCGACATGCCCGGCATGCGGATGTCCTTCCTGCAGCCCATCGAGATGCGCGTCAACGAGATGATCGCCGGCGTGCGGAGCGACGTCGGGATCAAGGTGTTCGGGGACGACCTCGACGTGCTCAAGGCCACGGCCCGGGAGATCGAGGCGGTGGTGCGCCGGATTCCGGGCGCCGCCGACGTCACCGTGGAGCAGGTCACCGGGCAGCCGGTGCTCCAGGTCGCGGTGGACCGCGCGGCCATCGGGCGGTACGGCATCGCCGCGCGCGACGTCCTCGACGTGGTGGAAGCGGTCGGGACCCGCGTCACCGGGCAGGTCCGCGAGGGCGAGCGCCGGTTCGACCTGGCGGTTCGACTCCGGGACGAGTACCGGGACGACCCCGTCAAGCTCGCCTCGGTCCCGGTGCGCACGCCGGGCGGCGACTGGGTCCCGCTCGGGCGGATCACCACCATCCGCGAGGCCCCCGGGCCCACGACCATCCAGCGGGAGTGGGCGAAGCGCCGCCTGGTGGTCCAGGCCAACGTGCGGGGGCGGGATCTGGGAGGCTTCGTGGACGAGGTCAGGAGCCGGATCGGGCGGGAGGTCGAGCTGCCAGCGGGGTACTTCGTGCGGTTCGGCGGGCAGTTCGAGAACCTGGAGCGGGCCCAGCGTCGGCTCATGGTGGTGGTTCCCCTCGCGCTGGCCCTCATCTTCGGGCTCCTGTACCTGACCTATCGCAGGGTCCAGGACAGCGTCCGCATCTTCGCCGGGGTGCCCTTCGCGATGGTGGGCGGCGTGGTCGCGCTGCTGGTGCGCGGGCTGCCCTTCTCGATCTCCGCGGCCGTCGGGTTCATCGCCCTCTCCGGCGTGTCGGTCCTGGGGGACATGGTCCTGGTCTCCCGCGTCCGCCAGCTCCTCGCCGGCGGCCTGCCGCTGGGCCAGGCCATCCGCGAAGCCGCGCTCACCCGCTTGCGACCCGTCCTGATGACGGCGTCGGTGGCGGCGCTCGGCTTCCTGCCCATGGCGCTCAACACCGGCGTCGGCGCGGAGGTGCAGCGTCCGCTCGCGACGGTGGTCATCGGCGGCATCATCTCCTCCACGCTGCTCACGCTGCTCGTGCTCCCGGTGCTCTACGCGGCCTTTGGGAGCGGCCAGCAGGGACTGGCCGTGTCGGCGCGGCCCACCGACCCCACTCGGGAGGAGGAAGCGCATGTCGCTCCGTGAGGGAGTCCTGTCGCTGGTGGCGGTCTCGATCGCGGGCGCGGCCTGGGCGAGCGAGCCGCTCACCCTGCCTGCCGCCACGGAGCGAGCCCTCACCCGGAGCCCCGACGTCGGCGCGGCCGAGGCCGAGGTTCGAGCCGCTCGGTCGCGCCTCGACGGGGCGTCCGCCCTCCTGGCCTCGAACCCGGAGCTGTCCGCGAGCGCCGGCCCGCGCGAGAACGCGGAGCGGCGGACCTTCGACTACGAGGCGGCTCTCTCCCAGCGCATCGAGCTGGGCGGCCAGCGGGGAGCACGGGTGGCCGCGGCGCGCGCCGCGGTCGGCGCCGCCGAGGCTCGGCTCTCGGGGACCAGGGCGCGAGTCGCGATCGAGGTCCGGGAGGCGATGGGGCGCGCCTCCGCGGCGCATCTGCGGGCCGAGATCGCCGAGGAGGCTCAGCGCTTCGCGGACCAGGCCGCCAAGGCCGCGGAGCGACGCTTCCAGGCCGGCGACGTCGCCCGCATCGACGTGAACAGCGCGCGGGTCGAGCGCGGCCGGGCCGCGCGCGGCGCGCTCGAGGCGGAGCGGGAGCGGCTCGCCGCGGTGGCCGAGCTGGAGCTCCTGCTCGGCTTCGAGCCTGGGACGCTGCCCGCGATCGTTCTCGGGCTCGACGAGCGGGGGCGGGTGGCGGAAGGAAGCCTGGCGGAGCTCGTCGCGGAGGCCCTGGCCTCGCGCCACGACATCGCAGCAGCGCGCCTCGATCTCACCGTGGCCGAGGCCGAGGCGAGCCTCGCGATCCGGTCGGTCGTCCCCTCGCCAGCGCTCGGCCTCTCGGTCGCACGTGAAGAGAGGGCCACCATCGTCCTCGGCACCGTCTCCGTCGAGATCCCGGTCTTCGCGCGCAACCAGGGGGAGCGTGGCGCCACGGCGGCGCGGGTCCAGCAGGCCCGAATCGCGCTGAAGGCCCTGGAGCGCCGCGCGTCCCAGGAAGTCCGGCTCGCCACGGAGCGCGATCGCTCGGCGCGGCGGCTGCTCGATTCCCTCGACCCGGCCACGGCGGCCGCGCTCGCCGAGGATCTCGCCCTGGCCACCCGGGCGTACGAGACCGGGCAGATCGAGTTCCTGCGGTACCAGCAGGTCCGG
>JANNKC010000400.1:0-15490 GCA_031396105.1 Anaeromyxobacter sp.
GATAAAGGCCTTTCAAAACCATCAACCAAAACGAGGATGTTGGCGCTGTTCATGGTTCCTCTTCCACGGATAAACATATCCGGACTTCTTCCTTCGGCAATCCCTCCATTTTGCATGACCGACAGACCAGGTAATAAGCCATATAAAGCATTTTCCGGATTAAGAGCAGAACTCCCGGATAATTGATCCGCATCAACAGTACTTATCGATGAGCCCAACTCATTTTGAAATACAAATTGTCCGTATCCAATATTAAGTAATCTGGATAGTTGATCGAGTACAATTGACATGTTAGACTGATCAATGACAATCACTTTGCCCATGTTTGTTAACGTCCTGACCATCAAATGCAGTCCTGATTCGGCTGAAAACGTGAATTTACCTTCACTATCAGTGAAATACTTTTCACCAGGTTGTTCCATAATTGTTAGTTCAACTCCTTGCACGGGATTTCCGGAGGAATTAGTAACAGTTCCTGTAAATGCCTTTTTCTGGGCAAAGGCCGTGTTGCCTATCATAAAGATGACAACAAACAGGCTCAAATATATGTATCGAATATTTTTTCTCATTTTAAATCAAACTTTTAGTATGATTAATTATTCTAATTAAAATCACTACCATCCAGGGTTTTGGACCAAACCATAGGCCTTGTTAATTTCATTTGAAGGGAAAGCGCTCAGGTACCATTTTGGTGACCATGTTGTTTTCCAGAAACGTACAGGTAAATCAGTACGCGTATAAGTAAGCTGTCCATTTGCGGCCTTGGTTATATCCATTCCATGCAATGTTTTTGTAAAATCGTCGGCCATTTTCCAACGAATCAGATCGTACCAGCGAACTTCTTCGAAACCAAACTCGCATGCTCTTTCATTGAAAACGGCTTTTCTGAATTGTTCCTTCGAAAGGCCAGTGGGCAAATTACTTAAACCTGCCCGGTTTCTTACAAGATTCACATAACGATAAGCATCAGCATTAGGCCCGTTGTTTACTTCATTGGAAGCCTCAGCATAAGTCAGATAAATTTCAGGCAGCCTCAGATATGGCCAATGAACCACAGAATTAATACTGGTAGCGGCATTTCCTTCAAGCCAAAACTTCCGGGGTCCATATCCTGAATGGGCTTGTGCGCCTGTCGCATTCGGACGTTCACGACCGCCAATCCAAAGCTCAACTTTTCTGCCTTGAAAATTATCACCATTGGTCTGAACAGTTTCATACAACCTGGGGTCACGATTTTTATAGGGATCATTGGGATCATAACCCGAAGCAGCATCAGTAATGGGCAAACCGTTTGCCATGCCAAACATATCAACATAGTTCTGTGTTGGGTTAACAGTACCATAACCTCCTGCACTTTGATAAAAATAATAATTACCATCCCAGTATCCTGGTGATTTGTAACGTACCCGGGTCGAAATCAGTACCTCGCCGGTTCCTCTTTTATAATATCCATCCTGAAAATCCTTTCTTGGGTTACCCGTATTCACCAATTGATATCCACCCTGTGAATTGACTTTATCAATCAATAATTTCGCGGCATCAGCTGCTTTTTGCCACATTGAAGCATCATAAGAACCATTCCACGCAAACTTTTGCTGAGCAGCGTCCCCATCAAGATAAGGAGCATTGTTATTGAAAAGCGGACTTGCACCAAAAAGCAGAATCCGTGCTTTTAGTCCCATTGCAGCAGCTTGGGTAAAACGGCCATCCCAATTTCCCAGATCATCAATCTTCCAGTTCAGATCAGGAATGGCTTTGTCGATAAGTGCAACAATTGAATCGAGTGTGGCGCGTGAAGTTAATCGCGGTAAATTTGTATCCTCGGTCGGAGTATATGCATGATTGACCCAGGGCATTCCGCCAAAATTACGAAACATATCACAATAATGGACGGCTATAATCATCCGGGCCTCAGCCTTCAGTGCCTTTTTTGTTTGCGCGTCGGCATCTGGGACACGATCAACATTCTCGATAAATGTCCAACTCCTTCGAATACCAAGCCAGCTATCCTCACCGGAATAACCATATTTGGTATTGGCACTGCTGTTTTCAATTCCTGCATCGTAAACGCCATTATAATAAAGCTGCATAATTCCTCCCCATGTAAGGTAACTTTGATTCAGATCGGAAAGTCCTTCCAAAATGTCCATCCCCAATTTGCTGCCCTTTGCACTCCAGTCAAGGTTTAGTCCATAAGGAAGAGTTGCATATGCTCCCCACAATTCACGCTGGGCATATTCAAGTGATGAGAAAATTGTATCGCTGGTTACATCGCTACTTGGTGCTTTTTCCAGGAAGCTATCGCCAACCTGAATTTTCTCACATCCCGTTGTAGCTAACGTGACGATGATTCCAATATAAAATAAATGTTTTATTTTCATTTGTTTATGTTATTATGATTTAGAAATCTACCTTCAAACCAATGTTGTAAATTTTCACAATTGGATATTGCGAATCAGAAGCTGTTTTTGACTCAGGATCAGCAATTTTCAATTTGTCGAACGTGAGAAGGTTGTACCCAGGCCACCGCCGGGGAGGCGCCGAGCGAGAGCCCCATGACCAGCCCGTCCTCCGCCTTGGCCGCGGCCAGGCCGCCGCCGGGCGTGAGGGCCAGCGCGCTCACCGGCGTGGAGGAGAAGGTCGGGATGGGCGCGAGCCAGCCGGGCGAGGGGCCGAGCGAGGCGAGCCCGACGCTGCCATCGGCCAGGCCGACCGCGGCGCGCAGGCCCACGGCGGTGAGGCCGGCCGTGAACGCCAGGGGGAAGGTCCGCACGGCCACCGGCGGCGGCGCCAGGAAGGTCACGGCGCCGGGCGCCGCCGGGTCGAGGAGCGCCACGGTGACCGGGCTGTTCGCGTCCGGCTGGGCCAGCAGCGCGAGGCGGCCGTCCCCGACGTCCCAGGGCTCCGACTGCACCGTCGCCGGGAGCGAGGCGGCGGAGGCCACCACCGCCAGCGTGGTGGCGTCCCAGGTGCGCAGCGAGTAGCCCCCGGTCACGCTGGAGATGGCCACCACCCGCCCCGGCGCCGGCAGCGAGGCGAAGCCCAGGTAGAAGGGCAGGTCGCCGCCCAGGTCCACGCTGTCGGCGAGCGGCACGCCGGGCACTCCGCGCCAGAGCCGGCCCTCACTGACGAAGAAGAGCGCGCCGCCGCCCTGGACGGGCCGCTGGAAGTCCCTGCGCCAGGCGAAGGCCTGGGGCGGACCGCCCACCAGGCCGCTGAAGAGCGTCGAGTCGAGCACCGGCTCGCCGGCCGGGGCGAAGAGGGCGGTCGGCCGGTGGAGCAGGGGCGCCGCCTGCACCACCTGCCCGGCGCGGAGCTGGCCGAGGCCGCGGTAGCCGAAGCCGGCCAGGGGCTCGCTGGCGCCGCGGCTGGTGGTGATGGTGACCGGGCCGCTGCCGGCCTCGGCGGGCACGCGCACCAGCAGCCCGCCCGGGGAGAGGGCCACGCCCTGCGTGGTGGCGCGGGCGAACGTCACGCGGTTGGCGGCCGGGTCGCCGGCGAAGCCCGTGCCCTGGATCTCCACGAGCTCGCCCGCGTAGGCCCGCGCCGGTGAGAGCGCCGTGAGGCGCGGGCCGGCGGCCCGCGGCGGCAGGTCGAGGTCGCGGGCGCACCCGGCCAGGCCGAGGAGGACCAGGGCGAGCGCGGCGGCGCGAAGGGGGCGGGCCGGCGTGGGGCGCGGGTGGGCGGCGGGCAGGACGTCCTCCGGGGTGGGCAGGGGGCCATGGTACTTCGAGAGAGGGCGCGCTACACCTCTCCGCCGCATGCGGGCCTATGTCGGCGTCGGCACCAACCTGGGGGATCGCTGGGCGCACCTCGCCCTGGCCGCGCGCGCGCTCACGGCGGCGCCGCGAGTGGCGCTGCTGCGCGCCTCGCGCGTGCTCGACACCGCGCCGCTCGGCCCGCCCCAGCCGCGCTTCCTCAACTCCGCGCTGGAGCTGGAGACCGGGCTGACGCCGCGGCAGCTCCTGGCGCTCCTCCAGGGCATCGAGCGGGAGGCGCTGCGCCGCCCGGCCGTCCGCTGGGGGCCCCGGTCGCTGGACCTCGATCTCCTCCTGTTCGGCGACCTCTCGCTGGTGGAGCCGGGCCTCGCGCTGCCGCACCCTGGCCTCACCGCGCGGCGCTTCGTGCTCCAGCCGCTCGCCGAGCTGTGCGGCGAGCGGGTGGTGCCGGGCACCGGGCGCACCGTGGCGGCGCACCTGGCCGCGGCGCCGCCCTGGGACGGGCGGGACGCCGGGCTCCATCCCAGGTGAAGACGGCGGCCCCGCCGGCCGTCCGTGTCGAAGGGATGACCCGCGGCCGCCGGCGTGTTACGTGGCTGGCCGCACTCGATGCCGACCGATGACCGCCAGGGAGACCACATGAAGCGCTTCGCCCTCCTGCTCGTTCTCGCCGCCCCGCTGGCCGCCTCCGCCGCCGAGTCGGGCCTGGTGATCTTCCACACCCAGTGCTCGCGCTGCCATGGCGAGGACGGGCGCGGCAAGGCGGTCTTCGCCACGCCGAGCTTCCTCGCCTCCAGGCTCACCGCCGCGGAGATGGAGCTGGTCATCGCCAAGGGCCGGTCGAAGATGCCGGCCTTCTCGACCAGGCTGACGCCGACCGAGATCAAGGGCGTGGCGGCGTACGTCAAGGCGGGGCTGCCGGCGAAGTAGGCGGCCGAACGCGGCCGGTGGCCGGGAGGGTCCGTGGTCGAGCTCCAGGGGAAGACGGCGCTGGTGGTCGGCGCGGGCGGCCTGGGCGGCCCGGCGGCCCTGGCGCTGGCCGGCGCCGGGATCGGCCGGCTGGTCCTCGCCGACGCGGCGCCCGTCGAGCCCGCCGACCTGGTGATCGCGCCCCTCCTCGCCGAGTCGGACCTGGGGCGGCCGAGGGGCGCCGCGCTGGCTGGCGCCCTGGCCCGGCTCTTCCCCGGGATCGACGTCTCCGCCCCCGAGCAGCCGCTCGACGCGGGGAGCGCGCGCGACCTCCTCCTCGGCGTCCACGTCGCCGCGGACGCCACCAACCACTTCCCGGGAATGTTCCAGGTGAACGACGCGGCGGTCGCCGCGGGCGTCCCCATGGTTCACGGCGCCCTGCTCGGCCACACGGCGCAGCTCCTCTCGGTCGTGCCGGGCGCCACCGGCTGCCTCCGCTGCCTGTTCGAGGGGCCGCCGCCGCGCCCGGAGCCCGTGCTCCCCGAGCCCGATCCGCTCGGCCCCTTGGCTGGCCTGGTCGGCTCGCTGCTCGGCGTCGAGGCGGTGCGGCTGCTCGAAGGGAAGCCGGGCGCCTACGCCGGCCGGCTCCTGGTCTACGAGGCGCGCTCGGGCTGGTCGCGCTCGGTCTCGGTGCGGCCGCGGCCTGGCTGCCCGGCCTGCAGCGCGCGCCACGCCCAGGGCGAAGGGCGCGCGGGAGGGCCGCCGTGAGCGACGCCGACGCCGAGGCCCGCTTCGCCGGTCAGGCCCTCCTGCCCGGCTTCGCCGACGCGGGGCTGCCCCGGCTCCGCGACGCCCGCGTCCACGTCGTGGGCGCAGGCCCGGTGGCCGCGCCCGCCCTCCTCTACCTCGCGCGGGCCGGGGTGGGCACGCTCTACCTGGACGACGGCGCCGACGTGGAGCCGGGTGACTCCGGCGCCTGGCTCTATGCGCCCGCCCAGGTGGGCCAGTCGCGGCTGCTCGCCGCGCTCGAGGTGCTGCGCGCCGCGAGCTGCACCGTCGAGGTCCGGCCGGCCGCCTCCGACACCTCCGCCACGGCGACGCTCATCTGCGCCCGGAGCGAAGGGGTGGCGCGCACCTCCGCGGAGCGAGCCCGGCTGGCCGGGCTGCCCCATGTCGTCGCGCTCGGCGACGCCGGCGGCGGCGAGGTGATCTCCATCCCGATCGGCGCCCCCTGCTTCGCCTGCGCCTCCCGGCCAGGGGCCCGCGTCCAGCCCCGCGGTGGCGCGGCCGCGGCCATCGGGACCCTCGCCGCGCTCGAGCTCCTACTCCTGGTGGCCGGCGCCGCACCGGGCCAGGAGCGGGGCCGCCGCATCGCACTCGTGGAAGGGAGGCCCGGCGCCGAGGCCACCGCTCGCCGGCCCGGCTGCGGCTGCAGGCTGTTCTGAGCGGCGCCCCGCGCCGGCCCACCTGCCGCGGCCCGCCGGCAGGCGCCAGCCAGGCAGCGATTCACTTCAGGTAGGTGAAGGGCTGGCCGGCGAGCGACCAGCTGCCGTCGTCGTTCGTCACGGCGATGGTCACCGGCCCGGTGCTCCCCGGCGGCGCCTCGACCGTCACCGCCTCCCCGCTGGCGCTCGTGATCCGGGCCGCCTTGCCACCGAACATCACCTGCGCCACGCGGAGGTGCCGCCCGCTGATGACGACCCGCGCGCCTCCGCTGGCCGGCGCGGAGCGCGGTACGACCGCCTCGATGACCGGCGGCGGACGGGCCCCGACATCGGGAGGCGGGCTCCATGGGATGGGGGACGGCACCACGGTCTGCTGCCGCGGCTCGCGATTCCCTGGCGTGAACTCGAGGTCGCTGACGAACCGGCGCATGGTCTCCTCGAGCCGCTGGGCAGCCTCCCGCTCGGCGTCGGTCCGGTACTCGGTGCCGCCGTCCGTGGCGGCCTGATCCGACAGGCCCGCAACTTCCGCGCCCCCGGCCGGCCCGTCCAGCGGGATGGTGCCCGAGCTGCCACCCTCGCGCCAGGGCGCGGCGGCGAGCGGTGGAGCGGCAGGTGCGGGGTCTCCCGCGCGCGCGCCCGCTCCGGCGGGCCCGGGCCCGGGACGGCGCTCATGTCCAGTCGATCCGGGACCGGCCTCGCGAGCCGCGGTCAGCGCGCCGGGGCCGAATCCCAGGGCATCGGCCACGCGGGCCGCCTGCCAGATCCCGAGCGCCGCGGCGAGCAGCGCGCCCGCGCCGATCACGCTCGTCCTGGACCACCACGGTCGCAGCGCCACGCGCACCTCCGCAGCCTCCATTCTAGTGCCGGATGCCCAATCGACCACTCAGGTGCGGCGCAGAGGCGTCCCGTGTTCATCGGACATCAGCGCTGGCGGCTCGTGAGACGCCGCTATCAGTCACCGCCAAGAGCCCAAGTTCATTGAACTGGCATGTGCGCGAACCGCGCCAAGTTTGAGTCCAAACCCAACGTCATGCTGTCGCGGGACTCCCAGGGCACTTTGCCGCGCGTGTACCCGTACACAGGTTCGGAAACGAGCAGCCACGAGCCAACCCGCATGATTCACCCCGCGCCGAAGGCACGGGGGACACCAAAGTCTGACCCGACCAAGTGCCGGGGGGAGCGCCCGATGACCGACAAGACCGACAAGCCCGAGGCCGACGAAAGGCCGGGGATGAGCCGGCGAGACGTCCTGAAGCTCACCGCGGCGTCGGGCGCCGCGTCGCTGGTTGGCGCGGCCGTGGGGACGTTGCCCACGCCGGCCGCGGCCCAGGTGGTGCCGACCTGCACCGGCCTGAACGCCATCGAGGCCTACCCCGTCAGCCCGCTCATCCTCCAGCCGTTCACGGACCCGCTGCCCGTCCCGCAGGCGCTTGCGCCGGTGCCGGCGGCGACGGTGGCCACCTGGGCCAATCAGCCCGGCCCCGGCGTCGGCCAGCAGGACATCGACGGCGGCACCCACCAGCTCTACCCGGGCCAGGTCGGCACCATCGCCGAGTCCATGCCGCAGCCCATCGTCTACCTGACCAAGGTCCAGGTGGGCGAGCACAGCTACAGCAGCTCGCCGGTCCGGACCCTCGTGCCGTACAAGGACGCCAACGGCGTGACCGTGCCAGCCGGCACGGTGGTCCCGCAGCTGCCGAAGAGCACCATCTACGGCTACAACGGCACCTTCCCCGGGCCGATGATCAACGCCGAGTATGGCAAGCCGGTCATCAACCACATGGAGAACCACCTCGACGAGAACCCGCTCAACCTCGACCGCGGAGACTTCGGCGATCCGGAGCTCGGGTTCCTGTGCCACCTGCACAATGGCCACACCGCGCCCGAGTCAGACGGCAACCCGCACCACAAGCCAGAGGCCTACCAGCCGGGCGACTGGGTGGACAACCTCTACCTGAACTACCCGGCGGGCGGGGACGAGAACGAGAAGATGTCCTTCCTCTGGTTCCACGACCACCGCGAGGGACACACCGGCGCCAACGTCTACAAGGGCATGGCCGGCATCTACCCGCTCTACGACCCGGTCCTCGACCCGGGCGACGAGACCAGGGGGCTGCGCCTGCCCGGCGTCCGCCGCGACAACCCGGACGGCTCGTTCAACGTGGACTACGACCTCCCCCTCGTCGTCCACGACGTCGCGCTCGACGACGGCGCCGTGCCGCACCAGGACTTCCACAACGGCTGCGGCGAGTCCCACCCCGAGCAGTGGGGCAAGTCCTTCTTCCGCCACTTCCCCAACCACGGCTTCGTCGGCGACATCTTCTGCGTGAACGGCAAGGCCTTCCCGGTGCTGACGGTGAAGCGGCGCAGGTACCGGCTCCGCTTCCTCCCCGCCTCCATCGCGCGCCAGTGGGAGTTCTCGCTCATGAAGTCGACCGGGGGCCCGAAGGCGGCCCTGGACCTCGGCTACCAGGGAAACGAGCTGCAGGGCCAGTACCGGCTGCCGGACGCCCTGCTGGCCATGCGCATGACCCAGATCGCCACCGGCGGCGGGCTCCTGCCGACCCCCATCGTGCGCGACGCCATCGAGAACTGGCCGGCCATGCGCCACGAGGTGGTGGTGGACTTCACCAAGACGCTGGACGGGAAGCCGACCAAGAAGGGCGACGTCATCTGGCTGGTCAACACCTGCAAGATGCTGGACGGGCGCAAGGCCAACAACAGCACCCGGATCGGGAACGACCCCAAGTACAAGATCCCGGTCATGAAGATCATCATCGGCGACGACGCCCCGGACAACAGCGTCATGCCGGTCCCGGGCCAGGTGCTCCGGCCGGCGCCGGCGCTCCCAGCCAACCTGGGCTCCCTGCCGACGCGGTCCTTCGACCTGCAGCGCGGCTCCGGCGGCGGTGAGATCCAGTGGCTCATCAACGGCCACCCGTTCGACCCGAACGTGCCGCTCGCCACGGTGAAGCGTGGCCAGCCCGAGGTCTGGACCATCAAGACCGGAGGCGGCTGGAGCCACCCGATGCATTTCCACATGGAGGAGCACCAGATCCTGACCCGCAAGGGCAAGGTGGCCACCACGCTCCCCGGCCACGCCGACGACTCCGGCAAGGACGACGTCATCGCGCTCGACCCGTCCGAGGTGGTCACGATGTACCGGAACTTCCGGACCTTCACCGGCAAGTATGTGGCCCACTGCCACAACCTGGCCCACGAGGACCACTCCATGATGTTCGGCTGGGTCCTCGAACCGTAAGGCTCATGCCGTCGCGCGCCCCGGTCCTCACGGGCGGGTGGCGCGCCGGTCTCATTCCGGCCTACCCGGCCCCCTCACCCCTTCGCCCAAAGGTGTGACGCCATGCGCAAGCTCTCCGTCGTCGGCCTCTCCCTGGCCGTCGCCGTCGGCGGCTTCATCGCCGGCCGTCTCGCCCCCTCGACGGCGTCCTCCCCTGCCACCCAGGCCTCCAGGGGCCGCGCCATCCGTCACTACGGCTGCCCGATGCACCCGACCGTCAAGTCGGACAGGCCGGGCGCGGCGCCCTGCTGCGGCATGGCCCTCGAGCCGGTCCACGAGGGTGGGCTCGGGGTCACGCCGGGCGGCCCCGCCCGGCCGGCCGGCACCGTGGCCATCGACGCCGGCCTCCGCCAGCTTCAGGGCGTGAAGGTGGGCGCGGTCGAGATGGCGCCCACCACCCAGAGCCTGCGCCTCTTCGGACGCGTCGCCCCCGACGAGACCCGGCTCTACAGCGTGAACGCGGCCATGGAGGGCTCCATCCAGGAGCTCTCCGGCGTGACCAGCGGCAGCTTCGTGAGGGCGGACCAGTGGCTCGGCGCCTTCTTCTCGGCGGAGATGCGGTCAGCCCTGCAGTCCTTCATCACCGCGCTCGACGTCATCGACCTGGACCCGGCGACGCGCATCACCTCCGGGCTGACGGTGGTGGCCGGCTCGACCCCGAACCGGAACGCCCTGTTCGTCGTCGAGCGGCTGCGGGGCATGGGCATGTCCACCAAGCAGCTGGAGGAGGTGCGACGGTCTCGCTCGATCCCGATCGCCATCGACATCCGCGCCCCCGCCGCCGGCCTGGTCCTGGCCCGCAGCGTCACGCCCGGTCAGAAGTTCGAGAAGGGCATGGAGTGGTTCCGCATCGCCAACCTCGACAGGGTCTGGATCCTGGCCGACCTCCTCGAGGGCGACGCCCCCCTGGCCCGCCCGGGCGCCACCGCCACGGTCACCGTGCCGGGCCGGCCCGAGGCGCTCATCGCCGTGGTGAGCAAGGTCCCGCCCCAGTTCGACGCGGCCTCGCGCACCATGAAGGTCCGGCTCGAGCTCGACAACCCCGGCGCCCTCCTCCGGCCCGACATGTACGTGGACGTGGCGCTCACCGTGGAGCGTCCCGCCGCGGTGACCGTCCCGGCCGACGCCGTGCTCGACTCCGGGCTGCGCAAGACCGTCTTCGTCGAGGTCGAGGAGGGTGTGTACCAGCCCCGCGCCGTCGAGACCGGCTGGCGCGCCGGCGAGCGCGTCGAGGTGGTGCGGGGCCTCCAGGCTGGCGAGCGGATCGTGCTGTCCGGCACCTTCCTGGTGGACTCGGAGAGCCAGCTGCGCCAGGCGGCTGGCGGCCCGGCCAACGCCGCCGCCGGGCCGGCCGCCCCGCCCGCCGTCCACGCGGGCGCCGCCAAGGACCCCATCTGCGGGATGGAGGTGGACGCGGCGACGGCCGCTGCCGCGGGCCTCACCGCGGGCCACCAGGGCCGGCACTACGCCTTCTGCTCGGCCTCCTGCCGCGCCCGCTTCCTGGCCGCCCCCGGGGCGTTCGCCAGCGCCTCCGGCCACGGCGCCCTGGAGGCCAGGGCCGAGGCCCGGCCGTGATCGACCGGCTCATCGAGCTCTCGGTCCGCAACCGGTTCCTCGTCTTTGCCATCGTCGCCGCCGGCTGCGTGGCCGGCTACTGGTCGATGCGCCACGTGGCGCTCGACGCCATCCCCGACCTCTCCGACACCCAGGTCATCATCTACTCGAAGTGGGACCGCAGCCCGGACCTGGTCGAGGACCATGTCACCTACCCCATCGTCACGGCCATGCTCGGCGCGCCGAAGGTGAAGGCGGTGCGCGGCTACTCCGACTTCGGCTACTCCTACGTCTACGTCGTCTTCGAGGACGGCACCGACATCTACTGGGCCCGCTCCCGCACGCTGGAGCTGCTCTCCTCGGTCACCGGCTCGCTCCCGCAGGGCGTCAAGACCGAGATGGGGCCGGACGCCACCGCCCTCGGCTGGGTCTTCCAGTACGTGCTGGAGGACACCAGCGGCCAGCACAGCCTGGCCGAGCTCCGCTCCGCCCAGGACTGGTACCTGCGGTACCACCTGAAGTCGGTGCCGGGCGTGGCCGAGGTGGCCGCCATCGGGGGCTTCGTCCAGCAATACCAGGTGAACCTCGACCCGAACCGGCTCCGCGCCCATGGCATCCCCATCGGGCGGGTGGTGGAGGCGGTCAAGGGTGGCAACGGCGACGCGGGCGGCCGACTCATCGAGATCTCCGGCGCCGAGTACATGGTGCGCGGCCGCGGCTACGCCAGGAGCGTCAAGGACTTCGAGGACCTGGTCCTGGCCACCGGGGAGCACGGCACGCCCATCCGGGTGAAGGACGTGGGCCAGGTGGTCATCGGCCCGGAGCTGCGGCGCGGCGTGGTCGACCTCGACGGCCGGGGCGACGCCGTCTCCGGCATCGTGGTCATGCGCCAGGGCGAGAACGCGCTCCAGGTCATCGACCGGGTCAAGGCCAAGCTGGCCCAGGTGGCGGCCGGCCTGCCCCCAGGCGTCAAGGTGGTGCCCATCTACGACCGCTCCGAGCTGATCCACCGCTCGATGGACACGCTCCGCTCCACCCTGCTCGAGGTGCTGCTCACGGTCTCGTTCGTGATCCTCCTCTTCCTGTGGCACGTGCCGAGCGCGGTCATCCCGCTGGTGACCATTCCGGTGGCGGTCCTCCTCTCCTTCATTCCCTTCCAGGCCATGGGGATGACGGCCAACATCATGTCGCTGGGCGGCATCGCCATCGCCATCGGCGCGCTGGTGGACGCGGCCATCGTGGTGGTGGAGCAGACCCACAAGCGGCTGGAGGAGTGGGATCGGGACGGGCGGAAGGGCGACTACGTCGAGGTGATCGTCTCCGCGGTGAAGCAGGTCGGCCCGACCAGCTTCTTCGCCCTCCTGGTCATCGGCGTCTCCTTCCTGCCGGTGCTGGCCCTCGAGGCGCAGGAGGGGCGGCTCTTCAAGCCGCTCGCCTACACCAAGAACCTGGCCATGGTCATCGCGGCCTTCCTGGCCATCACACTCGACCCGGCCCTGCGGGTCACGCTCACCACCTTCAGGACCTACTCGTTCAAGCCGCGCTGGCTCTCGCGGGTCGCCAACGCCGCCATGGGCGGAAAGATCCACTCGGAAGAGCACCACCCCGTGAGCCGCGCCCTCATGCGGGCCTACGAGCCGGTGGTCGCCTGGTCGCTGCGCCACCGCCGGCTGGTGCTGGGTGGCGCGCTCGGCCTCGTGCTGATCACCATCCCCGTCTACCGGCAGCTCGGCTCGGAGTTCATGCCGCCGCTCGACGAGGGGTCGCTCCTCTACATGCCCACCACCATGCCCGGCCTCTCCATCGCCGAGGCGCAGAAGCTGCTCCAGGTGAGCGACGGCATCCTGAAGCGCTTCCCCGAGGTGGACCGGGTGCTGGGCAAGGCGGGGCGGGCCGAGACCTCGACCGACCCGGCGCCCCTCTCCATGCTGGAGACGGTCATCACCCTGAAGCCTCGATCGGAATGGCGGAGGGCCGAAACCTGGTGGACCGGGTGGGCGCCCGGCTTCCTCGGGCCGGCCCTCCGCCACCTCACCCCGGACCACATCTCCACCGAGCAGCTCGTGTCGGAGATGAACGAGGCGCTCACGCTGGTGGGCGTCTCCAACGCCTGGACCATGCCCATCAAGGGACGCATCGAGATGCTCAGCACCGGCCTGCGCACGCCGGTGGGGCTCAAGATCTCGGGCCCCGACCTGGACCAGATCGAGCGGATCGGCATCCAGGCCGAGGCCCTCCTCCCGGCCGTGAGCGGCACCCGCAGCGTCTTCGCCGAGCGGGCCGGGCGGGGCTATTTCCTCGACGTCGAGTGGAAGCGCGACGCCCTGGCCCGCGAGGGGCTCTCGGTGGACGAGGCGCAGATGGTGCTGCAGGCGGCCATCGGGGGCGAGAACGTGAGCACCGCCTTCCAGGGCCGTGCCCGCTACCCGGTCAACGTGCGCTACCAGCGCGACTTCCGCAGCGACCTCGACGCGCTCGGCCGGGTGCTGGTGCCGGTGGCCATGGGGCAGCGCCATGTGGCCCTCTCGCAGCTCGCCACCCTGCGCACCGCCTCCGGCCCCTCGATGATCCGGAACGAGGACGGCCTGCTCACCGGCTACGTCTACGTGGACCTGGCTGGCCGCGACCCGGTCGGCTACGTCGAGGAGGCCAGCGCGCTCCTGGCCGGAAAGCTCACCCTCCCGCCCGGCTACGCTGCCACCTGGAGCGGCCAGTACGAATCGCAGCAGCGGGTGGCCCAGCGGCTCTCCACCATCGTGCCGCTCACCCTGCTGCTGGTCCTCTTCCTCCTCTACCTGAGCACCCGCTCCTTCACCAAGACGGCCATCGTGGCGCTGGCCGTCCCCTTCTCCGGCATCGGCGCCATCTGGCTCCTCTGGCTGCTCGGCTACAACATGAGCGTGGGCGTCTGGGTGGGGCTCATCGCCCTGCTCGGCCTCGACGCCGAGACCGGCGTGTTCATGCTGCTCTACCTGGACCTGGCCTATGACGAGGCCAAGAAGCAGGGTCGCCTCCGCAGCCTGGCCGACCTCGACCGGGCCGTCATGGCCGGCGCCGCCAAGCGGCTCCGCCCCAAGTTCATGACCTTCGCCACCACCTTCGTCGGGCTGGTGCCCATCCTCTGGGCCACCGGGACCGGGGCGGACGTCATGAAGCGGATCGCGGCGCCCATGGTGGGCGGCCTCTTCACCTCCTTCGTGCTGGAGCTGGTCGTCTATCCGGTCATCTACCGGTCCTGGCGGTGGCACGGCGAGGTGAAGCACCTCGACGGCGCAGGCCAGGCGGTTCGGCTGGAGCTGGACGCGGGCTCAGGGTCGGCGCAGCCGGGGACCGTGGTGTAGCGCCACGGGTGGGTGGCGGCCCGCCCGGCCCGGCATTAGGAGGCCCGGATGCGAACCTCCTCCCTGCTCGCCGCCGCCCTGGCCCTCACGCCCTTCGCCACCCCCGCCGCCGACGTCGGCCAGCCCGCGCCGGACTTCACGCTCCCCGACCTCGAGGGCAAGCCGGTGCGGCTCGCCGACCTGAAGGGCAAGGTGGTGGTGCTGGAGTGGTTCAACCCGGGCTGCCCATACGTGGTGGCCGCGCACACCAAGGGCTCGCTGGTGGACGCGGCGGCGCGCGCCGCCAGGCAGGGCGTGGTCTGGCTGGCCATCAACTCCGGGGCGGCCGGGAAGCAGGGCGCGGGGGTGGAGACCAACCGGGCCGCCCGGTCGGCCTGGAAGATGGGGCACCCCGTCCTCCTCGACGAGGCCGGCGAGGTGGGGCGCGCCTACGGAGCGACCAACACGCCGCACCTCTTCGTCATCGATCCTGCCGGCCGGCTCGCCTACAAGGGCGCGGTCGACAACTCCCCCGACGGGGAGCGCGGCGCGCCCGAGGGCGGCACGCTGGTGGAGTACGCGGCGGCGGCGGTGGAGGACGTGCGGGCCGGCCGCCCGGTCCGCGTGGCGACCACCAAGGCCTACGGCTGCGGCGTGAAGTACGCGCGGTGAGGACCGACCTCCCGCCGAGGCACCGGGCCGCCCTCGTCGCGCTCGCGTTGCCGCTCGCGGCCCTGACCGCGATCGCCCCGGCCCGCGGCTCCGACGGCGCGCCGCGCTCCCCGCCTTCCGGCGCGACGAACGCAGGGCCCGCGCCCGCGACACCCGCCGCGGCCCCGTCCCACGCCGAGGCCGCGCCCCACGCCACGGCCCCGTCCCACGCCGAGGCCGTGGCCTGGACGATCTCGCTCGGGCTGCCTGCGCTCGCGCCCGCCGGCGCACCAGCGCTGGCCCGCATCCTGCTCACCGCCCGCGCCGGCCACCACGTCAACCTGGAGTACCCGGCCTCCTTCCGGCCGGACTCCGGCGCCACGGTCGGGTTCCCCGGCGCCCGCGTGCCGCTCACCGCGAGCGAGCAGGTCCCGTGCGCCGGGAGGACCGCCGAGACCTGCCAGGCCACGCTGGCGCTGCCGTTCACCCCTGGCGCGCCGCCGGCGCGGCTCTCCGGCACCGTGAGCTTCAGCGTCTGCACGGCGGACCGGTGCCTCATCGAGCGCGTGGCGCTCGCGGCGACCTGGCCCT
>JANNKC010000417.1:0-36311 GCA_031396105.1 Anaeromyxobacter sp.
GCGCCGGGGTGCGCCATTCGCTTGCCGCGCCCGCCCGCCGCCGCTAGCATCCCGCGCATGAAAATCTCCCTGACGCTCGCTCTCCTGGCGCTCGCCGCGCCCGCCCTCGCCGAGGCGCCCGCCAAGTCCGCCGCTCCGGCCTCCACCCTGCCCACCACCCCGGCCGCCGGCGCGGTGCAGTACGCCACCTTCGAGACCTCCGCCGGCAAGATCGGCGTGAAGCTCCTCACCGCTCGCGCCCCCAAGACGGTGGCCAACTTCGTGGGCCTCGCCACCGGCACCAAGGAGTGGACCGATCCGCGAAACGGCCAGAAGTCGAAGGCGCCGCTCTACGACAACACCGTCTTCCACCGGGTCATCCCGAGCTTCATGATCCAGGGCGGCGACCCGACCGGCACCGGCCGCGGCGATCCGGGGTACCGCTTCGAGGACGAGGTCCACCCCGACGACGCCTTCAAGCCCGGCCTGCTGGCCATGGCCAACGCCGGCCCCAACACCAACGGCTCGCAGTTCTTCATCACCGAGGTGGCCACCACGCACCTGAACGGCAAGCACACCATCTTCGGCGAGGTGGTCTGCGGCCTCGACCTGGTCGCCAAGATCGGCCGCGCCGGGAACGCCACCACCAAGCTCAACCACGTCGCCATCGCCTCGGCGCCACCCACCTGCAAGTAGCGAGAGGATCGCCACCATGGCCGACCAGCTCCACGCCACCTTCCAGACCTCGATGGGCACCATCGTGGTGCGCCTCCTGCCGGAGAAGGCCCCCAAGACCGTCGAGAACTTCGTCGCCCTCGCCGAGGGGACCAAGGAGTGGAAGGACCCCCGCAACGGGCAGAAGTCCAAGACCCCGCTCTACGACGGGACCCTCTTCCACCGGGTCATCCCGGACTTCATGATCCAGGGCGGCGACCCCTCGGGCACCGGCCGGGGTGACCCGGGCTACCGCTTCGACGACGAGATCGGCCCGGACAACACGTTCGATCGGCCGGGCCTGCTGGCCATGGCCAACTCCGGCCCGGGCACCAACGGCTGCCAGTTCTTCATCACCGAGGTGGCCACGCCCCACCTCAACCGCGGCCACACCATCTTCGGCGAGGTGGTCCAGGGTGGCGACCTGGTCCCCAAGATCACCCGCGCCGGCAACGGCAAGACGACCCTGGAGAAGCTCACCATCACCCGCGGGCCGCTCTAGCCGCCAGCCCCTGGAACGCACCGGCCCGGCTGGGCGCCCAGCCCGGGCGCCTCGCCGGGCCGGGTCGTGCTAGAGAGGGCCGTGCCCAGGAAGAAGACGCCGTTCCGCGCCGGGTTCGTGGCCCTCATCGGCCGCCCCAACGTGGGGAAGTCCACCTTGCTCAACCGGGTCCTCGGTGAGCACATCGCCATCGTCACGCCGCGTCCCCAGACCACCCGCACGCGCATCCTCGGCGTGGTGAACGGGCCGGACCACCAGCTGGCCTTCTTCGACACGCCGGGGGTCCACGCCGCCAAGGGGGCCCTCAACCGGCGCATGGTCGAGGTGGCGGTGGGGACGCTCCAGGAGGTGGACGCAGCCCTCCTGATCATCGAGGCCGGCACCGGCCCCGGCGGGCGCGTCGAGATCGGGGAGGGGACGCGCGCCATCATCGCCGAGGTGGCCCGCAGCAGGAAGCCGGCCATCCTGGGCATCAACAAGCTCGACCGGGCGCCCAAGGAGGCGCTCTTGCCGGTCATCGAGGCCTACAAGGACCTGCACGCCTGGAACGCCATCGTGCCGTTCTCGGCGCTGACCGGCGAGAACGTGGACCGGCTGCTCGAGGTGCTGGCCGCGGCCGTTCCCGAGTCGGAAGCGCCGCTCTTCCCGGCCGACGTGCTGACCGACCAGGCCGAGAAGCAGCTGGCCGCCGAGTACGTGCGCGAGCAGCTCATGCTCAAGACCGAGCAGGAGGTGCCCTACTCGGTGGCGGTGGAGGTGGAGGAGTTCGACGAGAGCGACCGGCGCGAGGACGGCGGCCTGGTGCGCGTGGCGGCCCTCATCCGCGTGGAGCGCGACTCGCAGAAGGCCATCGTCATCGGCAAGAAGGGGGCGCTCCTCAAGGCGGTGGGCACCGAGGCGCGCAAGAAGCTGGAGCGGCTGCTCGGCTGCAAGGTCTTCCTCACGCTCACCGTGAAGGTGGACGAGCGCTGGACCGAGAAGGACTCGGCGGTGCGCAGGCTGCTGCCGTGATCGGGCGCCCCGTCATCGCCCTGGTGGGCCGGCCCAACGTGGGCAAGTCGACCCTCTTCAACCGCATCGCCGGCCGGCGCGCCGGCATCGTGCACGACCTGCCCGGCGTCACCCGCGACCGGAACTACGCCGACTTCGCCTGGGACGGCCGCGGCCTCTCGGTGGTGGACACGGGCGGCTTCGAGCCCGAGTCGCGCGACCGGATCATGACGCAGGTGCGCCAGCAGGCCCAGCTCGCCGCCGAGGAGGCGGCCGCCGTGGTGCTGGTGGTGGACGGCCGCGAGGGGCTCACCACGGTGGACCGGTCCCTGGCCGACCTGCTGCGCCGCACCAGGAAGCCGCTCTTCGTGGCGGTCAACAAGGTGGACACCGCCAAGACCGAGGGCGAGATCCCGCTGGCCGATTTCTACGAGCTCGGATTCGGCGAGGTCCACGCCATCTCGGCCGAGCATGGCCGCGGGACCTCCGACCTGCTGGAGGCCATCGTGGAGGCGCTCCACCTGCCGCCGGCGCCGCCGGCGCCCGAGGAGCAGGAGGAGCCGGAGGAGGTCAGCGAGGACGACCGGCCCACCGGCGACATCCGGGTGGCCATCGTGGGCCGCCCCAACGTGGGCAAGTCCACCTTCGTGAACGCGCTGCTGGGCCAGGAGCGCTTCGTGGTCTCCGACATCCCGGGCACCACCCGCGACGCCATCGACAGCCTGGTGATCCACCGCGGGCAGCGCTTCGTGGTCACCGACACGGCCGGCATCCGCCGCAAGGCCACCATCTCGGCCCAGGTGGAGATCTACTCGGTCATCCGCGCCATGAAGGCCATGGACAAGGCCGAGGTGGTGGCGGTGCTGCTGGACGCCACCGAGGCCGGCGTGGACCAGGACGCCAAGCTGCTGGCCCTGGTGGTGGAGAAGGCCAAGGCGCTGGTGGTGGTGGTGAACAAGTGGGACGTCGCCGAGCGCGAGGGGGCCACCCAGGACTGGTACCGCGAGGAGCTGGGCAAGCGGCTCCCCTTCGTGGCCTTCGCCCCCATGCTCTTCGTCTCGGCCAAGGACGGGCGCGGCGTGGTGCGGGTGCTGGAGAAGGCGGCGCGGCTGGTGGAGCAGTTCCGCGCCCGCTTCCCCACCCCCCAGCTCAACGAGCTGCTCGTGCGGATCCAGGAGTCCCACCCGCCGCCGCTGGCGCGCGGGCTGCCGGTCAAGCTCTTCTACGTGGCCCAGGTGGCCTACGCGCCGCCCACCTTCGTCATCAACTGCGGGCGGCCGGAGGCCATCTCGGACCACTACCGACGCTTCGTGGAGAACCGCTTCCGCGAGGCCTTCGGGCTGGAGGTCCCCATGCGGCTCGTCTTCCGCGAGCGGAAGCGGCGCAAGCGGCCCCCGCGCAAGAAGAACTGACCGCTCCGGCGGGCCGGCTTTCGCTTGACGCTGGCGGGGACGCGCCCCTAGATTGTCGCGGTTTTTCCATTGGTTGGCCGCCCTCCGCGGCCTCAGCGAGGATCCATGTCGAAGAACGCCGAGCTCAGCCGCAAGGACATGAAGGCGCCCGACCAGTTCCAGGTCGCGGCCGGCGAGGCCGCCGGTTGGTTGACCGGCCACCGCCGGCTGGCCGTGCTGGTGGGCGGCGGGGCGGTGACGCTGCTGGTGGTGGGGCTGGTGCTCTCGTCGGTGCGCGAGCGCGCTGCCCGCGAGGCCGGCGGTGCCCTGTCCGAGGTCTACAAGGCGGCCGCTGGCGAGCTCTCCAGCGTGCCGCTGCCCGGCGCCTCCGGCCCGTTCTTCGCCAACGACGCGGCCCGGCAGAAGGCGGTGGTGGACGCGGCGGCCAGGGTGGTGGCGGCGCACGGCTCGACCCGCGCCGGCGCGCTCGCCTCGCTGGCCAAGGGCGACGCCCACGTCAAGCTGGGCGAGTGGGACGCCGCGGCCGGCGCCTACCAGGCCTACCTGGCCGTCGCGCCCAGGGGCGACTCCTTCCGCTTCGGCGCGCTGGAGGGGCTGGCGCTGGTGGAGGAGGGGAAGTCCAACCTGGACGGCGCGCTGGCCGCCTACGCCCGCCTCGCCGCCGAGGTCCCCGGCCAGGCCGACCGCGCCGACCTCGCCAAGGCGCGGCTCCTCGCCGCGGCCGGCAAGCGGGAGGAGGCCAGGAAGCTCCTGACCGGCTTCGGCGAGACCCACAAGGCCTCCCCGCTGGCCGGCGAGGCCTCGGAGCGGCTCGCCAGGCTGGGCGGGACGTAGATGCTCGGCCTCGCGCTGGCCCTCGCCCTGGCGGCGCCGGCGGCCCAGGGGTCGCGCCTGCCGCCCGCGCCGCGCTCGCTCTTCCAGATCGCCTGGCAGCGCGAGCTGGCCGGCAAGACGCTGGGCGAGGTGCGACCCGCCGAGCCCGGGGGCGCCGCGTTCGATCCGGTGACCAGGCTGGTGGTGGCCGGCACGCGCGACGGCTGGCTCCACGCGCTGCGCCAGGACGGCAGCCTGGCCTGGGAGTTCCACGGCGAGGGACCCTTCGCCGGCGAGCCGCTGCTGGACGGCGACACGGCCTACGCCGGCTGCAACGACGGGCGGCTCTACGCGATCTCGCTGACCACCGGCAAGGAGCGCTGGCGCTACGAGGCCCGCGAGCAGCTCGGCACGCGCCCTGCGCTGGCCGACGGCACGGTCTACGTGGCCAGCCTGCAGGACACCGTCTACGCGGTGGACGCCCGCACCGGCGCCTGGAAGTGGCACCACCGGCGCGAGCCGCGCGAGGGGTTCACCGTGCAGGGCGCCGCCGCGGTGGCCGCGGGCGGCGGGCTGGTTCACGCCGGCTTCTCCGACGGCACGCTCCTGGCGCTCGACGCCGCCACGGGCGTGGTGCGCTGGGAGCGCCACGCCGCCCCGCGCGGCGACTACCCGGACGTGGACTCGCTGGTGGTCTCCGGCGGCAGGGTCTTCGCCGCCGCCTTCTCCGGCGCGGTGGTGGCGCTGGAGGCCGCCACGGGCAAGCCGCTCTGGCAGTTCGAGACGCCCGAGGCGGCCAGGGTGGCCATGGCCCCCGGCACGCTGGTGGCCGTGACCACCCGCAGCGTCATCGCCCTCTCACCGCTGGACGGCCGGGTCCTCTGGACCGTGCCGCTGCAGGGCACGCCGGCCGGCGAGCCCCGCGTGGCGGGCCGGTGGCTGCTGGTGCCGGCCGGGAAGGGTGGCCTGCGCTTCCTGGAGCTGGCCAGCGGCCGCAGCCTCCGGGCCCTCGACCCGGGCACCGGCGTCTCGGCGGCGGCGGCGATCTCCGGCCGGAACGCCTGGGTGCTGTCGAACGGCGGCAGGCTCCTCTCGCTCGAGCTGCAGTAGGCCTCCCGGTGCGGCGGGTCCGGGTGGTCGCGGCGGTGGTGCGTCGCGGCGCGTCCATCCTGGTCTCGCGCCGCCACGCCCACGCCGAGCGGGGCGGGCAGTGGGAGTTCCCCGGCGGCAAGGTCGAGCCCGGTGAGAGCGAGCCGGAGGCCCTGCGGCGGGAGATCGCCGAGGAGCTGGGCTGCGCGGTCGAGGTGGGGGCGCTGGTGGTGCGCCACACCCACCGCTACCCGGACCTCGAGGTGGAGCTGGCCTTCTATGCGTGCCGGCTGCCACCGGGCGCCGAGCCGAGGCCGCTCGGCGTGGCGGCGCTGGAGTGGGCGGACCAGGGCTCGCTGGCAGGCTACGACTTCTGCGAGGCCGACCTGCCGGTGCTGCCCGCCATCGCCGCCTCCATGGCCTGATCACGGCACGCGCTCCGGCCGGAGTCCCGGGATCAGGGGTCACCGATTCATTGGAGCCCCAACTTGGACGACGGCGCGCGCGGACGCGCACCCGGAGATCCAGGCGTGCCCAAAAGCCTCCTGTTCCCAAGGGGTCGCGACGTCGTCTCCCGACGGTCCTGCGACAAGTCGTCCTCCTGTCCCGATTTCACAGGACTCGTTGAGGTGTGCCTGTGGTGCGCACCTCCTTGAGAACCGGAGAAAAGGCCGGCGAGAACGGGCCCGCGAGATGCGGGATTGAGCGGCAGACGCTCCAGAACCCGACCGCCGTACTTGAGACCCGGTGCCGGAGGGAACGCATGGAACCGCAGGCCAGCGTCATCAGCCCGAACCATTCGCCACTCAATCTCGGCGCGCGCCGCGCGCCCCTCGCCCTCGCCGCACTGGCCGCGGCGCTCACCGCCGTGCCGGCCGCCGCCGCGGTGACCTGCAGCCGGACCATCCAGGCCGACGTGGTGGTGCTCGACCAGCCGCTCATGTTCAACCGGCTCGGCTCCCAGAACATCAACGGCATCATGTACGCGCTGCGCCGCGACGTGGTGGACCTGACCGGCAGGCCCCTCAGCGGGGGCGGCGCCGCGGTGGCCGGCGCGGTGGCGCTGCGGCCGGACAAGCGCCCGCGCCCGCTGGTCCTGCGCGTGGCCGCCGGCGACTGCCTCACGGTGAGCTTCCAGAACCTGCTGGCCCCCACGGCCAACCCCTCCCGTGCCGCCATCGACGGGCAGCCCTTCAACCTGGTGGTGAACGACCAGGTGGCCGACCGCATGGCCGGCTTCCACGCGCAGGGGCTCGAGCTCCTCACCGGCCCGGGGGACGACGCCTCCTTCGTGGGCCTGAACGCCAGCAGCCTGGTGCCGCCGGGCAGCGCCGCCACCTACCGCTATCACGCGCCGCGCGAGGGGGCCTTCCTGGTCACCAGCCTGGGTGCCAGCTTCGGCGGCGAGGGCACGGCCGGCAACAGCGGCCAGGGCATGTTCGCGGTGGTCAACGTCGAGCCCCCTGGCGCCGCCTTCTACCGCAGCCAGGTCACCGAGGAGGAGCTCCGGCTCGCCACCAGGGCCAGCGCCGGCGGCGTGCCGCTCACCACGCCGGAGGGGCACCCGGTCATGGACTACGCGGCCCGTTACCCCAGCGCCGAGCCCTGGCTCTCCGAGGGCAAGGCGGGCCTGCCGGTGCTGAACATGCTGGACGGCTCGCAGCTGGTCCACTCCGACCTGAACGGCGTCATCACCGGTCCGAACCCGGACGGCAGCTGGCCCTCCGGGCCGGGCGCGCCGTACCCGCTGGAGAGGGTGGGGCTGCGCAACCCGACCGTGCCCAACCGGCTCGAGCCCTTCCGCGAGTTCACCGTGGTCTTCCACGACGAGATGACGGTGGCCAACGCCTTCCCGCGGTTCTTCCTCGACCCCATCCTCAAGCACACGCTCCACGCGGTGGGCGACGTCTTCCAGGTGAACTACGGCTCCGGCGCCATCGGCAACGAGATCATCGCCAACCGACTCGGCGTGGGGCCGATGCACGACTGCCTCGACTGCTCCTACGAGGAGTTCTTCCTCACGTCGTACACGGTGGGCGACCCGGCCATGGTGGTGGACCAGCCGGCCAACCTGGGGCTGGAGGCCTGCGCGCCCGGCACGGCGCCCGGGACCGGCGCGTGCGCCGCCATCGGGCCCAAGGCCACCAAGGCCTACTACCCGGACGATCCGTCCAACGTGCACCACAGCTACGTCAGCGACTTCGTGAAGTTCCGCAACGTGCACACCGGGCGCGAGCACCACATCTTCCACCTGCACAACCACCAGTGGCTCTTCAACCCGAGCGACGACAACGCCAACTACCTCGACGCCCAGGGCATCGGCCCAGGCGCCGGCTACACCTACGAGATCAACTTCGGCGGCTCGGGCAACCGGAACAAGAGCGCCGGCGACGCCATCTTCCACTGCCACTTCTACCCGCACTTCGCCCAGGGCATGTGGGAGCTCTGGCGCATCCACGACACCTTCGAGGCCGGCACCAGGCTGGCGGTGAGCGGCGCCGGCTTCCACGAGATCCCGTTCGCCCTGCAGGACGGCCAGCCGGCCGCTCCGGTCATCGACCAGGCCACCGGCGCCATCACCACGCCGGTGCGGGCGCTGCCGGACGGCGAGATCGTCGCCGGCACCCCCATCCCGGCGCTCGTGCCGCTGCCGGGCAAGCCGCTGGCCCCGACGCCGGGCCGCGTGGCCGTGGTCCCGAAGGTGGAGGGGTCGGTGACGCTCGGCTCGAACGCCAGGGTGGACCGCACCGACACCGATCCGGCCGCGGTGCACGCCACGCTCAACCCGACCGGGTTGAAGAACCCGGGCTTCCCCTTCTGGATCGCCGGCATCGAGAGCACCGTGGGCCAGCGGCCGCCCACGCCGCCGCTCGACATGGCCAGGGACGCGGCCAACCCGGCCAACGGCGGCTGGGACGGCGGCCTGCCGCGCCACGCGCTGGATGGCTACGTGGCCTCCGGCTGCGTCACCACGGCCGGCCGCGCCGCCTGCGCCCACAGCGAGGAGAGCCCGCTCTCCTTCGCCAAGGAGATGCTGCAGGCCAAGCCGGTCTGGTTCCCCGAGGACGGCACCGACGTGGAGAAGGCGGCCATGGCCTTCCACGCGGTGCGGACCCACGGCTCCTCGACGGTGGACCTGGCCGGCAACGTCACGCCCGGCGGCTTCGTCACCAACGGCTCGGGCCGCCCCGTGCCGGGCGCTCCCTTCCACGATCCCTGCGTCGACGACACCGGCGCGCTCCTCAGGAGCGGGGTGGTGGGCCACTACTTCGACGCCGCCGGCGGGTTCGGCACCACCGGCGCCTCGGTCTTCAACGCGGACACCCCGCGCATCTACAAGGGGGCCAACATCCAGTTCGACGTGGTGCTCAACAAGCTCGGCTACCACTACCCGCAGGAGCGCATCATCTCGCTGTGGGAGGACGCCATGCCCACCATCACCAAGGCCCGCCCGCCCGAGCCGCTGGTGATGCGCATGAACACCTTCGACTGCGTGCAGTACAGCCACACCAACCTGGTGCCGACCACCTTCGAGCTGGACGACTACCAGGTGCGCACGCCCACCGACATCATCGGCCAGCACATCCACCTGCCGAAGTGGGATCTGACCACCACCGACGGCTCGGCCAACGGCTGGAACTACGAGGATGGCACGCTCTCGCCCGGCGCGGTGCAGGAGCGCATCCAGGCCATCAACACCTTCAACCCCAGCGGCGCCGGCAACCCCGTGGACAGCGCCGACCGCGCCGCCAACACGCCGCTGGTGGCGGCGGACCACCCGTACTTCGGCCAGTTCGGCAAGGCCGACTGGAAGGGGGCCCGCACCACGCTGCAGCGCTGGTTCTCCGACCCGGTGGTCAACGCCAACGGCGTGCACCGCGGCCTGGGCATCATCTTCACCCACGACCACTACGGCCCCTCGACCCACCAGCAGGTCGGCCTCTACGCCACCGTGCTGGTGGAGCCGCCCGGCTCGACCTGGGTCCACAACGAGACCGGGGCCAGGCTCTACGACCCGGCCAGCCGCGCCGACGGCGGTCCGACCAGCTGGCAGGCCGCCATCCTCACCGGCGACATCGACGGCGACGGCAAGAACGACAGCTACCGCGAGTTCTACTTCGAGTACTCGGACTTCCAGCACGCCTACCGGCCGGGCGTCTACGTGGGGAGGGACCAGGCCGGCGACCTCGCGGCCGGCCCCACCGCCACCAGCTTCCGCGACGCGGTCAACGTCTCGGTGAAGCAGCAGCTGGCCGTCCCGTTCCCGGACCTGGTCGTGCTGCCGGCGCTCTGCCCCAACGGCACGCCGCGGCCGTGCCCGGAGGCCATCACGGCCGACGACCCGGGCTACCTGGTGGTCAACTACCGCAACGAGCCGGTGGGGCTCCGCGTCTACGATCCCGCCAAGCTCGGCCCGGACGGCAAGCCGGGCGCGCAGGCCGACGGCCCGGCCGGCGATCTCGCCATGGCGCTGCAGAGCCGCACCGACCGAGCCATCCCGGCGCTCAACGTCCAGCCGGCCGGCGGCAGCAGCATCGCCGGCACCATCTTCCCGCCGCCCATCAACGCCGCCGGGGTCGGCCCGGGCGATCCCTTCACCCCCATGCCGCGCGCCTACTTCGGCGATCGCGTCCGCGTCAAGGTGCAGGCGGGCGGCGACGAGGAGTCGCACAACGTCACCATCCAGGGGCTGAAGTGGCTGCAGGAGGGGAGCGGCTACGGCTTCGCCCCCAACTCCGGCTGGCGCAACGGCCAGCACGCCGGCATCTCGGAGCAGTTCAGCTTCGCCAGCCCGATGCTGCCGCTCCTGCGCGGCGCCCCGCAGGCCGACTACGCCTACACCATGAACGCCGGCTTCGACGGCTACTGGAGCGGCGTGTGGGGCCTGCTGCGCACCTACCGCGCCGCCCGGGCCGACCTCTTCAGGCTGCCCAACTCCACCCCGGGGCTCACCGTGGCCAACCAGCTCGCCTTCGCCGAGGTCTGCCCACGCACGGCGGTGGTGCGCGCCTTCGACGTGACCGCCGTCCAGGCCAACGACGTGCTGGGCAACGCGGTGGGCGCCACCCTGGTGCCGGCCGACGCCTCGGCCACCATGCACGCCGGCGCCCCGCTCCGCGCCGCCGGCGGCACGCTGGTCTACAACCCGCGCGCCACGGCGGTGCAGGGCTTCACCGGCGTGGCCGGCCCGGGCGAGCCGGCGCCGCCGCCCGGCGTCACCCACCTCGGCCCGCTGCACGACCCGACGGCGCTCCTCTACGTCCGCACCGCCGATCTCGAGCCGCGCAACCCGGCGGCCGCCGGCTGCCAGCGCCGGCTCCTCAACGGGCGCCTGGTGCTCGACCCCAGGCTCTCCACCTGCGCGGTCCGGCTGCGCGCCGGCGCGGCGGTGGAGCCCCTCGTCCTCCGGGCCGCGGCGGGCGAGTGCCTCTCGGTGACGCTGCGGAACCGGCTCCCCGCCGTGGTGGTGGACCTGGCCGGCTACAAGCACCTGCCGCCCATCATCACCCGCGACGCCAACGACCCGGCCGGCGTGACCAGCTTCAACAACAACCTCATCCGCCCCTCCAGCTACGTCGGCCTGCAGCCCTCGCTGGTGGCCTACGACATGGGGCTGGCCGGCGGCTCGGCGGTCGGCCAGAACCCGCCCACGCTGGTGGCGCCCGGCGCCTCGACCACGGTCCGCTGGTATGCCGGCGATCTGAGCTTCCTGCCGGTCTTCGGCTCCTTCGTGACCCTGGTGGCCACGCCGGTGGAGTTCGGCGGCGCCAACCTCTTCCCCGCCGATCCCATCAAGCAGGGGCAGAAGGGGCTCTCCGGCGCGCTGGTCATCCAGCCGCAGGGCGCCACCTGGACCGAGACCGATCTGGTGGCCGACCACCAGACCAGCGCGCTCGGCGCCCAGCGCGAGACCCGCGCCACCGCCACCGTCAACGGCCAGTTCCGCGACTTCACCAGCATCATCCAGAAGGGGCTGAACCACCGCTACGGCGACGGCGCCCCCGTCGAGATGAGCGGCGGAGAAGGGGCCATCGCCGAGGACGCCGAGGACTCGGGCCACATGGGGCTCAACTACGGCTCCGAGCCGCTCTGGTTCCGCTTCGGCATGGCGCCCAACACGCCGTTCACCGGCCCGGGCGGCATGGGGTCCATTCCCAACGCGCACGAGGCCTACTCCAACGGCCTGGCCGGCGTGAACGGCGACCCCGCCACCCCGGTCTTCACGGCCCGCGCCGGCACCCCGTTCCGGCTCCACCTGCTCATGCCGACCGGCTCGCCCCGCGCCTCGACCTTCACCATGAACGGGCACGTCTGGCAGCGCGAGCCGCATGTCTGCGCCGCCTCGGCGAACCTGGGGATCCCCGGCAAGTGCAAGCCGACCGGCTTCTACCCGACGCTGCCGGGCTTCGAGGTGGCCGCCAGGTCGCTCGGGAACAACACGCTCTCCATCGACATGGGAGCGCAAGACCTGATCGCCCCGGCCTCACACTTCGAGCTGGTGCTCCCGAGCGCTGGTGGCTCGAACGCCATCACGGGTGACTACCTCATCCATGACAGGGCGGGCATGGGCAACCTCTCGGGCCTCTGGGAGCTGCTGCGGGTGACGCCATAACGGTCCAGGAAGACAGGTGAAATCATGGGCCGGGCGCGTGCGGATCGCGCTCGGCCCTGGCCTGTGAGGACTTGATCTCCATCCTGTGGCACGATGCCGCACGTTGAGGTCTGGACGGAGGGTGACCAGGTGCTGAACGCATACGCCAGGAGCGCACGGGGCAGGGACCAGTGGCTGGCCCTGGTCGGCTGCATCGGGCTGGCCGTGGTGACCCCGAGGACCGCGACCGCCGCCGCCGAGGCCTCCCCGCCGGCCAAGGGCGGAGCGGCCAAGGGCGCGCCGGGGAAGGGCGCCCCGGGTGAAGCGAGCGCCAGCCGGGTGGTCCGCGACGGCGTGGTGGTCGACTTCACCATCGGCCGGCCGGGTGAAGCCACGCCGGCTGGCCCCCTCATGGAAGGTGAGTACGCCGAGGTCCGCTTCCGCATGACCGACGCCACCAGCGGTACGCCGGTGCCCGGCCTGAAGCCGGCGGCCTGGCTCGACATGGCCAACGTGGTGGCCGGGCGGGGCGGCCAGGAGAAGGAGTGCAAGGAGAAGATCGGCCTCTACCTGAAGGGCGTGGTGGGCATCCGCCCCATGGTCGACCTGAACAGCTACTACCTCCTCATCCTCAACACCGACGCCTCCATCTCGGTGGTGGACCCGGTGGTGAGCATGACCGGCAACACCAGCCTCTACGCCACGGTGGTCCTGAAGCGGCCGGGGGCCGACTGGGCGCGCGACCAGGAGGACCGGCGGCTCTTCGTCTCCATGCCCAAGGCGGGCGAGGTGGCGGTGGTGGACACCGGCACCTTCAAGGTGAGCGGCGGCGTGGCGGCCGGCCAGGCGCCGACCCGGCTGGCCCTCTCACCGGACGGGCGGCAGCTCTGGGTGGGGAACGACGCCGAGTCCGCAGCGGACAGCGGCGTCACCGTCATCGACACGCAGACGCTGAAGGCGGTCAAGACGCTCGCCACCGGGCGCGGTCACCACGAGATCGCCTTCTCCACCGATGGGCGGCGGGCCTTCGTGACCAACCGGCAGGACGGCACGGTCACCGTCATCGACACGGCCCGGCTCGCCAAGGTGAAGCAACTCCAGGTGGGGGGCGTGCCCATCGCGGTGGCCACCTCCTCGCTCTCGCAGTTCGTCTACGTGGCCGAGGCGCGCTCCGGCGCGGTGCTGGCCATCGACCCCGCCACGCTGGAGGTGGCGGCCAGGCTCGAGGCGCGCCCGGGCCTGGGCCCCATCCGCTTCTCCATGGACGGCCGCTGGGGGTTCGTGGTGAACCCGAGCGAGCAGGCGGTGCACGTGCTGGACGCCGCCGCCAACCGGCTGGTCCACACCGTCCCGCTGGGCGGGAAGCCCTACCAGGTGGCCATGACGCGCGCCTTCGCCTACGTCCGGCTCCTCGACTCGGAGCAGGTGAAGCTCATCAACCTGCTCAGCCTGGGCGAGGGGAAGCAGCCCACCGTGCAGTCCTTCGGCGCCGGCACCGGCGCCCCCATGGCGGCGGGCGAGCTCGGGCTGGCCGACGCCATCTCGCCGGCCGCCACCGACGCCGCCGTCTTCGCCCTCAACCCGGCCGACGGCAACACCTACTTCTACATGGAGGGGATGAACGCCCCCATGGGCAGCTTCGGCAGCTACGGCCACCGGGCGCAGGCGGTGAGCGTGGTGGACCGGAGCCTGAAGGAGCTCACCCCGGGCGTCTACGCCGGCAAGCTCCGGCTTCCCGCCGCGGGCCACTACGACGTCGCCTTCCTGCTCGACAACCCCAAGGTGGTCCACTGCTTCGGCACCGACGCCGCCATCAACCCCGCGCTGGCACAGCAGGACGGCCTCGACGTGGAGTACCTGGGCCTGCCCGCCAAGCTGGACACCGGCGGGCCGGTGGAGGTGCGCCTCCGGCTCATCGGCACGCGCGACCGGAAGCCGCGCGCCGGCCTTGCGGACGTGCTGCTCTCCTCCCACGTGGTGCCCGGGCGCCACCGGCGCCAGGTGGTGGCGAGGGAGGTGGGGGAGGGGATCTACGCGGCCACGCTGCCGCTCCTCCACCCCGGCGTCCACTACGTCTTCGTCTCGGTGGCGTCGCTCCGTCTCGCCGCGAACGCCATCCCCTACCGCACCGTCCAGGTGGCCCGGGCCGCGCCCGCAGCTGCCGCACAGGAGGCCGTCCATGCCCGCCAGAGCCCGTAGCCCTCGCCAGAAGCTGGTGCTCGTGGTGCTCGTCGCCCTCACGCTGGCGGTGGCCGCGCTCGTCATGGCCGCGCCGGCCCGGGCCGAGGAGCCTGGCCCGGCCACGGAGAAGCCCTGCTGCCACAAGGCGGACGCCGCGGCCGAGGCCGCGCTGCCGGCCGGCATGACCGAGCTGGCCGGCGTCCAGGCGATCGGCGCCGTCCAGGCGCCGGCCGCCCCGAGCAACTCCGCCGCCACGGTGACGCTCGCCGAGGCCACGCTCCTCGACCAGGACGGCCGCGTCGTGCGCTTCCCCGCCGACGTGGTGGGCGACCGGATCGTGGTGGTGGACTTCGTCTTCACCACCTGCACCACCATCTGCCCCATCCTCTCCGCCAAGCTGACCCGGCTGCAGGAGCGGCTCGGGCCGCGGGCGGGGAGCGAGGTGCGGCTCGTCTCCTTCTCGATCGATCCGGCGCGCGACACCCCGGCGCGCCTCAAGGCCTTCGGGGCCAAGTTCAAGGCCGGGCCCGGCTGGACCTGGCTCACCGGCGGCGTGGAGGACGTGGAGCGGGTGCTGAAGGGGCTGGGCGCCTACACCGCCAACTTCGCCGAGCACCCCCCCATGATGCTGGTGGGCGACGGCCGGACCGGGCGCTTCCTGCGCTTCAACGGCTTCCCGGACCCCGACAAGCTCCTGGCCGCCGTGGACGAGCTCAAGAAGGCTCGCGGGGCCCTGGCCGCCACCGGCGCGGAGCGTTGAGCGCCATGCGCCACCTCACCGCCGCCCTCGCGCTGGCCTGCTGCGCCGCCTGGCCCGCCCTGGCCGCGCCCGACGACGCCGCCAAGGAGGAGAAGGCCCGCGCCTACTTCACCGACACGGTCCTGGTGGACCAGCATGGCAAGGAGGTCCGCTTCTACAGCGACGTCCTCAAGGGGCGGACCGTCTGCCTGAGCTTCCAGTTCACCCAGTGCACCGAGGCGTGCCCGCTCATCATGGCGAAGCTGGTGCGGGTGCGGCGGGAGCTCGGCGAGACCTTCGGGCGGGACGTCCACTTCGTGGTGCTCAGCGTGGACCCGGACCACGACACGCCGGAGGCCTTCCGCAAGTTCGCCAAGGTCCACGGGGCCGAGGAGGCGGGCTGGACCTTCCTCTCCGGCTCGAGGGCCAGCCTGGCCACGGTCCTGAAGAAGCTCGGAGAGTGGGTCGATGACCCCAGCAACCACACCACGGCCTTCATCGCCGGCAGCGCCCGCTCGCGCCACTGGACCAAGGTGCGCCCCGACGCCCCGCCGCAGGCGGTGGCCGAGATCCTGCGCGGCCTGGCGGCGGAGCAGCCGGCGGCCGGCGCCCCTGCCGTCGCGCGGTAGCGGACCGGATGTCGATGCGCGCGCCGCTCCTCGCCGTGCTGCTGGCGGTGCCGGTGACGGTCCCCGCGGCGACCGTCTCTTCGCGCTCCGGCGACCCGGCGCCGCTGACGGCCCTGCAGGCCGCCGGCCGGACGATCTACCGGGAGGGCCACAGCCCGAGCGGCGGCGAGGTCACCGCGCTGGTGGGGGTGGACCTGACGCCCGTGCCCGGCGCCGTGCTCCCCTGCGCCTCCTGCCACGGCGAGGATGGCCTGGGGCGGCCGGAGGGCTCGGTGCTCCCGTCCATCGTCACCTGGAGCGAGCTGACGCGCCCCGGGGGCCACCGCCACCCCGGCCGCAGCCACGCGCCATTCGACGCCCGCAGCCTGGCGCGCTCGCTCTCCGAGGGCGTCGACCCGGACGGCCACCCGTTCGACGTCGCCATGCCGCGCTACTCGATGGCCCGGCGCGACGAGGAGGCGCTGCTGGCCTACCTGCGCGTGCTGGAGCGACAGTTCGACCCGGGGGTCACGCCGGGCGCCGTGCGGCTCGGCACGGTGCTGCCCACCGCGGGTCGGCTGGCCGGCGCCGGCGCGGCGATGCGCGCCGCCCTGGAGGCGGCGGTGGCCGACGCCAACGCCGGCGGCGGGCTGAACGGCCGCACGGTGGTGCTGGTGGTGGAGGGCTTCGACGCCGATCGGGAGGACGGGCTCGGCGCGGCCCGGCGGCTCCTGGCCGGCCCGCCCATCTTCGCGCTGGTCTCCGGGTTCGTCCCGGGGGTGGACGCCGAGGTGGCCGCGCTGGCCGAGGAGGCCGGTCTTCCCTTCGTCGGGCCGTACACTCCGTTCAGCGCCGGGACCGACGGCCAGTTCACCTTCCACGTGCTGCCCGGGCTGGCCGAGCAGGCGAGGGTGCTGGTGGCCTGGGCAGCGGCCCGACCGGAGCTGGCCTCGCCGCGCGCCCTGGTGCTGCGGGCCGAGGGCGCCCCCTTCGCGGCGGCGGCCGAGGCGGCGCTCGCCATGGCCCGGACCAAGGGCTGGAAGGGCGTCGAGGCGCGGGAGATGGGACCGGACGGACCGGCGGCCGAGGCGGTGGCGCGGTTCGGCGCGGAGCGGGTCGAGGCGGTGGTCTTCCTGGGCGACGACGCGGCGCTGGCCGGCCTGCTGCGGCAGGCCGAGGCGGCCGGCTGGACCCCCTGGATCCTGGCCCCCGGCACGCTGGCGGCGCGCGCCGCCGCCGCCGCGCCGGCCGCCTTCGAGGGACGAATCCTCCTCGCCTATCCCACTCGCCCGGACGACCTCGGCGAGGGGGCGCGCGCCAAGCTGGCCAGCCTCTCGCCGCCCGGCGAGCCGCCGCGCCACAGGGCGGCGCAGATCTCGGCCCTGTCGGCCTTCTCGGTGCTCGCCGAGGGGCTCCGGCGGACGGGCCGGCAGCTCTCGCGGGCCCGCCTGGTGGCCGCGCTGGAGGGGCTGAGCGCGCTCGAGACCGGCTACACCCCGCCGGTGAGCTTCGGCCCCCGGCGCCGCGTCGGCGCCCGCGGCGGGTACGTCATGGCGGTGGAGCTGGGGCCGCAGCGGCTCCGGCCGGTCAGCGGCTGGCTGAGGCTCGACTGACATGCGGCTCCGACGCGCCTCCGCCCTCGGCGGCCTCCTCTCCCTGGCGCTGCTGACGGCCGCCGCGACGGCGTCCGCCGCCATGCTGGCGGCCCGCGTCAACGGCGTGGGGATCGAACGGTCCCGGCTCGACCGGGCCTTCGCGGACCACGCCGCCCGCAAGGGCCGCAACATCGCCGCCATCCAGAGCCCCAGCGCCTACCGGCAGCTGGTGCGCGAGGCGCTCGACCTCCTGGTGGACGAGGAGCTGCTGGCGCAGGAGGCCGTGCGGCGCGGCCACCAGCCCTCGGCGGAGGAGGTGGCCCGGGCCGTGGCCGAGGCACGCGCCAGCCTGTCGGGGCCGGCCCAGTTCGAGATCCGGCTCGAGCGCGAGGGGCTCACCGAGGCCACCTTCGCCGACCGCCTCGGGCGGCAGCTGGCGGTGGACAGGCTGGTGGCGCGCGAGCTCGCGCCCAGCGTGAAGGTGGACGACGCCGAGCTCCACGCCCGGTCCGTCGCCAACCAGGAGCGCCTCGGCCAGCCCGAGGCCACGGCGCGCGACGTCGTCCGGCAGCGGCTCACCGAGGACAAGATCCGCGCCGCCGTGAGGGGCCGGGTCGAGGCCCTGCGCCGCGCGGCCGTGATCGAGATCCTCATCCCCCTGGAGCCCAGGCCGTGAAGTCGCGCACCTTCCTCCTGGCGCTGGCCGCGCTGGCGCTGGCCGTGGTGGGCGCCGTCGTCCTCATCCTGCGGCTCACCGAGCAGGCCGGTGGGCCGGGCGCGGTGGGCGCGCCGGAGGCGCCCCTGGTGCCGCCGCCGACGCCCATGACCGGCACCCAGACGCTCACGCCCCCCGAGGTCGCCGACCCGGTGGAGGCCCGGAGCCTCGAGGTCCTCATCGAGGCGCGCAACCGCTACCTGGCCCTGCGGGACGGCTTCACCGGCCCGGCCTCGGAGGCGCCGCGGCAGCGGCTCGAGCCGGCCCTGCGGGCGCTCTGGCCGGGTCAGCCCGCGGCCTTCACCATCAGCTGCCGAGGGCGGGTCTGCCGCGTGGAGGGGCCGGGTGACCCGGCCGCCTGGCGCGCCCAGCTGCTCGGGAGCCAGCCGGTGGCCAAGGTGGCCGATCGGGTGGTGGTCGATCCCGACGGGGCCGAGAAGCCGGCCTATGTGCTGCTCTCGGAGGGGCGCCCCGGCTCCGGCGAGGACGTCCTGGGCGACGTGGAGAAGCGGCTGCGCGAGTCGGACGAGACGGCCATCTGCCTGGACGGCGCCGCGCCGGGCACCGTGGAGGTGGAGCTGCTGGTGGACCAGTCCGGCATCACCTACCGGGCCGCCGGCACCGCCCCGCTGCAGGTGGTCGACTGCGTCGGGCGGGCGGCCGCCGCGCTGGCCGCCGCCATCCGCGTGCCGCCCGCCACCCAGGCGGCCACGCGGACGGTGGTCCTCGAGATCGGCCGCTGATCAGCGCGCCGGCTTCGGATGGCGCAGGTCCTTGGAGGGCGGCCGGTCCGGGCGGACCGGCTTCTCGGCCGCGATCCGCTTCAACACCTCGGCCACGCCCCGTTCCAGCTGCGGGTCGCGGCCGGCGGCGAGATCGGCCGGCAGGTTGTCCACCTCGATGTCCGGCGCCACGCCCTCGTTCTCCACCACCCAGCGGCCGGAGAGGTCGTAGAGGCCGAACTCCGCCACGTTGGAGTAGCCGCCGTCCACCATGCCCGAGTAGTTGCCGCGGATGCCCACCACGCCGCCCCAGGTGCGCTGGCCGATGACCGGCCCGAGGCCGTAGGCGCGGAAGTAATGCGGGAAGATGTCGCCGTCGGAGGCGGAGTACTGGTCGGCCAGCGCCACCATGGGGCCGCTCACCGCCGCGGCCGGATAGGTGGTGGGCCGGATCTCGCGCTGGTTGCTCATGCCCATGAGGCGGCGGCGCAGCCGCTCCAGGATCATCTGCGAGACGAAGCCGCCGCCGTTGGAGCGCACGTCCACCACCAGCCCCGGCTTGCTGGACTGCGCGTAGAACTGCCGGATGAACTCGGTGAGGCCGCGCCCGCCCATGTCCGGGATGTGCAGGTAGCCCACCGTGCCGCCCGAGGCCCGCTCCACCTTCCGCCGGTTGGCCTCCACCCAGTCGAAGTAGCGGAGCTCCCACTCGTTGGCGAGCGGCTGCACCTGCACCTGGCGCGCCCCGCTCCGATCCGGCCTCCCGTTCACGGTGAGCGTGACGGTCCGCCCGGGCGCCTGCGCCAGCAGCCGGTAGGGCTCGTCCCTGGCCGTCAGCTCCTGCCCGTCGATGGCCAGCAGGTAGTCGCCCTCCGCCACCTTCACGCCAGGCGCCGCCAGCGGCGTGGCCCGGCCCTCCACCCAGGGCTGGGCCGGCAGGATGCGGGCGATGCGCCAGCGGCCGGCCGCCGCGTCGAGCGCGAGGTCGGCGCCGAGCGTCCCCACCGGCACCCGCTCGACCTTGGGCTGGTCGCCGCCGCCCACGTAGGTGTGGCCGGTGCCGAGCTCGGCCACCAGCTCTCCGAGCACGTAGTTGAGGTCGTGGCGGTGCGTCACGTGCGGCAGGAGCTGGGCGTAGCGGGCCCGCATGGCCGGCCAGTCCACCTGGCCCATGTCGGGCAGGTAGAAGAAGTCGCGGAAGAGCCGCCAGGTCTCGCCGTAGATCTGGGCCCACTCGGCGCGCGGGTCGAGCTCCAGCTTCAGGCCGTCCAGCTTGAGCGCGCCGTCGCCCGCCTTCGGCCCGTCCCTGGGCGCTTCCTTCAGCCCGTCCTTCGGCTCCACCAGGCTCCAGGACTTGTCGATCTTGTAGAGGAGCCTGGAGCCGTCGTCGGCCACGTCGAACCGCTCCACGGCCGGCAGCAGCTCCGTCTCCTTGCGCTTCTCCAGGTCGAAGGTCTTGAGCGCCCCCTTCTGCGGCCCGGGGGCCGCGGTCAGCTCCTGGGTCGGGAGCGAGCGCCAGTAGAGCTTCCCCTTGGCGAGCGCCAGACCCTGGTAGTTACCCGGCTGGACCGGGAAGGGGACGATGCGCTGCTGGATGCCGTCGAGGTCGACGCGCAGCGGCACGGCCGGCCTCCTCGGCGTCCTCCCCTCGTCCTTCCCGCCGCCCTCCTTCTTCTCCTCCCTGGGGTCGGCCGGCTTCACCTCGTCGCTGCGGGGCGCGAAGGGGGAGGGGAGCTCGGCGCGCAGCGTGATGGCGTGCGGCCGGGTCATCTTGTTGACCGTGTAGGAGCGCTCCAGCCGGCCCAGCGTGGGCGCCACGTCGCGGTCGGCGAGGAGGTAGAGCGCCGTGCCGTCGGGGTCGAAGATCGGCTCGCCGGCGTCGAAGCCGTCGGCGGTCACCTGGGTGGAGGCCTTGCGCTCGAGCGAGTAGAGGAAGATCGCCGAGGTCTCGGCGGCGGTGTCGGTGGCGTAGGCCAGCCAGCGGCCGTCCGGCGACCAGGCGTACTCCTGGATCTCGCGGTGCGGCGCCTTGACCGCCAGCTGCGGCGTCCTGTCGGTCATGGAGACCCACCAGAGCCGGAGGCCGCGGTCGGCCCAGGCGAGCTTGCTGGAGTCGGGCGACCAGGCCGGCGCGTAGTGCCAGGTGGGCGGGCCGCGGGTGAGCTGCACCGGCCTCGACGCGCCGTCCTGCGCCACCACGTAGAGCTCCTCCTCGCCGGTGGCGTCGGAGAAGTAGGCGAGCCAGCGGCCGTCGGGCGACCAGACGGCGTTCCGCTCGCGCACGCCGGAGCTCCGGGTCACGTTGCGGATGTCGCCGTGCTCGGCCGGCACGGTGAAGACCTCGCCGCGCGCCGTGAAGGCCACCCGCTTGCCGTCGGGCGAGAGGGAGGCGTCGGTGATCTGCTCGGCCACGTTGACCCAGCGGCGCCGGGCGAAGCGGGCGTCGTCGGGGAGCTCCACCGGCACCTTCCTCGGCTGGCCGTCCTTCGGGTCGAGGAGGTAGAGGAAGCCGCCGTTCTCGAAGACCAGCCGGTCCCTCCCGGCGTGCGCCCACTTGCAGTCGAACTCCCCGAAGCCGGTGACCCGGGCGTGGGCCCGGCTGGCCAGGTCGTAGCGCCACAGGTTGACCTTCCAGTCGTCGCGGTCGGAGAGGTAGTAGATGGCGCCGCCGAGCCACATGGGCTGCGTGTCGGTGCCGCGCCAGTCGGTGATCCTCTCCACCGCGTGGCTGGCGAGGTCGTAGAGCCAGACGTCCTGCGCCATGCCGCCCTGGTAGCGCTTCCACGGCCTGAAGTCGCGGAAGATGCGGGTGATGGCGGCGCGCGTCCCATCCGGCGAGAAGCTGACGTGGCCGGCCTCGGCGATGGGGTAGCGCTCGGCCGGACCGCCCTCCGGACGGACCGCCCAGGGCTCGCCGTTGAAGCCGCCCAGGGGGCCGCGCTGGCTGCGGAAGAGGATGCGCCCGTCCGGCGCCCACCCCAGCACGATGTTGTCGAAGCCCATCCGGTCGGTGTTCTCGCGGGCCGGGTACCAGGTGAGCCGGCGCGGCTCCCCGCCGCTGGCCGGGATGACGTAGACGTCGGAGGAGCCGTCGGCGTGGCCGGTGAAGGCGAGCCACCGCCCGTCGGGCGAGAAGCGAGGGAAGACCTCCAGGCCGTCGCCGCTGGTGAGCCGGCGCGCCGGCCCGCCCGAGGCCGGCACCGACCAGAGGTCGCCGCCATGGGAGAAGGCGATGGTGTCGCCGTGGACGTCGGGGAAGCGCAGGAGGCGCGCCTCGTCGGCGGCGAGGGCCGGGGGGGCGGCCAGGGAGAGCGCGGCCAGCGCGAGCCCGAGGGTCAAGCGGGGAGCCTGGCGGGTGCTGGGGAGCGGGGCGAGCTGGTAGGACACGCGGTGAACCTCCTGGTCGTCAGCGGCGCTGCCTGGGCCTCTTCGGCCTGGCTCTTGGCTCGGCCGGGGGCTCGCCGGCGGCCAGGATGGGGAACTCGACCGGCGCGCGGACCGCGCCATCGGCGGCGTGGAGCTCCCTGGTGCCGGCGCCGTCCACGCGGAGCCGGTAGGCGCCGCCCGGTCTCAGCGGCGCGGCCGGCTGGAGTGTGACCGTGGTGCGTGGCCCCGCCTCGCGGGCCCCCGCGGCCGGCAGCATGGCGTCGGCGCCGTCGAGGAGCGAGAGGCGCGCCTCCAGGTAGGTTCCCTCGAGGATGACGCGGAAGGTGGAGCCCGGGTCCACGGTGATCTGCTCGCCGGTCTTGAGCTCCGTGCTCGCGCCGGGGATGAGCGCCTGCGCCTCGAGCACCTCGACGGGCGAGGGCGGGGTCGCCGTCGGGGTCGGCGCCGGGGTCGCCGCCGGGGTCGCCGTCGGGGTCGCCGTCGGGGTCGCCGTCGGGGTCGCCGTCGAGGTCGCCGTCGAGGTCGCCGTCGGGGTCGCCGTCGAGGTCGCCGTCGAGGTCGCCGTCGAGGTCGGCCGCTCGCACGCGAGCAGCAACGAGGACGCGAGCGCGGTGCTGCTGAGGACGGTCCGGATCGACACGGCGCGGGACGCTACCACGGAGGACGCGGACGTCGGCGCGGCCGCCCGCCTTGACGGCGCGGCGGCCGACCTGCAAGCATCGGCGCAGGCCTGTGGCCCAGCCCGCCCAGGGCACCTGGCCACCGCGCCGCCCATGACCACCCGCGCCCGAGCCGACTCCCCCAGCGCCCCGAACAGGCCGGACGGGGAGGGGCCGGAGGACGGTGCCCCGGAGGCCCCCCTGGCCCCGGTCCCTTCGCGACGCAAGGCCATGCGGCTCCCCGTCGTCAGGTCCGCCGCGGCCGGCGCCTTCGAGGACCTGGTGGCGGTCGAGGAACCGCTCGAGATCCGGCTGGCCGGGGAGACGGTGGCGGTGATCATGCGCACGCCCGGTGACGATCACCGCCTGGCGCTCGGGTACCTCTTCGGCGAGGGGATCATCCGGCGCGCCGAGGACGTCTGCGCCATCGTTCACTGCGGCCGGCTGGGGGAGCCGGGGTACGGCAACGTCATCGATGTCGCCCCGGCGGCCGGCGGGCAGGTCGACTGGGAGCGGCTCGAGGCCTCGCGCCGCGGCGGCGTCACCTCGTCCGCCTGCGGCGTGTGCGGGCGGAGCGCCGTGGACGACCTGCTGGCGGGCATCCTGCCGTTGCCGCCGGGCCCGTCCATCACGGCCGCCAGCGTCGGCCAGGCCATGGAGCGGCTCAGCCAGCACCAGCCCACCTTCGACGCCACCGGCGGCACGCACGCCGCCGCCCTCTGGGACGCCGGGGGCTCACTGGTGGCGGCGCACGAGGACGTGGGTCGCCACAACGCGGTGGACAAGGTGGTGGGAGCCTTCCTCCTGGCGCGCGCGGCCGGCGCCGCGCTGGTCCCCGCCGTGCTGGTCATGAGCGGCCGCGGCGGCTTCGAGATCGTCCAGAAGGCGGCCAGGGCCGGCGTTCCGGTGGTGGCCTGCGTCTCCGCGCCCACCACGCTGGCGGTGGCCGTGGCGCAGGCGTCCGGCGTCACCCTGTGCGCCTTCGTGAGGCGCGGTCGGATGAATGTCTATGCCCACGCCGGGCGGCTGGCCGGCCTGGGACCGTCCCCGGCCTGACCGCCGCCGGTTTCGCGGGCCAGGCAGGATCTCGCGAATCGGGTCGAATGCTGCGCCATCGTGAGTCCGATAATATGGATTATGGTAACTCGGCTCCCGTTGACCCATGACGACCGCATGCCGCACCATGACGCGGTGCCGATCAACGTGGGACCCGACCTCCGCCCCCTTCCGCGGGCGCCGAAGCTCGCTGCCTTCGCCGCCACGCTCGCCTTGGCCGGCGCTCTCGGCTGCGCTTCCCCGGCCGGCCCTGCGGTCGGCCGGGCCTCGCCCTCATCCTCCGAGGCCTCCACCAACCCCTGTCTGGCCTGCCACGCCGCCACCGTCGCGGAGGCGCGCCGCCGCACGGTCATCCACTCGCCCTTTCGCCCTGGCCGGGCCTGTGACGCCTGCCACACCCCCCACGGTGGGCGCGGCGGCGCCGCGCCGCCCAGCCAGCCGCTCGGCTGCACCGAGTGCCACCAGCAGCCACGGTTCGCCGTGGTCCACGGTCGGGCGCCGGGTCCGCCCCGCTGCGCCACGTGCCACGCTCCGCACGGCTCGGACCAGCCGCGCCTGCTGCGCGCCGCGCTCCCCGGTCTCTGCACCGGCTGCCACGCCGACGTGGCCGCCCGCCACTCGGGCTTCCAGATCGCCAGCGTGGCCTGCGACCGCTGCCACGGGCTCCACTCCGGCCAGGCGAAGCTGCTGCGCGCCGTCGCCCACCCGGTCGCCGCGGACTGCGGCTCGTGCCACCAAGGTCCCTCGTCGAATCCCGCCTTCGCGCGGAGTGAGGCCGAGCCGGCCCTCTGCTACCAGTGCCACACCGACCAGGAGCAGGCCTTCAAACAGGCGGTGGTCCACCGGCCCGTGGCGGAGCGGTGCACCGCCTGCCACGAACCCCACGCCACCGACCGCAAGGCGCTGCTCACCGACGGGACCGGGGCGCTCTGCCTCCGCTGCCACGACGCCATCCAGGCCAAGCTCGCCGCCTCGCCCCACCCTCCCGCCGCGCAGGGGCAGTGCCTCGCCTGCCACCTGCCGCACGCCTCCGCCGAGCCCCAGCTGCTCAAGGCGCCGCCCGGGCAGCGCTGCGGCGCCTGCCACGCCGAGGTGGCCGCCTGGGGCGCCCGGACCGACGCCCACGCGCCGGTGCGCTCCGGCCGGTGCGAGACGTGCCACGACGCGCACGGCGGAGCGCTCCACCTGCTGGGTCGCCCGGCCGAGGCGCTCTGCCTCGGCTGCCACCGGCAGGGGGCGTCGGCCTGGCGCAAGGACAGCCACGTGCACGCGCCGGAGCCGCGCGGCGCCTGCCTCTCCAGCCACGCGCCGCACGTCTCGGAGCATCCGCGCCTGCTGGCGCGGCCGCCGGAGGCGCTCTGCGTGACCTGCCACGGGACGCCGGCCGCCATGCGTCCAGGCGTGAAGCTCCACGGCGCCTTCACCGGCGGTGACTGCAAGACCTGCCACGAGCCGCACGCAGGCGGGAAGGCGAGCCTGCGTGGGGACGGCGCCGGGGTCTGCCTGGCCTGCCACGTCGGCGTGCGCAAGATCTGGGCGCGGGCGGCCTCGGTCCACCCGCCCTTCGCCGACGGCCCCTGCGGCAGCTGCCACGACGGTCACGGATCGGCCCAGCCGCGCCTGCTCCTCGTGCCCGAGCGGACGCTCTGCCTGGGCTGCCACGGCGACCTGGCCGGCGCCCTGGGCCAGGCCGGCGCGGTGGTCCACCCGCCCGCCCGGGAGGGCTGCCTGAGCTGCCACCGCGGCCATGGTTCCGCCGACGCCTGGCTGCTCCGCGAAGGGGTGCCTCGCCTCTGCGCGCGCTGCCACGACCTGACCCGGCCGGCCCTGGTGGCACGCCATGGCGGGTTCGACGCTTCGGCCGCCCGCTGCACCGGCTGTCACGAGCCGCACGTGGGGTCCGTGAAGGGGCTGCTGAGGTCGCAGCTTCACCCGCCCTTCGAGGAGCGCTCCTGCGGGGCCTGCCACTTCCCGGTGGCGCCCCCACCTGCGCCGCCGCCGGCGCCGGGCCTCCTCCCGGGCGGGATCGCGCTCTGCGCCGACTGCCACGAGTTCGGCGCACTCCCCACGGCCCTGGGCGCCCACGAGCCCATGCGGCGGGGCGCCTGCTTCGAGTGCCACTCGCCCCATGCCGCCTCGCGGCCGCACCTGCTCCGGGCGGCCGGCGATGCCCTCTGCGAACGATGCCACGAGGCCACCTCGCCGGCCCTGCTGGCGAAGCACGCCGCGGCCGGAGGGGCGAAGGGCGGCTGCGCCAGCTGTCACCCGCCGCACGCGCCGAGGAAGGACGCCCGGCCCGGGCCGCGCTGAGCCTGGAGTCCATGACCTGCCGTTGTCAGCCGCCTGTCGAGGGCTGAACCGGCCAACGGCGCCGGCAGTGGCTTGACTCCTACCCATCCGAGCCGCGATGTTCCGGAGCCCTGGGAGGGGTCCCAAGGGAGCGGCCCCCACGATGATGGAGAAGCACCGGCAGACCTTCGGACGCAGGAGCCTGATCTTCGGCGGCGCCCTGGCGCTCCTCGGCGTGGCGCTCGGCCCCGCGCGCGCCAACGCCGCCGCCGCGAGCCCGCGCCGGCTGCGCATGCGCTCCCTCCACACCGGCGAGCACGTGGACGTGACCTTTCACGACGGCACGGTGCTGGTGCCCGAGGCGCTGGCCGAGATCGACCGCTTCCTGCGAGATCCGTACACGGGCGAGGTGTACGCCATCGACCCCGCGGTCCTCGACATCGCCTGGAGCGTCGCCCTGGCGGCGCAGCGCCCCCTCGGCGAGTTCGAGATCATCTGCGGCTTCCGTTCGCAGAAGACCAATGCGCGGCTCCACGCGGCCTCCCCCGGCGGCGTGGCCTCGAACAGCCTGCACCTCTCCGGCAAGGCCATCGACCTCAGGCTGCACGGCCTCCCGACCGGCGGCCTGCGCGACGTGGCGCTGCGGCTCGGCCGGGGCGGCGTGGGGTTCTACCCTGCTCACGACTTCGTCCACCTCGACTCCGGGAGGCGGCGCGCCTGGTAGCGGGTCGCCCGCTCCCCCGAGGCGGCCCGCAGCGCCTCCGCCAGGCGCGCGTCGTGGCCATACAGGTCTTCGTGGAGTCTGAGCTCGCCGTCCGGTTCGACCGAGGCGGTGGCGTACACCAGGTAGACCCAGGGGCGGAGCGCCGGCCGCACCCACCGTGTGGCGGGCCCATCGAGCGCCGTCGAGAGGCGGCGCGCGTCCCAGCCCGAGGTGCCGCCGAGCACCCAGTAGGCCAGCGCCGGCGCGTCGGCCACGCGCACGCAGCCCGAGGAGAAGTCCCGGCGCGCCTTCTGGAAGAGCCCGCGGTCGGGCGAGTCGTGGAGGTAGACGGCCCCACCGTTGGGGAAGAGGAAGAGGGCCCTCCCGAGGGCATTCAGCGGCCCGGGGGCCTGGCGGAGCGAGCCCGCTCCCGCGCGCCACGCGTCCAGCCCGGCCGGCGTCGCCAGATCCGAGCCGCTGGCGCCCGCGAGCGAGTAGCCCAGGCGCGCCGCGAAGGTGGCGTCCGAGCGGAATCGAGGGAGGAGGTCGCGCCGCGCGATGGCCTCGGGCACCTCCCAGGTCGGCCTCAAGACCAGGTTCAGGAGCGGCAGCGCCAGCAGCGGCGTGTGCCGGAACTGGTCGTCGGCCCGCCCCACCACCACCGCCATGTCGAGGGCCACCCGCGCCCCCTCGGGCGTGGGCTCCAGCGCCTGGAGGCGGAACTCGGGGATGTTGACCAGGATGGAAGGTCCGACCGGCCCGGGCGGGAGCCAGCGCCAGCCCTCCAGGGCGAGGGCGATGCGCGCCGCCGCCTCCGGGTGGCGTGGCAGCGCGGCCAGCAGCGCCCGGTACTGCGGCCAGGCGGGCTCGACGGCCTCGAGCGCCGCTGCCGCGTCCGGCGCGGACCTCAGGGCCTCGGCCAGGGCCGCCAGGTCGAGCGGCGGCGCCGGGCGCCACAGGTCGTGGCCGAGGTCGCGCGGGTCGATCCGCCCGGCGCGGACGTCGCCCGCGTAGCGGAGCGCGGCGCGCGTCAGCGCCGCGTCGAGCCGGGCGAGGAGCGCCGGGTCCGGAAGGCCCGCCTGGATCGCCACCACCGCCACCTCGTCGGCGAGGCGCTCCGCGCCGTAGTCCTCCGGGTCGAGCCCCTTCATGGCGGCGCCGAGCAGCACCTCCACCACCGCGAGCGCCTGCGCCGTGGGACGCTCGGCGGCCAGCCAGGCCGGCGCGAAGGCGCGGGCGGCATAGAAGCGGACCGTGGCCTCGGCGGCGCCATGCCGATCGGCGGTGGCGCCTTCCTGGCCGCGGGCGAGCACCTCGGCCTCCACCAGCGCCGCCCCGGGCGCCGAGTCCACCTCGGCCCAGGGCGCCAGCGGTCCCGTCACCTCGGCCGGGGCCGGCACCGCGAGGAGCGCGGCGACGAGCGGCAGGGCGAGGGCGGCAAGGGCCATCCCTGGTTCAATAACCGTTCCCGCCGGGCGCGCCCCCCAACCTGACCGCGGAACCAATGGGCGGGCGGACCACCACCCCGCACCCGCAGCCGCACCCCGCCCGCCGCGCCAGCACCTTCACGATGCGCGGCGCGTCCACGTCCCCGCCCACGGCGCACGGGCACTGCGCCCCGCCCGCCCCGTGCAGCCGCTCCTCGACGAGCGCCAGCGACGCCAGGATCTCGCGCCGCATCCGGCGCAGCCGCTCGAGCCGCCGCTGCGCCGCCTCCAGGTGAATCTCGATGACCTGCCGGAACCGCGTGGCGAACTCGGCCGCGGTCTGGCACCCGGCCCGGAGCTCCAGCAGCGACTTGATCTCGCAGAGCGACAGCCCGAGGTCTCGCAGGTCGACGATGAGCTGCAGCCGCTCCAGGTCGTCCTCGGTGTAACGGCGGTGGCCGCCGTCGCGGACCTGCGCCGGCGCGAGCAGCCCAGCCGCCTCGTAGTGGCGGATGGTCCTGACCGTGTGGCCGGTGGCCCGTGCCAGGTCTCCGCTGGACAGCTCTCCTCGCATCGCGGTGTCTGCTAACTGCCCGCCCCCCGGGTGTCAACGCGGCGACGAGCGCCGCCTCGAGGCCCCAACGGACGCCCGCCTTTCGGTGGCGGTCCCCTGGGACGCTGGATAATCAAGACCCCGGTTGTCGGGATATCCCCGGACGGGAGCGGCCCACGACATGAGCAGTGTGACCGGATTGCACGAGGCGGCGCAGGGCGCCGAAGACGACATCGAAGTCTACGCGGAGGCCCCGCTCCCCACCGAGCGCGGCCTCTTCAGGATGGTGGTCTTCCGGGAGCGGCGCACCGGTCGGGAGCACGTGGCCATGGCGCGGGGTGACGTGGCCGGGCACGCCGTGCTCACCCGGGTCCACTCGGAGTGCCTCACCTCCGAGGTGCTCGGATCCCTCAAGTGCGACTGCCGGGCCCAGCTCGACCGCGCGCTCGACCTCATCGCCGCGCGCCGACGCGGCGTCCTCCTCTACCTGCGCCAGGAAGGTCGCGGCATCGGCCTGGGCAACAAGATCCGGGCGTACGCGCTCCAGGCGGCCGGCGCCGACACCTACCAGGCCAACCGGGCGCTCGGCTTCCCCGACGATCTGCGCCGCTACGACGTGGCGGCCGGGATGCTGCGGCGGCTCGGCGTCCGCTCGGTCCAGCTCATCACCAACAACCCGCTCAAGGTGAAGGGGCTGGAGGAGGCCGGCGTGGCGGTGCGGCGGCGCGTCTCCCTGCCCTCGCCCACCAACCCGCACAACCTGGCCTACCTGCGGGCCAAGGCCGAGCAGACCGGTCACCTCATCACCACCGACGACGACCTGGCCGCCGCCAGCGCGAGCTGAGGAGCGCCGCGTCGGCGCTCAGTGCGCCGCGGCCCCCAGCAGGTCGCGGGCGATGACCATCCGCTGGATCTCGCTGGTCCCCTCGTAGATGGTCTGCACCTTGGCGTCGCGGAAGAGCTTGGCCACCGGGTAGGCCTCGGTGCAGCCGTTCCCCCCGTGGAGCTGCACGGCCCGCGACACCGCCCGCTGCGCCGCCTCGGAGGCCAGCAGCTTGGCCATGGCCGCCTCGCGGGTGAACGGCCGGCCGGCTTCCTTGAGCGCGGCCGCCCGCAGCGTCATGAGGCGCGAGGTCTCGTGCTCCACCGCCATGTCGGCCAGCATGAAGGCCACGGCCTGGTGGCCGGCGATGGGGCGCCCGAAGGCCTGCCGCTCCCTGGCGTAGCGGGTCGAGGCCGCCAGCGCCGCCTGGATGGTGCCGGTGGCCTGCGACGCGATGCCGATGCGCCCGCCGTCCAGCGCCGCCAGCGCCAGCTGGAGCCCCTGCCCCACCTGGCCGAGCCGCGCCGTGTCCGGCACCTCGCACCCGTCGAAGGCCAGCGAGACGGTGTGCGAGGCCCGCAGCCCGAGCTTCTCCTCGTGCTTCCCCACGGAGAAGCCGGGCATGCCCGGCTCCACCAGGAAGGCCGAGATGCCCCGCCCCCGGTCCTCCCCGGTGCGGGCCCAGACCACCACCACGCCCGCCACGTCACCGCCGGAGATCCAGGCCTTCTCGCCGTCGAGCACCCACCCGTCGCCGCGCCGCACGGCCCGCGTGGCGAGCGCGCCGGCGTCGCTGCCGCTGCCCGGCTCGGAGAGGCCGAAGGCGCCGGCCAGGTACTCGCCCGAGGCGAGCCGGGGCAGGTGGCGCTCCCGCTGGGCGTCGGTGCCGAAGCGGGCGATGATCTCGCCCACCATGTTGGTGACGCCCATGGTGACGGCGGTGGCGCAGTCGGCCTCCGCCACCTCCATGAGGGCCAGGGCGTAGGCCACCGCCCCCGCCTGCGAGCCGCCCCAGGCGGCCGGCAGGTTGACGGCCAGCAGGCCGAGCTCGCCGAGGCCGCGCACCAGGTCGTCCGGGAACCGGCTGGCCCGATCGTTGGCCGCGGCCTGGGGGGTGATGCGTTCGCGGGCGAAGGCCCGGGCGGTGGCGGCGACCGCCGCCTGGGCCTCGGTGGGCTCGAAGGTCATGGTCGGGGCGAGCCGCCGCGGGCCGGAGGGGGCCGCCCCTCCGGCGGGCCGCTCAGCCCTTCAGCACCGAGGCGGAGATGACCAGCCGCTGGATCTCGCTGGTCCCCTCGTAGATCTGGGTGATGCGGCCGTCGCGCCAGTGGCGCTCGGCCTCGCACTCCCGCATGTACCCGATGCCGCCGTGGACCTGGATGGCCTTGGAGGTCACCCGCTCGCACATCTCGGAGGCGTAGAGCTTGGCCATGGCGCTCTCGGCGCTGTGGCGCACCCCGCGGTCCTTCATGGCCGCGGCGCGCCACACCAGGAGCCGGGCCGCCTCCAGCTCGGTGGCCATGTCGGCCAGCATGAACTGGATGGCCTGGAACTGGCTGATGGGCTGGCCGAAGGCCTTGCGGTCCTTGGCGTAGGCCAGCGCCGCCTCGAAGGCCGCCCGCGCGATGCCCAGCGCCTGCGCGGCGATGCCGATGCGCCCACCATCCAGCGTGGCCATGGCGATCTTGAACCCCTCCCCTTCGGCGCCGAGCCGGTTGGACTCCGGGACGGCGCAGCCCTCGAGGAAGACGGTGCAGGAGCCGGAGGCGCGGATGCCCACCTTGTCGTCCGGCTTGCCGCGGGTGAGGCCGGGCGCGCCGGAGGGGACCAGGAAGGCGCTGATGCCCTTGTGCCGCTTCGCCTTGTCGGTCATGGCGAAGACCAGGAAGACGTCGGCCTGCGGGCCGTTGGTGATGTAGTTCTTGCTGCCGTCGAGCAGGTACTCGGCGCCCCGGCGCACCGCCACCGTCTGCATCTCGGCGGCGTCCGAGCCGCTCATGGGCTCGGTGAGCGCGAAGGCGCCGAGCTGCTGGCCCGACGCGAAGGGCGTCAGGAGCCGTGCCTTCTGCTCGTCGGTGCCGAACTTGAGCACCGGGTCGCAGTAGAGCGAGTTGTTGACGCTCATGATGACGCCGGTGCCGGCGCAGCCTCGAGAGATCTCCTCCATGGCCAGCGCGTAGCTCACGTTGTCCATGCCGGCGCCGCCCCACTCCGGCGGCACGGCGATGCCGAGGAGGCCGAGCTCGCCCAGCTTCCGGACCGCCTGCTTCGGGAACTCGTGCTGCTCGTCCCAGCGCCGGGCGTTGGGGGCGAGCTCCTTCAGCGCGAAGTCGCGGCACATGTCCCGCACCTGGCGCTGCTCGTCGGAAAGCTCGATGTCCATGCCGTGCCGCTCCCTCGGTGGTGGAGCCCGGCGCCAGGCCGGTGCCCCGTGGTGGACCGCTCGGCCTCGCCTCAGCGCCCGGGGAACCGGGCCGGCCGCTTCTCCAGGAACGCCGCCATCCCCTCCCCGGCCTCCGGCCCGTCGAGGAGGCCGGCGAAGGCGTCCCGCTCCAGCTCCAGCGCCGCCGGCAGCGGCAGGTCGGCGCCCTGCTGGATGAGCCGCTTGGCCAGCGCCACCGCCCGCGGCCCGCGCGAGGCGATGGCGCGGGCCTTGGACCTGGCGTGGTCGAGCAGCTTCTCCGGCGCCAGCACCTCGAGCGCCAGCCCGATGGCCCGGGCCTGCGCTGCGTCGATGGTCTCACCGGAGAGGATGAGCTCCTTGGCCCGCATCGGGCCGACCCGCCGGGAGAGCCGCTGCGTCCCGCCGAAGCCCGGCACCAGCCCCAGGTTCACCTCGGGCTGGCCGAAGCGGGCCCTCTCGCTGGCATAGATGAGGTCGCAGGCCAGGGCGAGCTCGCACCCGCCGCCCAGGGCGAAGCCGTTGACGGCCGCGATGGTGACGATGGGCAGCGCCTCCAGGGCCGCCAGGGTGGCATGGCCCAGCGCCGCGAAGGCCTGCGCCTCGGCCCCGGCCAGCCTCGACATGGCGGCGATGTCGGCGCCGGCCACGAAGGCCTTCTCGCCCGCCCCCGTCACCACCAGCGCCAGCACCTCCATCGGCCGGTCCCGCGCCTCCCGGAGCGCCTCGCCGATCTCGCCGAGGGTGCGGGCGTCGAGGGCGTTGAGCTGCTTCGGACGGTTCACCGTGAGGGTGGCCACCCCCTCGGAGACCTCGAAGAGGATGTTCTGGTAGGCCATCGCGTCACCCTCCGTACTGGTAGAAGCCGCGGCCGGTCTTGCGCCCCAGCCACCCGGCCGCCACGTAGGTGCGCAGCAGCGGGGCCGGCCGGTACTTGTCGTCGCCGAGCTCCCGGTGCAGCACCTCGGCGATGTACAGGCAGGTGTCGAGCCCGATGAAGTCGGCCAGCGTGAGCGGCCCCATGGGGTGGTTCAGGCCCAGCCGCACGCCGGTGTCGATGTCCTCCGGCGAGGCCAGCCCCTCCTGCAGGGCGAAGCAGGCCTCGTTGAGGAGCGGGATGAGGATGCGGTTGACGATGAAGCCCGGCGAGTCCCTGGAGGTGACCACCGTCTTGCCGAAGCGCTTCGCCAGCGCCACCGCCGCCTGGTAGGTCTCCTCGCTGGTCTGCAGCCCGCGCACCAGCTCGATGAGCTGCATGACCGGCGGCGGGTTCATGAAGTGCATCCCCACGAACCGGGTGGGCCGCCGGGTGGTGGCGGCCAGCGCGGTGATGGAGATGGAGCTGGTGTTGGAGGCGAGCAGCGCCTCGGGCCGGAGCAGGGCGTCGAGCCGCCCGAAGAGCTCCGCCTTGACCGCCTGGTTCTCCACGATGGCCTCGATGCAGAGGTCGGCGGGGGCGCAGTCCTCCAGCGAGGCCGCCGGACGGATCCGCTCCAGCATCCCCTCCCGCTCGGCCGCCGTCAGCTTCCCCTTCCCGACGAGCTTCGAGAGCGTGGCGGCCAGCCGGTCCAGCGCCCGCCGGGCCAGGTCCGGGGAGGCGTCGGCCAGCACCACCCGCAGCCCCGCCTGCGCCGCCACCTGGGCGATCCCGGTCCCCATCTGCCCGGCCCCCACCACTGCCATCGTCTCGATCGCCACGCTGCAACCTCCCGGTGTCTCGCGGTGGCGACATGTTTGGTGCGATGTCCGCCCTTGTCAACGCGAGTCGGAGGGGGACCATCGAGGCCGACCCGGGCGGGGGAGCCGCCTGGAGCGGGCGAACAGGGAGATCGCGCTCGAATGGTCGGCTACTTCGCCTGCTCCGGCTCCTCGTCCTTCTTGCGGCTTCCGGCCCTCCGCGCCTTCACGTCGGCCTTCACGTCCGGCTCGAAGCCGCCGTCCTCGGTCGGCCGGACGCGGATCTCCGCCTTCACCTCGACGACCATGGAGGAGAGGGCCCGGGCGAACTCCCGGCGCACGGCCTCCGACTCGAAGAAGCGCCGCACCTCCTCCGAGAAGATCCTCAAGATCTCGTCCTTGGCGCCGCTGGCCTGGGAGCCCAGGTAGCCGATGAGCTCCTTGGGGAGCTTCCACTCGCGGGCCAGCCGGCGCGCCCCCTCCTCGGTGAGGAAGATGGCGCCCATGCCCGCCAGCAGCGCCTTGCGCAGGGCATCCTGCAGCCCCCCCGCGGTGGCCGCTCCGCCGCCCTCGGCCCCCGGCTCCTGCGCGCCCCCTGCCCCCGCCTCGGCCCCGGGTCCCTTCTTCCCCTCGGCCATGGCGTCAGGCCCTCGGCTGCTGCCCGATGACGGGCAGGCGAGGCGCCTTCATGACCTGCTGGCTCACCGCGCCGGCCACGTTGCGGGCCATGTCGAAGAAGGCGCGCGCCTGCGAGCTCTCCGGCGCGCCGGAGCAGACCGGCACGCCCTTGTCCCCGCCCTCGCGGATGGCCAGGTCGATGGGGATCTCGCCCAGGAAGCGGATGCCCATCCGCTCGGCGGCGGTCCTGGCGCCGCCCTTGTCGAAGATGGCGGTCTCGTGCTGGCAGTGCGGGCAGATGAAGGCCGACATGTTCTCCACCAGCCCGAGCACCGGGATGGAGACCTTGTCGAACATGAGCTTGGCGCGGATGACGTCGGCCAGCGCCACGTCCTGCGGCGTCGAGACCAGCACCACGCCGGCCGCCTTGACGTTCTGGGCCAGCGTGAGCGGGATGTCGCCGGTGCCGGGCGGCAGGTCGAGCACCAGGTAGTCGAGCTCGCCCCAGTCCACGTCGCGCAGGAGCTGCATGAGCGCGCCGGTGGCCATTGGACCGCGCCAGATGAGGGCCTGGTCCGGATCGACCAGGAAGCCGATGGACATCACCTTGAGCCCGTGGGCCTCGAGCGGCGCGATGTGCTTGCCGTCCTTGGAGTGGGGCTTCTCGGTCACCCCGGTCAGGATGGGGATCGAGGGGCCGTAGATGTCGGCGTCGAGGATGCCGACCGTGGCGCCCATCCTGGCCAGCGCCACCGCCAGGTTGATGGCGACGGTGGACTTGCCCACGCCCCCCTTGCCGGCGCCGACCAGGATGATGTTCTTCACGCCCGGCGCCACCTGCGACTGCGCCACCCCGGGGGCGGAGCGGACCTGCGCGCCCCAGGCGATCTTCACGCTGGTGGCGCCGGCGCCGCGCAGCGCCGCCTCCACGTCCTTGCTGATGGTGTCCTTGAGCGGGCAGGCCGGCGTGGTGAGCTCGACCTTGAGGGAGACGGCGCCGCCGTCCACCACCAGGTCCTTCACCATGCCGAGGCTGACGAGGTCGCGGTGCAGCTCCGGGTCGTTGACCTTCCGGAGGGCTTCCATGGCGCTGCGCTGGTCGATGGGCATAGGGCTCGCCACTTATAGCCGCCGGTCCTCGGCCGGACAACGCCGTGTGGGGCCACGCCCCAGGTCGCTCCAGGGCGCCGGCGCGCTCGGCCGCGGTGGCGCGGTGGTAGGCTGGGGGCCGCGCCTGGCGCGCCACGAGGAGGCGGCATGCGGGTCATGCGGGTGGAGGGGGGCGTGGTGCGGAGCGGCGGGCCGGAGCTCGCCAGGCCCGGCGCGCCGGTCTGGATCGACCTCGCCCCCACGCCGGAGCACCTGGCCTGGCTGGCCGAGCGCTTCAAGTTCCACCCCCTGGCGCTGGAGGACTGCTCCCACGAGGACCAGCGGGTCAAGTTCGATCAGTATCCGGACCACCTCTTCACCGTGGTCCACCGCCTCTCGCTGGCGCCGGACGACTCGGAGGTGCTCACCGCCGAGCTCAACGCCTTCCTCACCGCCGAGGCGCTGGTCACGGTCCACAGCGCGCCCATCGCCGAGGTGGACCGGGTCTTCGAGCGCTGCCTGCGCGAGCCGGAGCTCCTGGCGCGCGGTCCGGACTTCGGCCTCTACCTGCTCCACGACGCCGTCACCGACGTGCACTTCGCGCTGGTGGACGCCCTCACCGAGGACGTGGAGGGCATCGCCGCCGACGTGCTGGCGCACCAGCCGGAGGGGGTGGTGGAGCGAATCGCCGCGGCGCGGCGGCAACACGCGCTCCTGCGGCGCCGCCTCTCGCCGCAGCGCGAGGTCTACGCGGCGCTGGGGCGTCCTGGCCAGGCGCTGGTGAAGGAGCAGACCGCCATCTACTTCCGCGACGTGGTCGACCACCTGGCGCGGCTCACCGAGGAGGTGGACATGGGGCGCGACCTGCTCGGCTCCTCCATGGAGACCCACCTCTCCGAGACCAACAACCGGCTCTCGCTGGTGACCACCCGGCTCACGCTGGTCGCCACCATCTTCCTGCCGCTCAACTTCGTGGTC
>JANNKC010000439.1:0-2473 GCA_031396105.1 Anaeromyxobacter sp.
TCGACGAAGCGTCCCTCCAGCCAGCGGGCGTAGCCGGCGCCGAGCCGGTTGGCCTCCTGGTAGCGCGTCAGCTCGTCCGCCGCGAGGTGGGCGTGGTAGCGGACCCGCTCGTAGAGCCGGTGGCGCAGCGCCCGCGAGCGGCGCCCCCGATCGCGCCGCCAGAGCGCCAGCAGGAGCACGGCGAACTTGTCCACCTCGGCCTGCACCTCCAGCTCCAGGAGCGAGACCGGGCGCCCGCGCGCCGCGCGGGTGGCCAGGTAGACGAAGTGGCTCACCCCCTCGGCCAGGTGGGCCATGGGGCCGAGCTCGCCGCGCGCCGCGCCCGCCGTCACCGCCTCGTCGAGGTAGAGGCCGAGGAAGAGCCCGTCCTCCTCCTCGAGCACCAGCAGCTCCTCGGGGGCGCGCAGCGCATGGCCGGCGGCGGCCGCCACGTCGCGCCCGACCAGGAACCCCCCGACCTCGGGCGCCTCCACGCCGTAGATGGCCTGCAGGCGCGCCTGCAGCTCGGCCACGGTGAGCCCCAGCGTCCCGGCGCCGCTCATGGCGCCGCCCTCGGCGACCGCGCCCGGCGCGCCCGCGCCTCCCCCGCCCACCTCCGAGGGCGGGCGGCCATCAGTGCCTCATCCCCTTCGCCGCCGGCCCTGGCCCGCCGAAGAGCGCCACGCCGCGCGCCCTCAGCTTCTCGGCCACCCGCTCGGAGCGGGTGAGCTGCCAGCGCTCGAAGAGCCGCAGCAGCCCGCGGTTCGACTCGAGATCGGAGAGCTCGGCGATCTCGGCGAAGCAGTCCGCGAAGGCCTCGAACCGCCGGGACAGCTCGCCGTAGAGCCCGGCCAGCGCCGCGCTCCGCTCCGCCTCGGCCAGCGCCCCGTAGGCGCGCTCCCCCATGGCCCGGTAGTAGCCGGCGTCCACCGTCGAGCGGGAGAGCGAGTCCCCGAAGAAGCCGGAGACGAAGAGCGAGGTGTCGCCCAGCCGCTTCAGCTGCGCCGCCCGCTCGCGCCGTTCCGCCGCCAGGGCGCGGAGCAGGATGAAGGCCAGCGGCTCGTCCCGCACCGTGCCGTCCGGCTGCTCCACGAAGAGCCGCTCGCTGCCCACGAAGCTGGTGAGGAGGTCGACCAGGTAGAACTCGGTCTCCTCCCGCACCGCGAGCCCCCGGAGCGAGAGCACCTCGGTCACCGCCTCCTTGAACCACTCACGCGCGGACTGCGACACCAGGACGGGGCCAGCCATCTGGACGCACCTCCACCCAGAAGCCTACGGATGGGGCGCCAGCGTTGCAACCCGTTGTGATTCAAGGTTTTTCTATTGCTGGCAGCCAGGCCGAGCGACTGCCAGGTCTCTTTTCGGCACTCGGCCAGGTCAACTGCCAAATGGGTCTAAAAAACTCAATTGTCACGCCAGTGTAGGAAAACGACGGGCTGGCTTGACACCCCGTGTCCTGTGATTACTATCCCGCCGCCGCTGGCAGTTGCCGTCGTCGACTGCCAGCGCACCAACGACCTTCCACACGCTCCTCGGCCCTCACGGGCGGGGGCATCGCATCAGGAGGCATCATGGGCATCCGTCCACTGCAGGATCGCGTCATCGTCAAGCGGGTCGAGGAGGAGCAGAAGACCAAGGGCGGCATCATCATCCCGGACACCGCCAAGGAGAAGCCGGTCGAGGGCAAGGTCATCGCCGTCGGCAACGGCAAGGTCCTGGAGGACGGCAAGGTCCGCCCGCTCGACGTGAAGGCCGGCGACACCATCCTCTTCTCCAAGTACGCCGGGACCGAGATCAAGATCGACGGCGTGGAGCACCTCATCATGCGCGAGGAGGACATCCTCGGCGTGATCGAGGGTTAGTTCCTCCCCCTTCCTTCCCTCACATCAAGGAGTCTACGAAATGGCTGCCAAGGAAATCCTGTTCGATCAGCAGGCCCGCGAGGCGATCCTCAAGGGCGTCAACGTCCTCGCCAACGCCGTCCGCACCACGCTGGGCCCCAAGGGGCGCAACGTCGTCATCGAGAAGAGCTTCGGCTCGCCCACCATCACCAAGGACGGCGTGACCGTCGCCAAGGAGATCGAGCTCGAGAACAAGTTCGAGAACATGGGCGCGCAGATGGTGAAGGAGGTCGCCTCCAAGACCTCCGACAACGCCGGTGACGGCACCACCACCGCCACCGTCCTCGCCCAGGCGATCTTCCGCGAGGGCTCGAAGCTGGTCGCCGCGGGTCACAACCCGATGGAGATCAAGCGCGGCATCGACAAGGCCGTCGAGCTCGTCGTCGCGGATCTGAAGAAGCTCGCGAAGCCCACGAAGGACAACAAGGAGATCGCCCAGGTCGCCACCATCTCCGCGAACGGCGACGCCACCATCGGCGGCATCATCGCCGAGGCGATGGACAAGGTCGGCAAAGAGGGCGTCATCACAGTCGAAGAGGCCAAAGGCCTCGAGACGACCCTCGACGTGGTCGAGGGCATGCAGATCGACCGCG
>JANNKC010000455.1:0-5317 GCA_031396105.1 Anaeromyxobacter sp.
CTTGGTGACGAAGCCGGAGAGGTCGAGGGCGGCCAGCTGCGCCACCTTGGCCTCGGCATAGGCGGCCATGCGCTCGGTCCAGTCCTCACCGGTCCGCTCGGCCACCAGCCGCGGCGCGGCGGTCTGGCCGGTGAGCCGGAGGGACGGGCGCGGGATGGACATGCCCACCTCCACCTCCGGGCAGAGGGGCACCCACTCGACGAAGGGGCCGAGCACGCCGGTGCAGAAGTCGTTCTGCTTGTGGCCGCCGTCGTAGCGGACGCTGCGGCCGAGCAGGCAGGCGGAGATGCCGAGGCGGGGCTTCGCGGTGGGGGACATGGCCGCCAGCCTACGCCGGCGGCGGCTCCCCAGAGATGTTCAGGCCGCTCTCCGAGATGGTCGCCAGCCGAGGCGGGGTTGCTCCAGGCGGACCGTGTTATACCCATACGGGTGCATAGCGGTCTTCGCCTCAACGCCGTCTCGATCAAGCTCGCCGCGGTCGCCTCGGTGCTCAACGCCTTCGCGCTCCAGCGCATCGGCGTGACCGGCGCCGCCGCCTGGAGCGCCGCCGCCGTCGTGGTCTCGGCCCTGCTCCTGGCCCGGCTGCGCGGCCGCCCGCTCCCCTTCCGCTTCCACCCGAGCTTCCTCGCCCTCGGCGTCCTCGATGGGCTGGGAGGGATCTGTCTCTTCGCCGGCCTCGAGCGGCTGGGGCCCGTCCCGGTGGCGCTCCTCGGCGCCCTGGCGCCGGCCTTCGCCGCGCCGCTCGCCTTCCTGATCCTCGGCGAGCGGCCCGCCCGGCTCCAGGTCGTGCTCGGCGCCTCGGCGGTGGGCGGCGCCCTCCTCTTCTCCTGGCCGGGCAGCGCGCCGCCCAGCGGGGCGGGCCTGCTCTTCGCCGGAGCCTCGACCCTCGCGTACGCCGCCGGAAACCTGGTGGCCAAGGTGGCGCTGCGCCGCTTCGACGCCTGCACGGTGCTCGGCAGCTCCCGGCTGGCCTCGCTCGCGGTGGTCCTCGGCTACGGCCTGGCCACCGGGGGGCTGGCTCGCGAGCCGGCGGACGCCCTCGGGGTGGGGCTGGTGGTGGCCGGCTCGGTGCTTGGCGGCTTCCTGGCGATGCTCCTGTTCTACCGGGCGCTGCGCCACGCCAGCTTCACCGTGACCACGCTGGTCCGCACCACGGGCCCCGTCGCCGCCGCGGCCTGCGCCTGGCCCTTCTTCCCGGTGGTCCTCACGCCACTCAACGTCGTCGGCGGGGCCGTGCTCCTCGGCTCGGTGGCCTGGCTCGGCGCCGGGACCTCGCGGCCGTCCCCGGCCGGAGCGCCACCGGCCCTCAGCGGCCGGCCGGGTCCGCCGGCGCTGGCAGCCTGAGAGGTTGTGAAACTCTGAGCCCGCGCGGCACCAGCACCCGCCCGGCGAGGTCGAAGAGCCCCTGGACGGCGAGCGCCAGCAGCGCCGCCGGGATGGCGCCCTCCAGGATGAGCCCCGTCGACGCCAGCCGGATCCCGGCCAGGATGGGCTGGCCGTAGCCGCCGGCCCCGATGAGCGCGCCGAGCGTGGCCGTGCCGACGGTGAGGACGGCCGAGGTCTTGATGCCGGCCAGGATCGACGGGCTCGCCAGCGGCAGCTCGACGAGGCGCAGCCGCGCCCAGGGCGAGAGCGCCAGCGCCAGGGCCGACTCGCGGACCTCGGGCGAGAGCCCGGTGAGCCCGGCGTGCGTGTTGCGGACGATGGGCAGGAGCCCGTAGACGACCAGCGCGGCCACGGCGGGCCGGGCCCCGATGCCGAGCAGCGGGAGCAGCCCGACCAGCAGCGCCAGGGAGGGGATGGTCTGCACCACCCCGACCGCCCCGAGGACGACGCGCCCGGCGCCCGGGCGCCGCGCCGCCCAGATGCCCAGGGGGACCGCCAGCGCCACCGAGAGCGTCAGGGCCACGCCGACGAGGAGGAGGTGCTCGGCGGTGCGGCCGAGGATCCGGCTCATGGTCCCGGCCACCGGCGCCGCCACCGACAGGCCGAGCGCCTCGCGCAGGAAGTCCGCGGCCACCGTCGGCGCCGGGACGCCGTCGAGCCGGGCGCGGGCGTTCATGGCGATCATCCGGTCGACCGGGATGCGCCCCTCGAGCCGCGCCACGGCCTCGAGCGCCAGGGGAGCGCGCGCCGCCAGGTCGGCGCGGTAGACCAGCACCGCCTGGTACTCGGGGAAGGCGCGCCGGTCGTCCACCAGGACCCGCAGGCCGTAGCGCCGGATCTCGGCGTCGGTGGTGTAGAGGTCGGTGGCGTCGATCTCGCCGCCGGCCAGGGCCCGGTAGGCGACGTCGTGGTCGAGGCCACGGACACCGCGCTGCGGAAGGCCGTAGACGTCCCGCAGGGCGGCCCACCCGTCGGCGCGGTCCATGAACTCGTTCGAGAAGGCGAGGCGCAGCTCCGGGTGGCGCGCCAGGTCCGAGATGCGGCGGAGCCCGAGCCGGGCGGCCAGCTCCTCCGTGACGCCGACGGCGTAGGAGTCGTCGAAGCCGAGGGGCCGGGTCAGGCGCACCCCGCGCGCCGCGAGCGCCGACCGCAGCCCGTCCTCGCCTCCTGGCGCCTCGCCCGCCAGGATCTCCCGCGTCAGCGTCCCCGTGTACTCCGGGTAGAGGTCGACGTCTCCGCGCAGGAGCGCCTCCCAGAGCACGCGGGTCCCGCCGAGCTCGGCGTGACGGACCGCCACCGCCCCGGAGGCCTCCGCCAGCTGCGCCGCCAGCTCGCCGAGCAGCACCGACTCGGTGAACTTCTTCGACCCGATCCGGACCACCTCCGGCTCGGCGGGAGCGGCGAGCGCCAGCGAGAGGAGCAGCGGGGCGATCACGGCGCCCGCCCCGAGCGGTCGAGCGTCCGGTGCGCCTTGACGAAGCGGGCCACCAGCGGGTCGGCCGGCGCGCCGAGCAGCTCGGCCGAGGTGCCGTCCTGGAGGATGCGGCCGTCGCCGAGCAGCACCAGCCGGTGGGCGAAGAAGACCGCCTCGGCGAGATCGTGGGTGACGAGCACCACCGTCTTGCCGAGCTCGTCGAAGGCGCGCCGTAGATCCTCCTGCAGCTCGGAGCGGGTCATGGGGTCGAGGGCCCCGAGCGGTTCGTCGAGGAGGAGCGCGTCGGGGTCGAGCATCAGGGCCCGCATCAGTCCGACCCGCTGGGCCTGGCCGCCCGAGAGCTCGCCGGGGAACCGGCGCAGGGCCTCCTCGGGGAGCTGGACCAGCGCCGCCAGCGCACCGAGCCGTCGCCCGATCCGCGCCTCGTCCCAGCCCAGGTGACGCGCCACCAGGGTGACGTTGCCGGAGGCGGACAGGTGGGGGAAGAGCCCGCCGCCCTGCACCACGTACCCCATGCGCTGGCGCCGGACGAGGTCGTCGGCGCGGAGGGGCTCGCCGCCGACGAGCACCTCGCCGGCGTCGGGCCTCGCCAGCCCCATCATGAGCCGCAGCGCCGTGGTCTTGCCCGCGCCGCTCGGACCGATGAGCACCAGCGTGCGTGCGGTCGCCACGGCCAGGTCGATCGGCCCGAGCGCGGTGGTGCCGCCGTGGCGCTTCACGACCGCCCTGAGCTCGATGGCCGGCGATGTCACGATCGGGCGTCTCCTCCCGCTTTCCCCCCGAGCAGGCCTTGCGTGGCCGCGAGCCCAGGCGCAAGGCCTCCAAGAGGCCCGCCTCCAAACCACCCCTGCGCGTCGGGTCGTGCCAAACGGTCCTTCCAGCCCCCGGCGGAACGGGCGTGGCCCCTTGGCGAGCGGTAGGCACACCCCGAGGCGACCGACCATGAACTCCGACGCAACGGGCCCCTGGCCCGACCTGCCCCTCGAGGCCTGGCGCGAGACCCGCGACACGCTGCACATGTGGACCCAGATCGTCGGCAAGACGCTGCTGGCCAGCTGCGCCCCGCTCAATCACTGGTGGCACGTGGCGCTCCACCTCACGCCGCGCGGGCTGGCCAGCCCGCCGGCGGTCGGCCGTGACTGCACGTTCGACGTCGAGCTCGACTTCATCGATCACCGGCTGACGGTGAGGACGAGCGACGGTCGGATGGCGTCGCTGGCCCTCGGCGCCTGGCCAGTCCGCATCTTCTACGAGCAGTACCTGGCCCTGCTCGACGGTCTTGGGCTGCGTACGCATCTCTGGACGAGGCCCGTGGAGGTCGTGGACCCCATCCCCTTCGATGTCGACGAGCTCCACCGCCACTACGACCCGCTCTGGGCCCACCGGTTCTGGCAGGTCCTCCGGCGCTGCGACGCCAGCTTCCGGGACCTGGCGGCCGACTTCACGGGCAAGCAGAGCCCGGTGCACCTGTTCTGGGGCAGCCTCGATCTCGCCGTCACGCGCTTCTCCGGGCGGCACGCCCCGGAGCGGGTGGGGGTGGATCCCGTCACGCGGGAGGGCTACTCCCATGAGGTCCTCTCCTTCGGCTTCTGGCCGGGCGGCGTGACGCCCGCCGGCGTGGCCGTCGAGGAGCCCATCCTCTACGCCTATGCGGCGCCGGAGCCACCCGGCTTCCGGGACGCGACGCTGGTCCCCGCCGGGGCTCGCTACGACCCGCGCCTGGGCGAGTTCGTCCTCCCCTACCGGTCGATCCGGACGGCGCGCGAGCCGGGGGAGCTGGTGCGCGCCTTCTGTGAGAGCGCCTACGTCGCCGGGGCGACGCTCGGCGGATGGGACCGCGACCTGCTGGAGCGGGGCCACGGGGCGCCCATGAGCCGGGGCCAGGCCGCCGAGGACGATCACCACGTCGCGCACTGACCCGGCGCGAGGAGAGGAGCACCGCATGTGTCCGCACTTGACGAAGGTCTCGACCCCGCGGCCAGCGCCGGTGACGCCGAGCTCGCGCGGCTGCCAGGAGTGCCTCCAGACGGGAGGCCAGTGGGTCCACCTGCGCCTCTGCATGACCTGCGGTCACGTCGGGTGCTGCGACAACTCGCCGAACCGCCACGCCACGGGCCACTTCCACGCGACTCGCCACCCGGTGGCCAAGTCGTTCGAGCCCGGCGAGGACTGGGCCTGGTGCTACGTCGACAAGGAGCTGGTCGACGCGGTCCCGGCCTTTCCGGCCGAGTCACCGCCGCGCCACTACTCATCCGGGAGCGCGCTGCGTTGAGCTTGCGGGGGCTGGAGGTCCGCGGCGCTGGACCCTGAGGCCGCCCCTTCCCGAAAGGGGCACCCCGAACGTTCGCCGCGCCGCCGTGCCGCGCCGCGGCGCGATCGCGCTGGAGGAGCGCTCCGTCACGCCTGGGCTTTGCGCGCAGCGGCCCCCGGCCATCAGATTTCCGGCGCTGCCGCAGGTCGAGACGTCCCGCGGGCGCCCGGTGGCGCCGGCCACTC
>JANNKC010000020.1:0-23249 GCA_031396105.1 Anaeromyxobacter sp.
GCGACCACTTGCACCCCAAGCAAGTGCGCTACCAGGCTGCGCTACGCCCCGGGTGCTGCAGGGAAGCGAGTAGGTAGCACCGCGGAATCCCAGGGTCAACACGCATCGGCGCAGCCGGGACGGCCCGAGCTACACGGCGTACCCGGCCGCCCCGCTCGCCGCGGCGGCCTCGGGGTCGAGCGCCACGTCCACGCAGTAGACGCTGCCGCTCGCGAAGGCCCGCTCCAGGGCCGGAACCAGGTCGGCGGGGTGGTCCACGTGCTCGCCGTCGCCGCCCAGGGCCTTCACCACCTCGTCGTAGCGCGTGGGCGCCAGCGTGGTGGCGGGCGCCTTGTCGTCACCGTACATGGCCCGCTGAGGCACGCGGATCTGGCCCCAGGCCGCGTCGTTCCCCACCACCACCACCATGGGCAGCTTGAAGCGCACCGCCGTCTCGAAGTCCATCCCGTTCAGGCCAAAGGAGCCGTCGCCCTGCACCACGCAGACGTGGCGCTCCGGCGCGTGGAGCTTGGCGGCGATGGCGAAGGGCGCGCCCACGCCGAGGCAGCCGAGCGGCCCGGGATCGAGCCAGCGGCCCGGGCCGCCCACCGTGAGCACCTTGGCGGCCACCGCCACCACGTTGCCGCCATCGCCCACGAAGGTCACGTCGCCGGCCCGCCGCGCCACCTCGTCGAGCGCGGCGGCCAGCCTGAAGTGGTGGAGCGGCCGCTGCTCGCTGGTCTCGAAGGCCCGCTGCGCCTCGCGCCGGCGCACCTCCGCGCTCCGGAGGGTGGCCAGCCAGGCGGGAGGCCCCCAGCGCCCGGCGCCTGCCAGGAGCTGACCCAGCACCGACCCGGCGTCGCCCACGATGCCCACCTCGATGGGCCGGTTGCGCCCGATCTCGGCGCCGTCCACGTCCACCTGCACCACCCGCGCGCCCGGCGCGAAGGTGGGCTCGGTGCCGTACCCCACGCGGAAGTCGAGCGGCGTGCCGAGGACGAGCACCACGTCGGCCTGGCCGAGCGCCTCCTTGCGTGAGAGCTGCAGGAAGCTGGGGTGGTCCGCCGGCAGGCAGCCGCGCGCCATGCCGTTCAGGTAGACCGGCGCGCCGGTGGCGTCGGCCAGGGCGCGCAGGGCGTCCCAGGCGCCGTCCCACCAGATGGAGGAGCCGGCCAGCACCACCGGCCGCTCGGCGCTCGCCAGCAGGGCCAGGGCGGCCTCGATCAAGGCCGGATCGCCGGGGCTCCTCGCCTCGCTCCGGTAGCGCACCTGCGCGTCGGCCAGCGCGGCGTCGGCGCCGTTGGAGAGCACGTCCCAGGGCAGCTCCAGGAAGACCGGCCCCTGCCGCCCGGCGCGCGCCACCCGGAAGGCCCTGGCCAGGAAGGAGGGCACCTGCTCGGCCGAGGGCACGCGGTCGGCCCACTTGGTGATGGAGGCGAAGAGCGGCACCTGCGCCATCTCCTGCAGCGCGCCTCGCCCCTGGTTGAAGGTGGGGGCGGCGCCGCCCAGCAGCAGCAGCGGCACGTTGGCGGAGTACGCGTTGGCAACGCCGGTCACGGCGTCGGTGACGCCCGGGCCGGCGGTGACGATGGCCACGCCCACGCCGCGGGTGAGCCTGGCCCAGGCGTCGGCGGCGTGCGCCGCGGCCTGCTCGTGCCGGGTGTCGATGAGCCGGATCCCCTCCTCCACGCACCCCGCGTAGATGGGTGCCACGTGGAGGCCGGAGAGGGTGAAGGCGGTGGTGACGCCCTCCTTCTTCAGCATCCTCGCCACGAGCTGGCCACCGGTGAGCATGTCGGACATGGATGGACCCTCCGGCGCCGCAGTCTACTGCGCCCTGGGAAATGGAACGCCCCGCGCGCCAGAGGGCACGCGGGGCGTCGGACGCCAGGTGGGCGAGCTCGCCGCTACTTGCGGAAGCGGGACAGGTTGGCCGGCAGCTCGGCCAGGGCCGGGAAGGCCTTGCCCGCGTGGATGGTGGCGAGCCGGCCGTAGAGGGCCGCCTCCGTCTCGATGTTGTCCGGATCCTGGATGCAGCAGTCGACCGGGCAGACCGCGGCGCAGGCCTCCTCATCGTGGAAGCCGACGCACTCGGTGCAGAGCTTGGCGTCGATGAGGTAGATGTCGTCGCCCTGCGTGATGGCGCCGTTGGGGCACTCGGGCTCGCAGGCGCCGCAGTTGATGCACTCTTCGGTGATCTTGGTGGCCATGGGTCTTCGTCTCCTGTCGCCCCGTGGTGTCCGGACTCGGGGGAGTCAGCGGTATATCCGATGGGGCCCCAGGCGAGTCAAGCTGCGGCCCGGTGCAATTTCGCCTGGAGTATCGGATGGATCCGGTCCAGGACACGGCCGCTGCCGGGGCAGCGGGTCATTCCCGGGGCCGGGCCGGCTCAGCCGCGCTGCGACCTCTCGGCGGTCCGGTCCTTTGCGGCCTCCCCGGCCACGTGACGCCGCTCCTCCTCGATCTCCCGGGCCATGCGCCGGAAGGCCACGGCCGCCGCAAGGCCGATGCCGCCGCCCACGGCCAGCAGCAGCCCGAAGAGCCGGTCGCGCCTCGCCGCCGCGCGCTCCAGGGCCACCGCGCGCCGCCGATCGAAGGCCTGGAACTGCCGGGCGGCGTGCTCGCCCTGCAGCGTCTCCACGAAGGAGGCGCCCGCGTCGCGCCCGGCCTCGGCCAGGCCGGCCGACTCGAGCTCCAGCGCCTGGACCCGCCAGCTGGCATGGACCACGCCGCCGAGGCCGAGACCCAGGGCGAGGAGGCTGGCGACGATGATGGTCCGGGGCGACATGCAGGCTTGACTGGGCGGCGCGCCCGCGCAGGATAGGCGCCCCTCCCCCACGCGGCAATCTGGACGGCCATGGCCAAGCCTTACGACCCAAAGGACTTCTACTACCGCCAGGCCAAGAAGGCCGGCCTGCGGGCCCGCTCGGCCTTCAAGATCGACGAGATCCTGAAGCGGCACGACCTGCTGCCCAAGGGAGGGGCGGTGCTCGACCTGGGGGCGGCGCCGGGCGGCTTCCTCCAGATCCTGGCCGAGGCGGTGGGCGAGGGCGGCGTGGCGGTGGGGGTGGACATCGAGGAGATCCGCCGCATCGGCAAGCCCTGGGTCAAGACGGCGGTGGTGGACCTGCTCTCGCCGGACGCGCTCCAGCAGATCCGCGCCCTCCACGCCGGCCGCTTCGATCTCGTCACCAGCGACATGGCCCCCAAGACCATCGGCGTGAAGTTCACCGACGAGGCGCGCTCGCTGGAGCTCTGCCGCATGGCGCTCGAGGTGGCGGTGGCCACGCTCAAGAAGAAGGGCGGCTTCGTCACCAAGATCTTCATGGGCGGCGACTTCCCGGTCTTCAAGAAGGAGGTGGCGCTGAGGTTCGCCAAGGTCCACGTGGTCCGGCCCAAGGCCACGCGCGAGCACAGCTACGAGTGCTACGTGGTCGGCACGGGCTTCAAGTAACGTGGGCACCCTCATGGCGACCCTCCTCGAAGAGCTGCGGCGGCGCGACTTCCTGCAGGACGTGACCCCCGGGCTGGCCGAGCGGCTGCAGCAGGGGCCCATCACCGGCTACGTGGGCTTCGACCCCACCGCCGACTCGCTCCACGTGGGCAACCTGGTGCCGGTCATGGCGCTGGCCTGGCTGCAGCGCTGCGGCGGCACGCCCATCGTGGTGGTGGGCGGCGGCACCGGCATGGTGGGCGATCCCTCCGGCAAGCGGACCGAGCGGCCCGTGCTCGGCCTGGAGCAGATCGACCACAACGTGGCCTGCCAGCGCGCCCAGCTCACCCGCTTCCTGCGCTTCGAGGGGCCCGGCGCCGCCGTGGTGCGCAACAACGCCGACTGGCTCCGCCCCCTCGGCCTGATGGAGTTCCTGCGCGACGCCGGCAAGCACTTCACCGTCAACTACATGCTGGGCAAGGACTCGGTGAAGAACCGGATGGAGGCCGGCATCTCCTACACCGAGTTCACCTACATGCTGATCCAGGCCTACGACTTCTGGCACCTCTGGAAGACGGAGCGCTGCGAGCTGCAGATGGGCGGCTCGGACCAGTGGGGCAACATCACCGCCGGCGCCGAGCTCATCTCGAGGAAGGAGGGGGCCGCCGCGCACGGCCTGGTGCTCCCCCTCCTCACCACCGCCTCGGGGGCCAAGTTCGGCAAGAGCGAGTCCGGGGCCATCTACCTCGACCCGAAGAGGACCTCGCCCTACAGGTTCTTCCAGTTCTGGCTCAACAGCGAGGACGCCGACGTGGAGCGCTGGCTCCGGTACTTCACCTTCTTCACGGTGGAGGAGATCGGCGCGCTCATGGCCGAGCAGGCGCGCGACCCGGGCAGGCGGCTGGCGCAGCGCCGCCTCGCCGAGGAGATGACCACCCGCATCCACGGCGCCGACACGTGCCGCGGCGTCGTCGAGGCGAGCCGGCTCCTCTTCGGCGGCACCGATCTCACGGGCGTGGGCGGTGACGTGCTGGCGGTGCTGGCGGGCGAGATCCCGTCGGTGGGGGTCACGGCGTCGGAGCTCGGCGCCCTCGGGGCCGCCGACGCGCTCGTCAGGGTGGGGCTGGCCAGCTCGAAGGGCGACGCCAAGCGCGGCATCCAGGGCAAGGGCTTCTCGCTCAACGGGGTGCAGGTGGCCGACGCCGAGCGCAAGCTCTCGGCCGCGGATCTCCTGGCTGGCCGCTACGTCATGCTGCAGAAGGGGAAGCGCAGCTTCGCCCTGCTGGTGCTGGAGGGCTGAACCGGAGTCGCCGAAGCGCGAACCGCTGCCTGGCCTACGACGCCTCGTCCTTCTCCTGCACCCGCTCGATGGTGCGCGCCTTCCCGGTGGCGTCGTCGAGGTCGAGGAGCGCCCCCTGCACCCAGACCTCGCGCCGCGCCGGCTCGAAGGCCATGGGGCGCTGGGTGAGGAAGCGCTCCAGCACCAGCTCCTTCTTCACGCCGATGATCGAGTCCCAGGGTCCGCACATCCCCACGTCGGTGATGAAGGCCGTGCCGCCGGGCAGGACGCGCTGGTCGGCCGTCTGGACGTGGGTGTGCGTCCCCACCACGGCCGAGACCTTGCCGTCGAGGTACCAGCCCATGGCGTTCTTCTCGCTGGTGGCCTCGCAGTGCATGTCGACGAGGATGCAGGTGCAGCCCTCGCGCCGGAGCGCCTCGAGCTCGCCCAGCACCACCTGGAACGGGTCGTCCAGGTTCTTCATGAAGACCCGCCCCTCCAGGTTGACCACGCCGAGCTTGCGCCCGTCCGGCGTGACGGCCACCCCGCGGCCGCGGCCGGCCGCGCCCCTGGGGTAGTTGGCGGGGCGCAGCAGCCGGCTGCCGCTCCGCTCCAGGTAGGGGCCGATCTCCCGCTTCGACCAGATGTGGTTGCCGCTGGTGAGCAGGTCGATCTCGCAGGCCAGCAGCTCGTCGGCGGAGTCGGGGGTGACGCCCGAGCCGCCGGCCGAGTTCTCCGCGTTGGCGATCACCAGGTCCACGCCGTGGCGCACGATGAGGCGCGGCACCAGCCGCTGCACCGCCTGGCGGCCCGGCTTGCCGAAGACGTCGCCGAGGAAGAGGACCTTCACGCCGCCGGGCTCCGGGGGAAGAGCAGGGTGCGCGACTCGGTGACCACCGCGTCGAGCGGCACGTCGTGCGGCTCGCGCGGCAAGGTGGGCCGCAGCTGCACGTCGAAGCCCACTCCGATCCGGGCCGCGCGCAGGGCCTGCTTCAGGGTCACGTCGTAGTAGCCGCCGCCGCGCCCGAGCCTGAGGCCGTCGAGCGAGAAGCCGACGCCGGGCATGATGAAGGCGTCCAGGTCGGCGAGGTCCACCTCGCGGGCGCCGGCCGGCGGCTCGTCGGCGCCGAGCGGGCCGCGCACCAGCTCGAAGGGCTCGCAGACGCAGAAGACGAGCCGGCGCTCGCCGGCCACGCCGCGCGGGAAGACGCAGCGCACGCCGCGGGCCTGCAGCCGCCGGAAGATGGCGCCGGCATCCACCTCGGTGCCGAGCGAGGCGTAGAGGGCCACCACGCGAGCGGCGGAGAGGTTGGGGAGGGCGTCCACCCGCTCGCTGACCCGCTGGGACCGCTCCAGCCGAGCTTCCAGCGTGAGGCGGGCTCGCGCCGCGATGAGCTCCGAGCGGAGCTCGCGCTTGAGCGCCTTGATCTCTGCCGGCATGGGGTGGCGGACTCTACTGCATGAAGACGAAAAAATGCCCCCCGCGTGAGCCGTGTGTTCCGGTTGCTTGGACCTGTGTATTCACAGGTGGGGCTCCCGTGACAGACCGCACCCGTAGGCGTCTCCCTCGCTGCTGGGAGCTTGCACATGGACGCGGCCGGGAACTCCTCTTTTCTCGAGTCGGCCCAAACGACGCGGAGCCAAGCACGAACCCGGCAGGGGGCAAGGCGTTGCTGAATGGACAAAGAGCGTAAACCCGCGAAACTACGCGGTGTTTTGTATGCTCTGGATCCTAGGCTTCCGGATATGCGGTGTCAAGCGAAGCCGATGCGGCCCGGGGGTAGAATCGTCGGCATGCCGAGGTTCACCAGCAGTTTCGCCCTCCTCCTCGCGGCCGCGCCGGCGCTCGGCGCCCCTCCGCTCGTCAACGGTGAGTACGACTCGCCGCTGGGGCGGGTGCGGGTGGCGGGGGACGGCACCGAGTTCACCGGATCGCTGATCGCGCCGTCCGGTCCCTGCGCCTTCCCGGCGGGTGCGGAGGTGCTGAAGGGGACGCTGCTCGACGACTCGCTGGCCGGCCAGGTGCGCCTCTGCCTCGCCGGCGCCGGCTGCGAGGCCGAGTCCTGGGCCAAGGCTGTGCTGCTGGTCACGCCGGCGGGGCTCACGGGCGCGGCCCACGTGAAGGCGGGCTGCCGGGCGCCGCTCGGCCAGCGCGGCGGCATCACCTTCGCGCGCGCCGCCGCCCCGCTCGGGGACGCCGCGGCGGCGGGGTCCGCCAGGGCGCCGCCTCCGAAGCGCGCGGCGCCGAAGGCCGCGCCGCCGCGCGGCGCCCAGGCGCGGGCGCGGGTCAACGCCGTCATCGAGGATGCCTTCAGGTACGCCCAGGAGGGGTACTTCGAGCGGGCCCGCGCGCGGTTCAAGGACGCCATCGCCCTCGACCCGAGGCGGCCGGAGCCCTACAACGGCGTGGGCGTCACCTATCGCATGCGCAACGACCTGCCCGCCGCCGTGGCCTGGTACAAGCAGGCACTGGCGGTGAACCCGGACTTCGGCGGCGCCTACTACAACCTGGCCTGCGTCTACGCGCTGCAGGGCCGGGAGGACCTGGCCCTGCGCTACCTGCAGATCGCCGCCATGAACGGCTACGTCTCGCTCCAGGGCATCGAGGAGGACCCGGACCTCGTCTCGCTGCGGGGGACGCCGGCCTTCCAGGCGCTCGTGAAGGTCCGGCTGTGAGCCTGGCACCCCGCCGGCTGGCCGGCTACGACCTCCTGGCGCTGGCCGGCCAGGGCGGCATGGCCGAGGTGTGGCGCGCCACCGTGCGGGAGGGGCCGCGCGCCGGGCGGGTGGTGGCGGTGAAGCGGCTCCTGCCGGCGCTGGCGGCCGACCCCGAGTACGTCGAGCTCTTCCAGCGCGAGGCGGCCATCACGCGGCGGCTCCACCACCCGGCGGTGGTGGAGGTGCTGGACGCCGGCGTGGCCGACGGCGCGCCCTACCTGGTGATGGACTACGTGGACGGCAAGAACCTGCGCGAGGTGCTGGCGCAGTGCGCCCGTCGCGGCATCCTGCTGCCGCCCGACTTCGGCGCCTACCTGGCCCACGTGCTGGCGCAGGCGCTGGACCACGCCCATGCCGGGGTGGACCTCCAGGGCGCGCCGCTCGGCATCGTCCACTGCGACGTCTCGCCGTCCAACGTGTTCATCTCGCGGCTCGGCGAGATCAAGCTGGGCGATTTCGGCGTGGCGCTCACGCCCGGCGCGGCCAAGGGCGGCGCCGGGGCGCTCGGCAAGATCCACTACCTGGCGCCGGAGCAGCTCCGCGGGGAGGCCGTCACGCCGCGCACCGACCTCTTCGCGCTGGGGGCGGTCCTCTTCGAGGTGCTCACCGACGAGAAGGCCTTCCCGGGCACCACCGTGGACGAGGTGGGGCAGAAGATCCTGCGGGGCGAGCTGCGCGCCCCGTCGGAGGCGCGGCCGGAGGTCTCCTTCGAGCTCGACGCGCTGACGCTGCGGTGCCTGGCGCCCCGGCCGGAGGACCGCTGGGAGAGCGCGGCGGCCTTCGCCGCGGAGATCGAGAGCCGCTATGACCCGGCCATCGGGACGCCGCTCGCCATCGCGGCGGTGGTGCGCGGGCTCTTCGGCGCGGCGGGGTGACGGTGCCGCGCCCGCCTCAGCCCTTCTTCACCCGCCGCGGCGTGCTGGCGGTCACCACCACCCCGTGCGGCGTGGCCCCCTTGACGCCGAACACCGCCAGGAACTCCTGGACCACCTCGTCGGCGAAGGCCTGGCGCGCGGCCCGCGTGCGCCCCCGCCAGGGGAGCCGGGCCCCGGCCATGGTGCCGTGGCCGCCGGCCGAGCCGCCGCGGGCCTCGATGATCTCGCGGATGAGCCGGCCCGCGTTGGCGCGCCGGTCGGTGGTGCGCAGCGAGTAGTAGAGGTCGCCGCCGTACTCGCCCCAGGCGAGCGACCAGCGCATCCCCTCCAGGTAGAGGAAGCGCTCCGCCACCTCGGCCACCATGTCCGGCGCGTAGAGCGCGCCGAGCGGCAGCACCACCGCGCCCTGGTAGACCTGGGCGCGCTCGATGGCGGTGTGCGAGAGGGCGAAGTAGTCGAGCGAGAGGGGCGGGTGCTCGATGAGCCCCATGGCGTCCTTGTCGGCCCGCGGGAAGAGCCAGAGGTAGGCCTCCACGTCCTGCGGCGTGGTCTGCCGGCCCAGGTCGCGGGTGTCCGCCTTGATGCCGTAGAAGAGCGCGGTGGCGATGTTCTCCGGGATCTCCAGCCGGCTGGCCCGCACGTACTCCACCACCACGGTGGAGGTGGCGCCGATGGGGCCGCCCACGTCGGCGATGGCGGCCAGGTGCGAGTCGGGCCGCATGGGGTGGTGGTCGATGACCACGTCCGGGAAGTGGCGCCGGGGCAGCGAGTGGTTCCCCTGCTCCGGCTGCGTGTCGACCATGCAGATGAGGTCGTAGTCGTCGAAGACCACCCGCGCGATGGGGACCACCGGCAGCTTGAGGACGCGGATGAGGGCGCGGTTCTCGGCGCGGCCGACGATGCCGCCGTAGGCCACCTTGGCCTCGACGCCGGCCAGCGCCTCGAGCAGCCAGGCCAGCGCCACGCCGGCCGCCAGCGAGTCGGGGTCCGGGTTGTCGTGCGTCAGGATGAGCGCCCGCCGGTGGCCCTTGGCGAAGGCCACCAGCTTGTCGAGCTTCTCCTTCTGGGCCGCCGACGAGCGGGCGCGCAGCGTCATGCGGTGGGTGCGCGTCGCGCCGCGGGCCCGGCTGCGGGTGGGCTCGTGGGCGGCGGCGGCGGCGGCGGGGGCGGCGTTGAGCACGGGGGCCTTCATGCGAGGAGCGAGCGCAGCACCGCGAGGTTCTCGCGGAACTTCAGCTCGGTCTCGAGGAACGCGGGGACGGTGGCGAAGCGCGCGTCGTTGACGAGGCGCCGGAACGGGGAGCGCCCCATGGCGCCCTCGCCGATGTGCTCGTGCCGGTCCACGCGGCTGCCGAGCGGCTTCTTGGAGTCGTTGAGGTGGAAGGCCTTCACCTGGGAGAGGCCCACCGTCCGGTCCAGCGCCGCGAACGTCGCGGCGTAGCCCTCGTCGGTGGTGAGGTCGTAGCCGGCGGCGAAGAGGTGGCAGGAGTCCACGCAGACGGCGGCCCGCCGGCGCAGCGCCTTGGGGATGGCGTCGCGGATGGCGGCCAGCTGCTCGAAGGTGTGTCCCAGCGAGGCCCCCTGGCCCGCGGTGGTCTCGGTGAGGAGGCAGGCCGTGCCCGGCACCGCGTCGAGGGCCTGGGCCATGGCCTCGGCCACCAGCCTCAGCCCCTCGGCCTCGTCCGGATTGGAGCCGGGGTGGAAGACCAGGGAGGGGATGCCGAGCTGCTGGCAGCGCAGGAGCTCGTCGGCCAGCGCGGCCCAGGACTTCTTGCGGATCTCGGCGTCGGGGGCGGCGGCGTTGATGAGGTAGGAGGAGTGGACCGCCACGGGCATCCCCGTGCGATGGGCCTCGGACCGGAAGCGCTCCACCTCCTCGGCCTCGAGGGGCTTGGCCGCCCAGCCGCGGGCGTTGCGCGTGAAGATCTGCAGGCACTCCGCCCCGTCCTCCTCGGCGCGTGCGAACGCCGTGGAGACCCCGCCTGCGATTCCTTCGTGGGCTCCGAGGAGCATGGGGGCGGACCTATACAATAGGCGAGCCCTGCGCCGCCATGGTTGGTCGGGGGCTCCGGAGAGGACTCGGGACCAGGCGTGATTCCAGCGGTTCTTGATGCGAACGCCCCGGCGACCCCCTCCGAAGGGGCCACCAGGGCGCTGCCCTCGGTCCGGTCGCGCGCAGCCTACCGAACCAGCTTCCGCGCGCCGCCCTTCTCGGCCGCCAGCGCCGCGAAGTGCTTCTCGGCGTGCGCCAGCCCGTTCTCGACGGCGTCCATGGTCAGCTCGCGCAGCGCCGCCTCGGGCTGCCGCAGCGACTCGTAGTACCGCTGCCGATCCGTGGCGTGGATGATGAGCGGCAGGTACCCCGCCTGGAACAGGATCATGTTGACGAAGAGGCGCGCCACCCGGCCCGAGTTGTCGGTGAACGGGAAGACCTGCATGAAGCCGTGGTGCAGCTTCACGGCCTGCTGGATGGGGTGGGCGTTCCTGAAGTCCACCGAGTCGCACACGTCGAAGACCTTCTGCAGCGCCGGCTGGATCTTGGCCGGCTGGGCGATCTCGTGGAAGTAGCTCCGGTGGAGCGGCATGTCCTTGCGCCACTCGGCCACGCTGCGCCCGTCGAAGCCCGCCCCCAGCGTCTCGTAGAGCTTCTTCACCATGGACAGGTTGAGCTTCAGCTTCTTGCCCCTGGCCTCCGCGCGCACCAGATCGATGGCGGTCTTGTGGTTCCGGATGTCCCGGAACGCCCCCACGAAGGTGGCGTCGGCCACCGGCTGGTTCTCCAGCCCGAGCGCCAGCTCCTGGCTCGTGTAGACCACGCCCTCGAGCGCGTTCTCGTGATAGAGCCACGAGAGTTCCCACTTCTTCAGGAAGTCCTCGGCCTGCTCCGGCAGCGAGCGCATGCGCTCGGCGAGGTCTTCGTGGCGATCATCGAAATCGACATATCGGGTCCGCATTGCAGCCTCTCCTCGGTCGGCGGTCCGCCTGGCGTTCCATCCCCCACCGCCGGCGACCTGCGCAAGTTAGCGATATCTGAGCGTTTTTTATGTTACTGACGCAAGGGGACGGGAATCTAGCCGAAACGGACTCGAAAGGTCAAATGTTCTGGTCCGGCGCGTCCGGGTCTCAGAGTCCAACCCCCTGACCTTCCACCTTGTTCCCGGAAGGAGGCCAGCCTCATTCGGGGCTGAGGCACGAAGTCCGGTGTAAGGTGAGAAGCTGCTCGCGGCGAGCCGCCGCCCTGTCCCAGCGGGGTCGAGGAGCGCCATGGAGGCCAGATGACAGGGACCGCCCCGGTGGGCTGGAAGGCTCGGGTGCTGCTCGGTGCGGGGCTCACGGCGCTCGCCGGGGCGGGGCTGCTGCTCGCCACCACCCGGGTCGAGATCGAAGGGCGGTGGCGCGGCATCTTCCTCCTCCAGGCCCGCGACGGCCGGATGCTCGAGCTCAAGGACGACCTCTACCTGGGCGACGGTTCGCGCCTGCTGGCGGGCGCTTCCTTCTCTCCGCTGCGGCGCTGGCTCGGCGCCGGCGGACCACCCCCGGCGCCCGGCGAGGCCTCGCTGGAGCTCGAATGGGATGAGCGCTCCGGCCGCGGCCTGGTCCGCAACCGGCTGGCCAACGGGGGGGAGCTGGTGACGCTGCTCGGGCGCTACGAGGACAGCGACGGCGGCCACCCGCGCGGCCTCTTCGTGGGAGGCGCAGCGCCGGAGGTCTCCAGGGACCTGGCCCACCAGGACCAGAGCGGCATGGCGCTCCGGGAGCCAGGCGGCTGGGTCCACGTCTGGTGCAGCGTCAACGAGGCGGTGGTGGACATGGACGGGCCGGGCTTCGTGATGGTCTACCCGGGCTCCTTTCGCTTCCTCGGCAGCCGCATCCTGGTACAGGACGCGCGGCGCGTGGTGCTGGAGAGCAACCACGAGGTCACGCTGCGTCGCGGCCGCTTGCGCATGGACCGCTTCGCCTACTTCGCCGCCGGGGAGCCCTTCTTCAAGCTGGGCATCCGGCTCACCGCGCTGGGGCCGGCGGCCGTGACCTACTCCTACCTGTACGGCGACGAGCCATGGGTGGGCCGCTTCGGCACGGCCGAGGGCAACGTCGGCTGGGTGGAGGGCGCGGTGATTCCGACCGAGGGGAAGGTGGACCTCGCCCGGCACGGCTGGGCCGGCATCGTCGACATCAAGTCCAGCCACGCCAACTACATCGAGTGGCTGGGCGACGATCCGCCGGACGACGTCTACGTCTCCAACAGCCCGGGCCAGTTCGCCGACGCGGCGCTCCAGGTGCCCCTCACGTCCAACGAGATCTTCATCGGCCTGCAGTGGCTGGGGCGGCGGCTCGCGCCCGGCGAGGGGCGCACCATGCGGCTCGCCATCGGGCTGGCCGACAAGGACCCGGACACCGGCCGGCCGCGGCGGCCCGTGGCGGCCGCGCCGCGCTGAGGCGCTTCAGGCGAGCGCGGGGAAGGGGCGGCAGAGCCGCGCCAGCAGCGGCATGTCGGGCAGGAGCTCCGCCTTGCCGGCCTGGATGGCACGCGCCAGCGTCCGCTCCCCGGGCACCACCTCCAGCGGAGAGAGCACGCGCTGGTAGCTCTTGAGCAGGTGCACGAAGGGGCGGCTGCGCGCCACGTTCTGCGCCGCCAGCTGCTCCAGCCCGAACCAGAGCGGCTGCGTCAGCTTGGGGCCGAAGCCCTCGAGGCCGAGCACCAGCGCGTTGCGCGTGCCCACCACCCCGGTCTGCGAGAGCCCCCAGACGGTGCGCGCCGGCAGGTTGTCCACCAGCCCGCCGTCCACCAGCCGGAAGAGGTCGCGCCGCTGGAACAGGTCGCCCAGCAGCCGGTGCATGTGGGGGTCCTCGCGCAGCACGTCGTAGTGGATGACGCCGGGGAGCGCCGAGGAGAAGCCCACCGCGTCGATGGCGTCGCAGTCCTCGGTCCCGTCGTCGGCGCCCAGGTAGACCCGGGCGAAGCGGTCGCGCTGCACCATGAACTCGCCCAGCGCCTGGAAGATGTCGGTGAGCATGCGCTTCACCACGTGCGGCTGCGCGGTGCGCCCGTGGAGGTCGAGCAGGTGCTCGTAGTACTCGGGCTCGCGTGGCAGGGCGCCGGTGCGCACGCCGGTGCAGGCGACCACCAGCGGGATGGGGAGCTGCCGCAGCGTGGGCAGGGCGCCGTCCGGCGCGGCCAGGTGGCCGGAGATGGCGGCGCGCAGGTAGAGCCGCATGGCCGCCGGCAGGCCGTAGCGCGACTCGGTCTGCAGGAAGCGGAAGAGGGTGCGGAAGGAGAGCCCCTTGACCACCGCCGCCACCGCCTCGGCGCGCCAGCGGACCTCGCGGGCGCGGAAGAGCGCCAGCGCGGCGCCCATGCTGGTGCCGGCCAGCAGGCGCGGCGTCAGCCCGTACTGCTCCAGCAGGTCGAAGGCGCCCAGGTAGGACCAGGCCACGCCACCGCCGCCGCCGCAGACCACCACCAGCGCCTTCTCGCAGCACTCACCGTCGAGCGCGGCGGCCGGCAGCCGGCCCGGGAAGGCGGCCAGCGCGCGGACGCGCCAGGTCCGGGCGTGCGCCGTGAGGTGCGGCACGAGGCGCGCCACCGCCGCCTGGTCCACCCCTCCGGGCCGGGTGAGGATGGACGGCGCCACCGCCAGCACCTCCTCGCGGAAGGGCGCCAGCACGGGAGCGAGGTCGAGGTCGTCGCCGGCCGGCGTGCGCACCAGGCCGAGCCGCGCCAGGTTGAGCGCGTAGCGCAGCGCGTGCTCGTCCGGCTCGGGCAGCCAGTGCGGCTGGTTCACCACCGCGCGCACCAGCGCCGTCTCCGCCTCCTCGAGCGGGCGGACCCGGGCCTTCCAGGCGTCGAGGACCTCGTCGGGCGGCAGCACGGGCTACTCGATGACCGAGACCCGGTACTCGCCCGGCACGGTCACCACCGCGGCCGACCCATCGGGCGCGAAGGCGATGCCGGAGAGCGGGAAGCCGGCCGGCACGGCGGCGGCCGCGCCCAGCGTGAGGCGGCCGGCCAGGGCGGGCCGCTGCCCGGGATCGAGGGCGCCGTCGGACGGCCGGCGGCGCAGCGCCAGGCGCGTCAGCACGAGCGAGCCGTCGGTGGAGGCCCCCACCACCCAGGCCTCGGCGCCGTTGGGGGTGAGCGCCACCGGGCCGGCCAGCGACGGGCGGACCGCCAGGCAGGTGAGCGCCCCGCCGTCCTCGCCGAGGTGGAGCAGCGCCCCCAGCCCGGCGCCCACGGCGGGCAGCCCGGCGCAGGTCTGGTCGGCGAAGCAGCGGCCCGCCGGCGCCGCCGGATCGCAGGGGAGCGTCACCAGGAAGCCGGCGGCGGCGTCGGCGGCCACGCCGACCGGCGGCGTGGGCAGGCCGCGCACCGTGGGCGCGCCCGCCGCGCTGGCCAGCCCCAGCTCCGGCAGGACCGGGCAGGTGGAGCGCAGGCAGACGGTGTCGCCGGGGAGGCACGCCTGGACGGCGCTGCACTGCAGCGGCGGGGCGCAGGCCCCGCACCTCGAGTCGAGCCGGCGCGACGCCACCGTGGCGTCACCGGCGGAGAGCGTGAGGTCGAGCGGGGCGGCGCCCAGGTCGAGCGTGGCGGACGGCGCGCAGCCGGCCCAGTCCACCACCGACGGACCGGAGAGCTGCGCCAGGCAGGAGAAGGTGGCGGCGTCGGACCGGTAGACTCGCAGCTCCGCCCCGGCGGCCAGGTAGACGGGCGCGTCGGCCGGTCCGTAGAGCGCCAGGCCGCCCAGGCCGAGCGCGCCGGCGCGGGCGGGCCCCTGCGCCACCAGGTCGGGGGCGCCGCTGACGGGGCGCGAGCCGGACAGGCGCGTCGCACCGGGGTTGCAACGGTCGCGCTGGAACACCGCCACCGCCGCCGAGCCGCCCTTCAGGGCGTCCAGCGTGGAGGTGGCCGCCACGTCGCCCGCGTAGGCCAGCGCGCCGGAGATCCCATCGCCGAGCCAGACCGCGCCGCGGCCGTAGCCGGTGCCGCCCAGCGCCAGCGGCGAGGCCTCGCCGGCCAGCGGGAGCACCAGCTCGGCCGAGCCGGTGTCGAGGGCCGAGGCGGCGCCCAGGGAGGCGAAGGCGTGCTCGGCCACCGCCACCGGGGCGGTGCCCACGCCCTCCACCGTGGCCATGGACACGCTCACGCCGCCGTAGACGGCCAGCCGGAAGACCGGTCCGAGGCTGGTCATGGAGGTGGGCAGGATGGACTCGACGTCGCCGGCGGGGGTGAGCGCCAGCAGGCGGGCGCCCGCGCTCACCGGGACCAGCCCGCCGAAGCCGGGCACCAGCGACAGCGCATCGGCGCCGAGCGGCAGCGCCGCGTCCACCACCAGCGAGGTGGCGCAGCTTCCCACGGTCTGCCCGGTGGCCCGGGCGAAGCGCTGCAGGTTGGCCAGCGAGGCGCCGAGCGGGAAGGGTTCGGCGGTGGAGAGGTAGGGGGCGTCCGGCGCCAGCGCCAGCGCCGTGGCGGCCACGCCGGCCAGGCCGCGGCGGAGCGTGCCGGCCGGGTCGTGCCGGTCGAAGGTGGCCACCCAGGCCAGGTTGGCCTGGCGGTAGGCGACGGCCACCGCCTCCGTCGCGACGCGCGGGCCCGGCCCGCCGCCGGCGGGTGGGGCGTCCCACGGGTAGGTGGTCACGGCATCGAGCCCGGTCACCGCGCCGAGGCCGGCGCAGGCGCCACCCTGCAGGAGGCCAGCCAGCGTGGTGCCGGCCACCGGCTCGAAGGTCTTCAGGGCGGGCGCCGCGGCCGCGGAGTCGAAGGTCAGGGCCGCGCCTCCGGCCAGGAGCACGACCTGGCCCGTCACCGTCGCCGAGGAGACCCAGGAGGTGACCGCCCCGGGCAGCGGCTGGGGCAGCCCGCGCAGCGACCAGGACCCGGTGTCCGGATCGCGCGCCAGCGCGGCGATGCGCGCCCCGAGCGGCGACTGCCAGGCCACCGCGGCGCTGCTCGCGGCCGGGCCGCGCGCCATGAGGAGCCGAGGGTGGCTGCAGTCGCTGGTGACGAGGCCGGTGGCCACCAGCGAGGGGCGCGGCCGGCCCACCACGCCGAGCGAGCCGTCGAGCTGCACGGAGCCCACCGCGAGGTTCCCGTCGCGGTCCAGCGCCAGCACCTCCAGGGAGGCGGGGCCGGGCAAGGCGGGCGCCGTCACCAGGCGCGCCGCCGCGGTGGAGGGGACCAGGCCGAGCGGCACGGTGGTGAAGGCGGCGCCCAGGCCGGCCGCGAAGACCAGGGCGCTGTCGCTGGCGCCGATGCCGAGCACCAGCTCCGGGGCGGCCTGCGCGCCGCCCTCCACCGGCACGAGCGCCCAGAGCGGGACGGCGGTCTCCAGGTCGCGGGTGGAGAGCCCGCTGGGCTGGCCTGGGCCGTCGTAGCGGACCGCGCCGGAGGCGGTGCGAAAGCCGGAGGGGGCGGTCACCGAGACGTCGGCCGCGCCGGTGGCGGCCAGGGCCGGGACCCGCACCACCAGCCGGTCGGGCGCCAGGTCCACCACCTCGGCCACGGCGCCGCCCACCTGCACCTGGACCTGCGCCACGTCGGCCGGGAAGCCGCCGCCGCGCAGCGCCATGAGCTGGCCCGCCAGCACCGGCAGGCCGCCGGCCGGCGCGGCCACGCCCTCCCGGGCCACCAGCCGGACCGCGTCGATGCGCGGCGGGGTGCTGGTGGGGAGGTCCAGGTCGCGGGAGCAGCCGGCCGCCCAGAGGGCGGCCAGCAGGAGGGGGAGCGCGAGGAGCTGACGCATGCGGCCATCATAGCCCCGGGCCAGCCGCCAGACGACCGCGCGGGAATCGCGATCGCCGCTAGCTCACCACCCGCTCGAAGGCCTGGCGCACCGCCGCCGTGACCCGCGCGTACTCGCCCTGGAAGCGGGCGCCCGGGTCGTCGCCGAAGTAGCCGAGCCGCCTGGCCAGCTGCGCCAGGGCCGGCCCGCGGTCGGGCAGGTGGTCCACCCCGTAGTCGTGGACGATGCGCAGCCGCAGCTCCACCCGGCGCAGGAAGTCGTACCCCTTGGACAGGGCGTCGTGGTCGGCCTCGCGCAGCAGGCCGTCGGCGCGAAGCCGGGCGAGCGCCACCGGCGTGGAGCCGGTGCGGATGGCGGGGTGATCGTGGCCGTGCAGGAGCTGCAGGAACTGGGCGGCGAACTCCACGTCGACCAGGCCGCCGCGGCCGGTCTTGGGGTTCTTGCCGCGGGTGGCCTCCTGGGCCAGCTCGCTCTCCATGCGCTCCCGCATGCGCCGGATCTCGGCCGCCAGCGCGGCCCGGTCCTCGCGCCGCCCGTAGACCACCGGCAGGATGACCTGCTCCCGGATCTGCTCCCAGAGCGCGGCGTCGCCGGCCACCAGGCGGGCACGGAGCAGCGCCTGCCGCTCCCAGAGCTGCGAGCGCACCGGGCCGCCGGCGCCGTCGCGCGTCTCGCCGCCGGGGAGCGCCTCGCCCACGTGGTAGCGGGTGAAGCCCTCGGCCCCGATGACCAGCGCGCCCTGGTTGCCGGAGGGGCGCAGCCTCGTGTCGATCTGGTAGAGCCTGCCTTCCCGCAACGGCATCTGCAGGTAGGCCATGAAGCGCTGCGCCAGCCGGGCGTAGCGCTCGAAGCCGGCCGCGGCGCCGCCCGGGTAGAGGAAGATGAGGTCGAGGTCCGAGTGGTAGCCGAGCTCGCGCCCGCCCAGCTTGCCCATGCCCACCACGCAGAGGCGGCTGGCCGGCAGGTAGCCCTTGGCGGCGGCCTCCGCCTCGGCCAGCGTCAGGCAGCGGGTCAGGCAGGCCTCGGCCAGGTCGGAGAGCTGCGCCGACACCAGCGGCAGGTCGACGACGCCGGCGATGTCGTGCACCGCGATGCGCAGCACCTCCTCGTTCTTGTAGCGGCGCAGCTCGCCCAGGGCGCGCTCCAGCCGGTCGTCCAGGCCGGCGTTGCCTGGCTGTGCCGGCTGGGCGCCGCCGGCGGTGGCCAGCCGCTCGTCGAGCTCGGCGCCCATGGCCTCGGCCGACTTCTCGGGCTCCACCTGGTCGGCGCGCAGCAGGGCGTCGATGAGCTCGGGGTGGCGCAGGAAGCGCTTGGAGAGGAAGTCGGAGGTGCCGAAGAGGGAGAGGAGCAAGCGCGCCGCCCGGCGCCGCTCGGCCAGCAGCTTGAAGTAGGGCTCCGGGTTTCGCAGGGCCGAGGCGAAGTCGGAGAGGTGGCTGAGCGCCTGGTCCGGGTCGGGCGTGCCCAGCGCGTCGGCCAGCAGCGCCACGGCGGCGGACGGGTCCCCCAGCGGCGAGAAGGGCGTGCGGCGGCGCGCCATGGCGTCCAGCGCCGCCACGGCCCGCTCGCCGTCCTGCAGGCCGCGCTTGAGCGCGATCGCCAGCCGCCGCGGCTTCTCCACCTGGGCGTCGGCCAGCAGGGCCAGCTCGCCGTCGAGCGGGGCGGCCTCGGCCTGGGCGCCCAGCAGGCCGGCGAAGAGCCGCGCCACCTTCTCGCGGTGGGCCGAGAGGGCCGCCTCGAAGCTCTCCAGCGTGGCGTGGCCCATGGCGCGCGCCAGCGCCAGCCGCTCGGCCGGCGGCGGCAGGCGGTGGGTCTGCGCCCCCGCCACCATCTGCACGCGGTGCTCGGCGCGGCGCAGGAAGAGGTAGGCGTCGGCCAGGTCGTCGCGGTCGCGCGAGGGCACGATGCCGGCGAAGAGCAGCCGGTCGAGCGCGGGCAGCACGGCCCGCTCCCGCAGCGCCTTGGCCTCGGGCCGCCCGCCGTGCAGGAGCTGCAGCGCCGAGACGAAGAACTCCGCTTCGCGGATGCCGCCGCGACCCAGCTTGAGGTCGTCGCGCCCCTCGGCCCCGGCGCGGACGTCGATGCGCGCCTTCATGGCCTGGATCTCCGAGACCACCTCCAGGTCCAGGCTGCGCCGCCAGACGAAGGGCTCGAGCTGCCGCAGCAGCTCCTCGCCCACCGCCACGTCGCCGCAGGCCGCGCGCGCCTTGACCATGGCGTTGCGCTCCCAGCTGCGGCCGAAGGCCTGGTAGTACATCTCGGCCGCGCGCAGGCTGTTGACGATGGGGCCGCTGCGCCCGTCCGGCCGCAGGTTGAGGTCGACGCGGAAGACGAAGCCGTCCTCGGTCTGACCCGCGATGGCCTCGGTGACCAGCTCCGCCAGCTTGGCGTAGTAGGCGAAGTGGGTGGTGCTCCGCGCCCCGGCGGTCTGCCCGTCCACCCCGTAGACGTAGAGGAGGTCCACGTCGGAGCTGAAGTTGAGCTCGCGGGCCCCCAGCTTGCCCATGGCGAGCGCGCAGAACCCGGCGCCGGGCTCACGGTCCTCCAGGCCGGCGGGAGGGCCGTGCCGGGCCCGCAGGCGGCGGTCGTGGAAGCGAACGGCGGCGTCGATGCAGGCGCACGCCAGCGAGGAGAGCTCCGCGGTGACCTCCTTGACCCGGGCGCGCCTGAGATCGCGCAGCGAGATGCGCACCACCTCGCGCGCCCGCAGGCGGCGCAGCAGCCGGTGGAAGCCCGCCACGTCGTCCTGGCCCAGCCGGCGGCCGGCGCGCTCGAGGAGGCGGCGCAGCTCGGGCTCGCTGCGCGGGCGGACCAGCCAGGGGGAGCGGGCGGCGCGGCGCAGCAGCCCGGGGTGGCGCGCCAGCAGCGCGGCCAGCATGGTGGAGGCGCCGCACAGCAGCGTGAGGGCCTCCAGCAGGTCGCCCTCCGCCGGCAGCGCCCCGGCGGCGTCGAGGAAGCGCTCCACGCCGGCCAGCGCCATGTCCGGATCCGGCGCCAGCCGGCACAGCGCGGCCACCTCGTCGGTCCGCGGTCCGCAGGCCCTGGCGAGGCGCGCCAGGCGCGCCGCGCTCTCCGGGGCGCGGAGCTCGGCGGGGGGCAGGCCGGGGATGGCGTGGGTGGCGGGCATGGGCCCGCCATCTTACCCGCGCGGGGGCGGCAGCAGGCGCTGCAGGCCGCGCGGCAGGCGAGCCAGCAGCAGCGCCTCCAGCCTGGCGTGGTGAAGGTGGTAGAGGAGGCCCAGCCCCACCGTGGCCAGCGCCACCGCGGCCAGGGCGAAGGAGAGGGCGGCGGTGTCCAGCAGGTCGTCGGCCAGCCGCCCCAGCGCGGCCGCCAGGCCGAGCGCCCCCGCCACCGCGAAGCTGCGCCGCGCCAGGATCAGCGAGGCGAGCACCAGGCCGGCGTGCAGCCAGGCGACCAGCACCACCGAGAGCGCGCTCGCCCCGGTCCAGGTGACCAGGCCGCCGGTGAGGGCGATGAGGCCGGGCAGGTAGAGCCAGAAGGCCACGTCGCCGCGGGTGCGGCCGTCCACCGCCAGTCCAGCCGCCAGGAAGAGCCAGCCGGAGAGCGCCGAGACGAGCGCGCGCTGCCCCCAGGTCGGGTCCGGGCCGAAGAGGAGCGGCGCGGCGTCCTGGGCGGCGAACCAGACGCTGGCGGCCAGCGGGGCGGCCAGGAAGGGGATGCGGAAGGCGTTCAGCGCCAGGGCGGCGGCCAGCGCGGTGGTGGCCTGCACGGGGAACCAGGGGCCGGCCAGCCAGTCGAAGAGGGTGCCGGGGCTGGCGGCGAAGGGCTGGCCCAGGCCGACGGTGCGGGCCACGCCGTGGGCGGCCAGGGGGGCCAACACCACCGCGCCGGAGAGGAGCACCTGTCCGCGGGCGCCGCCGCTGGCCGTGAAGAGCTGCCGGCCGGCGGCCAGCAGGGTCAGCGCCAGGGCCGTGGCGGCGACGGCCAGACCGGGGAAGCCGAGCTGCTCGAACGCCGTGGCGACGGCCAGGCCGCTGCCGAGGGCCAGGACGAGGCCGGCGGCGAGGGCCGGCCACGGGGGTGGCTCGGCCGTCGGGGCCGGCAGCGCGGAGCGCCGGCGTCCGGCCGCGGCGAGCAACGCGGCGGCCTGGTCGGAGGTGATCTCGCCCCGCGCCACGGCCTCTTCGAGGATGTCCTGATCGATCTTCATGCGCGCCTCCCGACGCGCCCCCGGTGCGTGGCCGAAGGCTAGCGGTCCGGAAGGCGGCGCCGCCAGACACGGAGGGTGAGGGCTGACCCTCGGTCAGTCCTCGGCGCCCTCGCCGGCGCCCTCGGAGGCGACGCCGCGGTGAGCGCGCGAGAGGCCATGCTGCTTGATCTTCTTGTGGAGGTTGGTCCGCTCCACCCCGAGCGCCTGGGCCGCCTGGGTGATGTTCCAGTCGTGCTCCTCCAGCTTCTTCAGGATGTAGTCGCGCTCCACCAGGTCTCGCAGGTCCTTGAGCGCCACCTCGCCGTAGCCGGTCAGGTCCGTCGCCCCCGGGGGCGCGTCGGGGGCCGCCGGGCGCGGGCCCACCTCGGCGGGCACGTCGGGCAGGGTGATGCGCGGCCCGCTCATGATGGCCATGCGCTCGCACACGTTGCGCAGCTCGCGCACGTTGCCGGGCCAGCGGTGGACCTGCAGCCGCTCCACCACCGCGGCGTCCACCGGCTTCGGCTTCAGGCCGTTCTCGCGGCAGGCCAGCGTGACGAAGCGCTCCACCAGGCGGGGCACGTCGTCGAGCCGCTCGCGCAGCGGCGGGCTCCTGAGCGGCACCACGTTGAGCCGGAAGAAGAGGTCCTCGCGGAAGGTCCCTTCCCGGACCATGATCGAGAGGTCCTGGTGGGTGGCCGCCACCACGCGCACGTCCACCGTGAAGGCCTTCTCGCTGCCCACCCGCGTCACCTCGCCCGTCTGCAGGGCGCGCAGCACCTTGGCCTGCGCCGAGGGGCTCATGTCGCCGATCTCGTCCAGGAAGAGGGTGCCGCCGTCGGCCACCTCGAACTGGCCGCGGCGCCGCGCCCCGGCCCCGGAGAAGGAGCCCTTCTCGTGGCCGAAGAGCTCCGACTCGATGAGCTCGGAGGGGATGGCGGCGCAGTTCACCTTGACGAAGGGACCGGCCGCCCGCCTGGAGCGGCGGTGCAGCTCCTGGGCGATGAGCTCCTTGCCGGTGCCGGACTCGCCCAGGATGAGGACGCGGCCGTTGGTGGGCGCCACCTTGGCGATGGCCTCGCGCAGCGCCGCCATGGCCTTGCTCTCGCCCACCATCTCGTCGTCGAAGCGCGGTCCCCGCGCCGAGAGCGACTGGACCCGCTCGCCCAGGCTCTTGCGCTCCAGCGCGTTCCGCACCGTCACCAGCACCCGGTCCCGGTCGAGCGGCTTCTGCAGGAAGTCGGCGGCGCCGCGCCTCATGGCGGTCACGATGTCGGGCGCCTCGGCGTGGCCGGAGACCACCACCACCGGCAGGTCGCGCCACAGCTCGCGCGCCTTGGCGAGGAGGTCCAGGCCGGTCATGCCGCCCAGGCGGATGTCGAAGATGCCGAGGTCGACCGGCTCGGCCTCCAGCAGCTTCAGGGCCGCCTCGCCGCTCTCGGCGTCGAGCAGGGCGTACCCCTCGGGCTCGAGCACCATGCGGAGGGCGCGCCGGATGTTGGGTTCGTCGTCGACGATGAGGATCGTGCCGGAGGCCATGGCGGCGGATGATACCCGAAGGGCGCCGGGTGGGCCCCCGGGGTGCGCCCACGTGCCGGCGCGAGGTCCACACCGCCCTACACCCTTGCGCCGGATCCTCCGTTCGGCTCAACTCGCCGGCCAGATCGGAGGACGCACCATGGAACGGCGGTCCAGCCACGCGAGCGCCCTGCTGCTGCTCCTCGCGGTCGCCGCCTGCGCCCCCAACACCTCGCCCATCGTCAAGAAGGGCCTCCAGGGGAAGCCCCCGCTCGGCACGCCGCTCACCTTCCCGGCCGCCGGCGAGCTCGACGTGGACGGCGACGGCGCCGGCGACGGCTGGTGGTGGGTCCCCTTCGACGGAGGGAACGCGCCCGAGGAGGTGGCCACCTGCGGCGACGGCTCCACCACCGGCCTGGCCGTGAGCCCGGGCACGGGTGGCGACCTGGTGGTCTTCTTCGACGGAGGCGGCGCCTGCTGGAGCTACGAGACCTGCGCCTCCGGCGCCGCCGTGGACCGCCGCTTCGGGGTCGAGGAGTTCCTGGCCGAGGCGCGCGGGTTC